>BJGL01000020.1 GCA_014190475.1 Bacteroidota bacterium
GCCAACCTGCTGTTACAGGTGGTTCTGCAGCCGAGTTACGTGAGTTGGTTCGTCGTGAAAGAGCGGTTGAATTTGCCGGAGAAGGTTTACGATTGATTGACCTTCGTCGTTGGGATTTATACGCTGTTGCTAATTCTATGCCTGTAGTGGGGGTTTCTTTAAATCCTGCTGATCCTGCAGAGAGACCTTCCTTTGATGCGAATGGACTACCTGTTTACTCCGCTGCTAGTATTGCCAAGCGATTAAAAACACGCGCGCAAACACGCGTAAATACAAATCCTAAGTACAAACTTTGGCCAATTCCACAGGGTGAAATTGATAAGAACAAGAATATCACGCAAAACCCAGGTTGGCAATAATAGCTATTGTAATTCAAAAAAGGGGCACTCGAAAAGTGCCCCTTTTTTATTACTTTGAATTAAAACAAATCAGATATGATCAGTGCTACGAACAGAGTGCAAGAGGTAGATATTTTAAGAGGCATTGCCATTCTGGGAATGGTCCTTTCTGGTAGCATTGCCTTTGGCGGTTTATTGCCCGCCTGGATGTATCATGCGCAGGTGCCGCCTCCCAGCCATCAATTTGATCCCACTCGTGCGGGGATTACTTGGGTGGATCTTGTGTTTCCCTTTTTCTTGTTTTGTATGGGAGCTGCTATGCCACTTTCATTCCACGTGCAATTAGAGCGAGGGGTGTCAAGATTAAGCTTGATGACCGTAGCTGGGAGAAGGTACTTTCAGCTTTTGTTTTTTGCTCTTTTTTCACAGCACATGAAAGCGTGGGTGTTGAGTAAGAATCCAAGTTCAATGGATCAAGTACTTTCTATTTTTTCATTCCTGTTATTATTTGGCCAACTATTTGATTTTAAAAAGTTGGGGCTTTGGAGCGGATTGAAATGGATAAAGCCAATTTCTTATTTGATAGCAGTGCTGCTCTTATATCGATTGCCTTTTTATGACGGGAAGGGGTTTGATTTGTACCGTAGCGATATCATTATTGTTGTGTTAGCGAATATGGCCTTTTTTGGAACACTTCTATATTTAGTTACCACTCAACATCCGGTTTGGAGAGGGGCATTATTGGTAATAGTAGGTAGTGTGATACTAAGTGCACGTGAATCAGGGGATCATTTGGTAAAGTCTTTTTTCAATTTTCGCACTATAGTCGGAATCAGTTTTGACTGGGCTTATAAGTTTTACTTTTTGAAATATCTTTTTATTGTTATTCCAGGCACTTGGGCAGGCGAATTGTTTTTGCAATGCAGGCATGAAGCTAAAGCACTTCGGTCTCTGAAATTTGGACTTTGGTCTATTCTAACCCTTATTTTACTGATCCTATTGCTTTCTCTTTTATTTATGCGGGATCAAACTGCAATTTGTTGGATGGTTTTACTAGGGCTGTTTCTTGGTTCTTTTATGAGGAACTGGTTGTTGCAGTACACCTCATTAACAGGTTCCTTGGTGCGTTACGGATTATTTTTTTTGTTGACAGGATTGATCTTAGAACCTTTTGAGGGCGGTATTAAAAAAGATCCGTCTACGTTTAGTTACTATTTTGTTACTACTGGTTACGGATTTTTATTACTTGTTGTAATAAAGGATTTTATTGGATTTAAATTCTTGCAATCTGTTTCGAGTTTTTTATCGGAGCTTGGGAAAAATCCCTTGGTAGCCTATGTTGCGGGCTCATTGGTAGTACTTCCATTTCTTGCACTGACTGGACTTGGTGACCAATGGGGTTCGTGGGCTCACACGCCCTGGCAGGGATTTCTTAAAGGACTTATTTTTACTGGCTTTGTAAGTGTTATAACCCTGTACTTCAATCGACGGAAATGGATTTGGCGGAGTTAGTTTATTGAATCAATACTAATTCTGTTAACCGTATGCCGGCTGCTGGATGAATTTGTTGCAGTTCAATTTTATCTACACCAGTTGTAGTATTAAAAAAATAATACCATTCTTTTTCTCCCTTCTCCAATACCGCAACGTAAATCGGACGCTTGTCTAGTTCTGCACGAATATCTCTTCCATAAAGCAGCGGAATGGTAAAAACAGATCTACCCTCTTTCCAACCAGTTAAGATGGCGACGGGTGTTGCCTCGGGTAAGATTTGAGTGGTTAGGAAATTAATTTTTATTCCTTCTATTTTCTGAATGCTTCCAAGTGAATAGGAAAGTTGATTTGGTAACGATAAGCCCGTTGGATGAGTAACGTTTTCGAACTCCAACTTGCCTTTCCAGCTGAGTCCATTTCGAGGAGAAATAGGAAGCGGTTGTCTGTAAAATCGTTTTGTCCACTCTGTAACGCCGTGGTAGGGGAGCTCCGCCGGGAGCTCTTTTCTTCCACTCCATGCATAATCTAATGCCAGTACATATGCGCCGAATTGCTCTATATTTTTCAGCATATTCATTTCGCTACTTTCAAAATCAGCCCAGGTTGTTTGTAGTACGCCAGCTTTTTCTTGATTAGCCGCCAATGTAAATCCTCTAATATTTTCTGGCACATACCAGGGTGATGCGATTGGACGAAAACCTTCATTTTTCCATAATTGCAAATTGCTGCTATAAGCACCAGGATCTGGGTTGCCCACGTAATGCCAATCGGCAATCCATGTGTTTTTGGGAATACTCGATCTGATTTTTGCTGCCCTCTCTCGATTAATACCGTTACAGGCATCCGGTGCTTCTCCTGGTGCAAGACCCATGTCTCCCCAAATCATCAACTCCAGCTTTCTTTTTTTGCTGAAACGATATAGACGATCCAGCTGTTGTTGGAACAGCGCTATCTCTTTTTCTCTTGGCCAATGAAATCCAATCATTCCTATCTCATCAAATCCCACATGAATGGTTTTGGGTTGTAAAAGTTCAACGGCCTCTTCCCAAAGAGTAAGCATGACTCTTTTCCCTTTTTTTTGAGTTACATTCAGCGTATAAGGGTAGGAGGGATTGATTGCCAAGTGTCGATATTCAACTGGCTTGAAAAACCATTCCATATGACCTAAGCTCTGCATCAATGGAATGGGTTCAATATGCTTGCTTTGTAAGTATTCAAATTCTCTTTTTAAATCATCTCGATTTATACTGATCGAATTATGAATGCCAGGAAAAGAGTTCCAGGTTGCTTGCTCACATTGAAGCACCACTTTATTTATTTTGAGTGGTTGTAAAACCTGCTGGTACATTTTTTGGTGTAAGGCCAGACTCTGTGGACCTGTAAACATATGGATGCCTCGCCAGTTATTCTGTGGCGCGTCTTTTATAAAGCCATTTCTTAGGACAAGTTGTTGATCTTTTTGTTCCAATAATTGGCCGAGTGTTTCAATGGCATGTTGTAACCCTGCAGCTGAAGCATAGCCAATTTGAATGCTATCCTGAATAACAAGTGTATAGCCTTCGCCAGCAAGTAGAGAATCCTTATTCAATCTCCAAGCGGGTTGTAGGTGCTTTTCGGTTTTCCAATAGCGATTTGCAACTTCATTAAAGTAGCGTACTGCGCTATCGCTGGGCTTATTTGTTGTAGAGGGGATGTTGGTAAATCCCCCTGTGAAAATCCACTCGGTTGGCTTGGGTAGGAGCAATAGTTTTCCTGCCGGTGGCTCCCAGGTGGAGCTAGCAAAGGTCAATGCTGATTGATCTACTTGGTAGGATTTTTTGGCTGATAAAACAGGGGCTTCTATCAGTTCAATACTAAATGTTCGGTTTATTGTTTCTTTCTCTGCTAAGGTTACAGAACGGTCCAGGAAGCGTATGAACTGAGCACGAACGCTGAATGCGGATGCTTGCGGATGCAGCGTGGTATCCAGTTTGATTGAAAAGGGACTAGAAGAACTAAAGCGATAAACACCAAAGGGGGTAGTAGCAATTATTACCGTATCTGAAAAATCTCTTTCAAGTTGCTGGATTATATTTCCCTGTTTATCACTCCAGGTTGCGTTTTTAAAAAAGGGATACCAAAGTCGGGTATAAAGTAAGTCGCAAACGCCGGGTGTATTTTTATTCCAGGTACAATTTAGTTCTGTTTTTATCTTCCGTTCACTTCTTAGCAAAGAAAATGTGCCTTGAACAGCGGTGTTGGTACTACCAATGAATAAGATGTCTTGTTGCGGATTAGTTGTGTCTGCATCTTGTTCCCACCATGTAAAATAGTATTCATGGTGCTTCCGGTCTGCGTTTAAAAAATTTATTTCAGAACCCATGGCCCATTGTAGCGCACCTTGATTAACAAACAAGCCCTTCTTGGGAATTAGCTTGGCTTGAAATTGCCCATAGCTTAGAAGAGGAATTAAACAAAAAATCAGACTTAACTTATGCTGTACTTGCTTTAGGATACTATTCATAGATATAATAGGTAAGCGTTCCGCCCTCTAGTAATTGTTGATGCGATATTGCGTATACCGGTATTTCTTTTTTATTCCATTTTACTTTTGCAATCCCTTTTTTTCCATGGCCGGGTATTGTTATAACTTGAATTTTTACCTTTCGATTTTGTGGCATTACCAAACTAGCCTCTTTGATTAAGGGTAATCCAAATACGTATTGGCCTGAAGCAGGATTGAGGGGATACATTCCCAAAACAGACCATATATACCAAGCGCTCATTTGTCCGCAATCATCATTTCCGGTCAAACCATCGGGGCCATTTTTATACATACTATCTGCTACTATTCGCACCCAATACGCAGCCTTGTCAGGGGCGCCCAACGCTGTATATAAATAAATAATGTGATGACTGGGTTCGTTCCCATGCGCATATTGTCCAACTAGTCCGGTAACATCTATGGAAACGTCCTCGCCATGTAATTCGGAGGGCGCCGTAAATAGCGCATCTAGTTTTTGTATAAGTTTTTCTTTACCCCCATGTAGTGTTGCAAATCCTTCTATATCATGTGGAACAAAAAAGCTATGCTGCCAAGCTGTGCCCTCTATATACTGCCCCTCAAATCCATGTTCACTTAATAAAGGATCAAAGGGCTCTTTAAATTGTCCATTACTCAGCCGCGCTCTAAAAAATCCTGTACTAGAATCAAAAAGGGCTTTGTAGGAATTGGCTCGCTTACTGTAAGTTTTATAGTCATCTTCACGGCCTAGCTTTTTGGCTACTTGTGCTATGCACCAATCATCAAAAGCATATTCCAGTGTGGTAGTAACACTCCATCCATGTTTATCATGGGGAACATAACCATATTGTTTATAGGCAGGAGTTCCGCGTTGAGATTGGTTGGCACTTTTTTTCATGGCTTCGTAAGCCCTGTAAATATCAAACCCCTTGATCTCTTTTAAAATGGCATCCGCTAATATGGGTACACTATGATAACCTGTCATCGTATTGGCTTCCCAGGTGCTGATATCCCAAACAGGTAAGAGTCCGTTGTCGTCATAAAATGCAAGCATACTATTAAGCATATCTCTGTACCGTTCGGGCTGAATTATGGTAAAGAGGGGATTCAATGCACGAAATACATCCCATTGAGAGAAAATAGTATACTTATTAACCCCATTGGTAAATCTGCGAACCTTGTTGTCGTGTGTTTGATATTGACCATCTGCATCGCTGTGCACAACGGGAGCTAGTGCCGTGCGATATAAGGCGGTATAAAAGCGAGTAGCTAAAGCACGGTCGGTTGTATCTATTTTTATTTTTTCTAATTCCTTTTCCCATCGGTTAGTTGCTTTGAGCAACACCTGATCAAATTCGTTATTCAATTGATTGCCTAGCTCCATTCTTGCTTTATCTATACTAACCGAACTGAGCGCTACATTAAATTGTAAGGGTGCTGCTGTATTAAATTCAAGCAATGCTTTGACTTGTTTCCCCTCCGCCTTGTAACGTGTATGGGTGGAATCGTCGATAAAAATTAATTGGCGTACCGGTTGTTTGAATCGGGCAGCAAAATAAACTTTCTGTCCCTTGGCCCATCCGGTACTATACCGATACCCCACTAGTGTGAATGAATCAATTAATTGTAAATAACCGGCAGTGGGTTGGTCCCAATTGATGGCAAAGCCCATATCAAAGCGTACCCACCCCTTGGCAGTGGGGAATGTATATCGATGATGACCAGTTCTGTCGGAGGCTGTTAGCTCAACTTTTATCTGGTTATCTAAACGAACCGTGTAATATCCGGGCGCAGCTTTTTCATGTTCATGTTGAAACGGAATCAATATTTTCTTGGATCGAATTTGCAACGTATCAGTTAAAGGCAATACGGAAATATCACACCAGTCGCCAATTCCAGTACCACTCAAATGCGTATGGCTGAATCCTGCAATAGTATGACTGCTGTAATGATAGCCGCTACACCAATCCCATCCTTCCACACCGTTATCAGGACTTAATTGCACCATGCCAAAGGGCACGGTAGCACCGGGGTACACATGACCATGCCCACCTGTACCTAAAAAGGGGTCAACCCAATTAGTATAAGTTTGTGCTTTTGCTTCTCCAACGATCAATAGAACAAGAATCGGGAGCACCAATCGTGTTATCATCTGAATTTATTTTATAAAGGGATATTGACCTCCAAACCAGGAGCTAACATCTTTAATGCCCTCATAGAAAAAAAATGATTCGCCTTTGAAGCCGTTGTTTCGATTAGTCTGTATCATTTGACTAAGTAAAGCTGCACTTGCAGTGTAGGTCCCGGACCGAAGTAAAACCCCAGGGTAAAGTGGTACAGCCGGATTGCGATGTGCAGTTTTTTGTTGTTGCACTACCGCCGTATATCCACTGATATCGTACCGATAACATTGAGGTAATACTGCATCAATCCAAGTGCTATCAACCCAAGTGGGCCAATCTTGTAAATATTCATTGTAACCAAATGGGTGTGGACTTGGGGAAATAGTAAATTGTACAGATGGCTTTATTGATTTTATTTCTGTACGAAGTCTCTTTACAAAGCTGTTGAGTTTTCGTGCGCGCCATCTCAACCAGCTGGTATCTGTAGCAGCCGTAGGTGGATTGACGCCGTTGTTTTCGCTCTTATACAGATTTATCGTGTAAGGGTCATAACCTCCGGTGTTGGGCATGGCGGGCAAACGATCATCACCTTGTACTCCATCAACCGCATAATTACTGACTACTTCTTTAAAAAGGTCGATCATAAATTGCTGTACTTCCGGATGGATTCCGTTCAACCAGTCAAATCCATTTTTTACAACTAGATTACCGGCTAGATCTCTGGCCGCCCAGTGTGGCTTTGCTGTAACAATAGCACCACCGCCTGCACTATAGGAGGATGAAAATCCATACTCAAACCAGGCATGAACTTTTAATCCAGCGGCATGCCCTTCTTCAATGCATTCTTGTAATGGATCTCTTCCTGCAAATCGTTCCAGAATGGGTTTGCCAATCAACGTGTTCATAACGTTGCTGGGGTAGGTAGTACGGGCGTTATTATAAACTACTACAAACAAATGATTGATGCCTGCTGCTTTACAGGTGCTCACCATTTGTCGAATATTGTCGCGATTATCCAAAGCAGTGCTAGCGGTAGTTGTTATCCAAGCGCCTCGTATCGCATTGGGGTCCCAGGCGGGCGTAGGGGGAGTGGGGGTGCCCCCTCCAGTTGTTGATTTTTTTTTGCAACCAGTGGTAGTCAGTAAGCAAGTCAGTAGTAAAAGGGCAGCAAATCGCATGTAAATAAAATGAGCGCTTCATTGCGAAACTATCTAAATAATATTATAAATTCACAAAACGTTTTTAAAATAATTTATTAAACGAACCTGCTTGTCAACACAATCTAGACATCCACTTAGTTGGATTCCCACTACTTGGTTTGCGATGGGATTACCTAACCTTGTATTAGGGGGGACCATCGCCTCATTATTATATAAAAGTTTGGGTTATACCGATGCTCAAATTGCTTTTTGGACAGGGTTGATCGTATTGCCCTGGAGTTTTAAGCCCTTGTGGGGGCCTTTTATGGAACTCTATAAAACCAAAAAGTTTTACATACAGCTTTCTCAATTGGCCTGTGGACTTCTTTTTGCGGCTGCAGTATTATCTCTTTATACTTCATTTTTTTTCCCTTTATCTGTTACTCTTTTTTTTCTGATTGCTTTTTTTGGGGCTACCCAGGACATGGCGGCAGACGGGATTTATCTGAGTGAATTATCGGCTAGTCAACAAGCGCGTTATGTTGGATGGCAGGGTACATTCTATAATGTGGCAAAGCTTTTCTCTAATGGGGGAATGGTTTTTTTAGCAGGTATATTAATACCGATGCTTGGCGATCGAGATGCATGGGCAATCGTGTTAGCTATTTATGCATGTGTGATGCTCCTATTGGGAATTTATAATCGGCGTGTATTGCCAGAGAGCTCAGTGCAACCTTCCATACAAAATGCAGCGCAGGTTTGGCGTACACTGAAAGACGTGATGGTTAGCTTCTTTCAAAAAAAACATATTTGGGCGGGGATTTTATTTATTGTGTTGTATCGATTTGCCGAAGGGCAAGGAATCAAAATCATGCCCTTGTTTTTAAAAGCATCTATGGAGGATGGAGGTCTCGGTTTATCGGAGTCAACTGTAGGTCTACTTACGGGTATTTACGGTACTGCTGCTTTTGTGTTGGGTTCACTGGCGGCTGGTTATTTTGTGTCAAATAAAGGGTTGAACCGGGGCACCTTGTTATTGCTCTGTGCATTCTTTAATCTTCCTTTTGCTGCTTATGCTTATTTAGCATTTACGCAGGCTACTTCGTTATGGGTAATTGGAGCAGCCATTGCGGTGGAGCATTTTGGATATGGATTTGGTTTTATTGGTATCATCTTGTTTATAATGCAACAAATTGCGCCGGGTAAATATCAGATGGCCCACTATGCATTTGGTAGTGCTATCACGTATTTTGGGTACACTATTGCATCGATGATCAGCGGAGCTATCAGTGATTATCTGGGATATGCTCAATTTTTTATGTGGGTATTATTATCCACCATACCCGCTTTTCTAGTGAGTTGGCTTGTGCCGCTCAAACAAAAAGACGCTGAATCCCAAACTTAATTTAATTTGAATGCATGTTAATCACTGGCACATTTTTGGATGAAATCAGTCATGATATCCCTCATCAAAACTGGGGTCCCTTAGAATGGGAAAAGGATTTTGTTCACATGAAAAACGCTGGAATTGATACTGTTATTCTAATTCGTAGCGGGTATCGTTCCTTTCTAACTTATCCTTCACCTTATTTGCTTCAGCATCGAAATTGCTACACGCCTCCGATTGATTTGGTAGAGCTTTTTTGTACGCTGGCCGATCGTTATCATATGAAATTCTACTTTGGTCTCTATGATAGTGGGCACTACTGGGATACAGGCGACATGAAAGAAGAAATTGAACTCAATCGTTTTGTTGTCGATGAAGTTTGGTCTCGTTATGGGCATCATCCCTCTTTTCAAGGTTGGTATCTAAGCATGGAGATCAGCCGAAAAACCAAAGGAGCTATTGAGGCATTTCACACCTTGGGTAAATTATGCAAAGACGTAAGTGGGGGGCTCCCTACATTTATTTCTCCATGGATTGATGGCAAAAAGGCTGTGATGGCTGCTTCCGGTCAGTTGTCAAAGGCAGATGCAGTTTCGCTGCAAGAGCACGAGCAAGAATGGAATGAAATTTTTCAGGGTATACAAGGGGCGGTTGATGCGGTAGCGTTCCAGGATGGTCATATTGGTTATCACGAATTAGAAGATTTTTTCAGCATTAATAAAAAACTGGCTGATCGGTATGGGATGCAATGTTGGACCAACGCCGAGTCATTTGATCGGGACATGCCTATCAAGTTTTTACCGATCAAGTTTGAGAAATTGAAACTAAAGTTGGAAGCGGCCGCCCGTGCTGGCTATGATAAAGCAATCACCTTTGAGTTTTCGCATTTTATGAGTCCTCAGTCTGTGTATGGAGCGGCCCATCATTTGTATAATAGATATCAGGAATATCGTAACGCTATTTCTTCATCCAATCCTAGCTGATTTGAAACTTTTTGCACACGCTTTACTCTTCATGTTTGTGGGATTTTTTGGCAGCCTACCAAAATCTATTGCACAATCGTCCAGCCCAGCAGCCATCAAAGGTACCTGGGTTACCAATGTTGCCAGTGATGCCTTGATTTCAAGGGATCATATCCGGCAAACTGTTTCGCGGGCAAAACAGGCAGGATTAAATACCTTGTTTGTAGTTGTTTGGAATGGGGGATATACGCTTTACCCGAGTCTTGTTCAACAACAATACATCGGAATCCGCCAACACCCTGAATTTGCTGGCAGGGATCCTTTGCGCGAAATCATTGAAGAAGGACATCGTGCTAATTTAAAGGTTCACGCCTGGTTTGAATTTGGATTTTCCTACGCTTATAAAGACACCAATTCGCTCTGGCTAAAGCGTTATCCAACCTGGTGTGGTCGTAATGTAAAGGGTGAGTTGCTCCAGAAAAATGGATTTTATTGGTGGAATGCATTACATCCCGGGCCACAGCAATTATTACAGTCCATGATCTTAGAGGTAGTCAAGAATTATGATATTGACGGTATACAAGGTGATGATCGATTGCCTGCCATGCCAGCGGAGGGCGGTTATGATGCGTATACACGTGCCGCTTACCAGCAAGCCTTTAATGGCGCATCCTTACCTGAAAATCCCAAGGATAAATCATTTCTGAAATGGAAAGCGGATCAGTTATCAAGCTATGCCGCAAAAATTTATCAGGCTGTAAAAAAGGAAAAGCCTGCTTGTATAGTTTCATGGGCACCCAGTATCTATCCATGGAGTTTGGAGGAGTATCTGCAGGATTGGCCTACTTGGCTTAAGGGCGGGTATGCTGATCTGGTGATTCCTCAGCTTTATCGGTACAACATAGAGGCTTATACAACAATTTTAAAACAGCTACGAAGTCAGGTTCCCGATTCCTTACTTGAAAAAGTGGTACCTGGTATCCTTACCTCCCTGGGTGACGGGTATCAAGCAGATGTATCACTTATGGAAAAAATGGTGCAGCTAAATCGTTCCCTCGGCTTCAAAGGAGAGGTGTTTTTTTATTATGAAACGATAAACAGGATTCCTTTTTCTCTTTATAAAGACTGAATTATATGAAAAAAATTCTTCTTGTTCTCCCCTTATTAGTAGTGTTAGCAGGTGCGGCATGTTCCAAGTCGAAAAATGGTGGAGGGGGTACGCCTACACCAACTCCAACTCCTATCACGCCACTAATCACGCTGGCTCCCGGATGGAAATATTCTGCGACGCTTTCCATGAATTTTCCAACAGGAATACAGGCGTTTACATTCGACACCATTTTTAATGGTCGCACCCTCAAAGCCTTCTGTGTTGCACTCGATTATGCAAGCGGGCGTTTTGATTTTAAACCAGTGCAATCCTCTACAGCTCGAACACCCAGTCAATTTGCTGCAGCAGAGACGGGTTTAGTATATGTAGCTATCAATGGCGGCTATTATGGGGGGAATCAGTCTTATAGCTTGGTCAAGTATAATAATGTAGTAAGTGCTCCCAACATTAAGGCGGTAACCCGTACATTCAACGGTTCTTCTACTTCTTATTATCCTACGCGGGCAGCATTTGGAATTACTTCAACTGGTGCGCCTACTACTGCATGGATTTATTCTGTAGGAACGGGTAATGATTTGATTTACCAATACCCCACACCGAGTCCAAATGCAGAAGGTTCAGCCCCTCAGCCACAACCTACTGAAACCTTCCCTGCCGGTGGTTCGCTGTGGAATGTTGTTTCTGGTATAGGAGGCTCTCCTCTCTTGTTGCAAGCCGGCAACATAAGAATTACCGATGTAGAGGAATTAATCAACATTAATAATACCACTTCAAGACCTCGGACGGCAATTGGATATACTGCTGCAGGCCGATTGGTATTGCTGGCCGTAGAAGGAGATAATGCAAATGCTGGATATCCAGGGATTAATTTAGTTGATCTTGCTAATCTTTTAAAGTCAATTGGGTGCACTGATGCTATTAATCTGGATGGAGGCGGCTCTACATCTATGGTAATTGGGAATCGTCTCACTGTACGCCCGGGAGACAACGGTGTGGAACGGCCTGTTATCAGTGCTTTGTTAATTAAACAGCGATAATCAGCTTTTTTTCTTGGTTAGTGTTAGCCGTAGACTAGTTGCTTGGTGGTGAAATGTCTTTTCCTTCAGTGCTAAGTTTTTGATGAACGGATTATCCTGCAATTTACCCATGACCTGTTCCATTTCTGCTTCATTATTGTAAAGCATTTTTCTGAATGGGTTTTGATAATCTTTTTCTCTTGACTTTCTAATCTTGGACATCATCCAGGTTTGTGTCTGTTCAGCTTCTTGTAGAAGCAGGAGTATTTTATTACGGCTTAATTGTTTTGCTGTGCAATTTGTTATTTCCATCAGCACCGATAAGGCATGATCCAGCTTGTCAGTAGGATAACGATTACTTTGCTGACGATACCAATCGTGAATCTGGTCCCAGCTTTTTATTTTTCCGTTACATATATTCCTCTTTAGCTGCTCTAGTGCTTGTTCACGCAAAAGTTGCCCGCCTACATTGGTCCAGGTAGCTGATTTTTGCTGAACCTTTTGGCAACGACTTTTCAAGTAGGCCAGCCAATCGTTTCCTTTAGGATTTAGATTAAACAATTCTCTTACACAATAATACCTGATCAATCGGTGATAATTTTGATAGGCTTCATTTACTTTGATTAATCGGGCGGGTCTTCGGCTATTCTCAGCCCCTTTTAGCAATATAGTAAGTTGTTCCACCGTATCGGTATCATGCTGCAGCAGAGTACGGCCAATAGTGGCAAACGATTGATTAGATCTTGAGCGATTTTTTTTACAATATGCTTCTCCTGTACAGCTCTCTAACATGGTAATAGCCTCCAGCATTTCATTGATTGTATCGGGTGCGAGATAGTCGAAATCCAGATAAATTCTTTTGTCAGTTCTTCCATCTCTTGCCAGGTATTTTTCGCTGTTGCGTGCCAATGCGTAAAGGTTGTACTCAAACCAATAACCTGGCATAATGACCAATTCATTCCGCTCTGTTCCATTACTGATTAAGGAGAAAGGAAGTTTGATGTTGAGTTCTGATTGGAAATCGCCTTTGGCAAGAATACTAAAAGAGGCAAAGTAGGAGTTGTGTTTCAGGCTTACACATAAACCCGGCCAAAACCCACGACCAGCTACCAGTTCGCCATCCGCTGCACGGGAATTATGATTTGATCCTATTGTTGCGCCCGCTGCCAAATTACTTTGCCCTTGAATAACAGCCGCGCAGAGAAAAGAATTATTATGGTGTTGTTCGTGTCCAGGAAACAGTAAGGAGTTTAATACTTCACAACAAGAAATAGTAGAGTTATCTCCCAGATAAGAATTGATCAAACGGGCGCCATATTTTAATTGGGAATTAGTACCCATTACAAATCGTACAGCTTTTACCCCATAGAAAATGCGGCAACCATATCCTACGATGCCATTGACCAGTTCGCATCCTTCTCCTATTTGCGTGGAAGCCTCAGCAGAGGAAAGGATGGTGATGTTTTTTAATTTATTTGCCCCCTTTATGTAAGCATCCGTTCCAATCCAGGCATCTTTGATAATTGCACAGTTTTTGATTACCGTTCTATCTCCAATTTTTCCGTAGTATCCTCTCTTCCGGTCAAACTTATCGTCTGTAAATTCTTGTAGTTTTTCTAATAGTTTTTCATTGTCTCTGTATTTTGACCAAATCCATGCATCTGCAGCCAGCATGCCATTGAATGGCAACACTTTTCTTCCTCCATTTTCATTGGCTAGCTCCATCCAAATTCTGACAGCGGGATCTTCGCCAATTTTTACTACTCCATTTCCAAATTTTGCATGATCGGTGCTTGATAATTCCTGAATATTTACAAGGAGTACATCATTACCCGTAATGATATGACTCATGAAACTGATTTGATCAATTACCACATTGTCGCCAATATCACAGCTAATGATGGTGCTATTATAAATGCCTACGGGCATTCTTAAGTTATTGAATTCATGAAAAAGTGGTTCTAGTTTTCCAATTCTGATTTTTCCAAAAAAACTGCAGCGTTTGACCAGTTTGGGGTCAAAGGTGGGTGCCACCTCAATATTGTTCCAGTCGTCAGCACTATTATCATTTCGAACCAGGGTCTGAATTTCTTTAGCAGTCAGTTTGCGATAAGCCGTCTTGGATCGATGCTGTCTGTTTCGAAGATAGTACTCATCTTTCCCGTTGGGAATAAAGGCAGGGTCTATAAATCCAAAGCCCAGGGAGGAGAGGGGCTGTTTATTGATTTTATTCATAGGGGAGGGTTAGTAGTTTATTCCACGGTAACGGACTTGGCTAAATTGCGAGGCTTGTCAACATCGCAGTCTCTTGCAATTCCGATATAATAGGCAAGCAATTGTAAAGGAACCACAGTTAGCAAAGGCGCTAACATCTCATCACAGACTGGCACCGTCATCACAGACTCACTCAAGTTTATTGCAGTTTCGTCTCCTTCAGAGACTACGGCAATTACTTTTCCTTTTCTTGCCTTGATCTCTTGCATATTGCTGATTACTTTCTCGTGGTAGCTATCTCTGGTGGCTACAAACACCACCGGAAGTTGATCGTCTACCAAGGCAATGGGTCCGTGCTTCATTTCTGCTGCAGGATAGCCCTCCGCATGGATGTAAGAAATCTCCTTGAGCTTTAACGCTCCTTCCAAGGCAACTGGAAAATTGTAGCCTCGGCCGAGATACAAAAAGTCACGCGCAGTTGCATATTTTTTTGCAATCGATTCAATCCCGGTTGTATCGCTGAGTATTTGTTGTACTTTACCTGGTATCTCTTCCAGTTCGCTTAATAAGGCGCTAATTCGTTCAGCCGGCATCGTGCCTTTTAACTGTGCAATTTTTAGCGCAATCATGCTTAGTACTGCTAATTGAGCCGTAAAGGCTTTTGTAGAGGCTACCCCAATTTCTGGACCTGCATGCGTGTAAGCCCCCGCATGGCTGATACGAGCAATAGAAGATCCTACCACATTGACTACACCCAAAATAATAGCCCCTTTTGCTTTTGCATTTTCGATGGCAACTAGGGTATCCGCTGTTTCGCCGCTTTGAGAAATGGCAATTATCACGTCGCCTGGATGAATTACAGGATTTCTGTAGCGGAACTCTGATGCGTATTCTACTTCAACATTGATGCGGCAACATTCCTCAAATATGTATTCTGCAGTAAGTCCGGCATGCCAACTCGTACCACAGGCAACCATAATAATTCGGTTGGCATTACAGATCTCCTTGGCATATTGCTCGATTCCACTTAGCGTAATTTTATTTTTATGGGCATCCAAGCGGCCCCGAAGACAGTCATAAATTGTTTGCGGCTGCTCAAAAATTTCTTTGAGCATGAAGTGATCATATCCACCCTTTTCAATTGCAGCTAATTCAATATCTAGTTTTTGTACATAGGGTGTTAAAACTTCATTACCCAGATTTTTTAAGATCAGCTCATCTGGACGAATGATGGCTAACTCATAGTCATTCACATATACTACTTCTTTGGTGTATTCAAGCATGGGAGAAGCGTCGGAGCCTAAAAAATGCTCTCCTTTCCCAACACCAATCACCAACGGACTTCCCTTCCTTGCTGCTAAGATTGTATCGGGTGCGTCCTGCTCAACCAGTAGGATCACGTAGGCGCCTGTTACACGTTTTAGTGCAATTCGCACGGCTTCTTCCAGTGAGCAATGATTGTTTTCCTTGATCTCATCAATAAAGTTGAGTAATACTTCTGTGTCTGTATCACTTTTGAACTGATAACCTTTTTGGAGTAGCTCTTGTTTTAATTGATTATAGTTTTCAATAATTCCATTGTGAATCATGGCTAGTTTTCCACTTGCGGAGAGATGTGGATGTGCATTTCTGTCGCTGGGTTCTCCATGTGTGGCCCAACGCGTGTGACCTATTCCTGTTTTGCCACTAATATTTTTGCCTACTACATGTTCCTCCAGATCGGCAACCTTCCCCATTTTTTTATATACATGTAACGACTGATTATGCAACGCAATACCTGCGCTGTCATATCCTCTGTATTCTAGTCTCTTTAATCCTTTTACAACAACTGGAAACGCATCGCGATAACCTGTATAGCCAACAATACCACACATAGAATAAAGTTTGTTGGCTCAAATATATTGGGAGACTCAATACGTTGTATTGAATTGAAAACTTTTAAAAGATAACCCTTATTTATAAAAAAAATTAAAAAGTAAGGTCAAATTAAAATATCTCTTAGTAAGAGATAAGCCGTGCCGAAGTAGATTAGCAAGCCTGTTACATCAACCAATGTTGCAATAAAGGGTGTGGAAGAAGCAGCTGGATCTGCTCCTAATCTTTTTAATAGTAATGGCAGCATAGATCCCATTAACGTTCCCCACAAAACTACTCCAATCAATGCCATTCCAATCGCTAATCCCACTTGGTAATAGTGTTCGCCAAAGAGAGCGAGGAATTGATGCCCGCCTACTACAATTCCAAAACCAATTAATCCAAGTGTAAGGCCCATGAATAAACCAGATTGTATCTCTCTTCGTGCAATTCTCCACCAATCTTTTACAGTTATTTCTCCCAGTGCCATGGCCTGTATAATCAGTGTAGCAGCTTGCGAACCACTGTTTCCTCCACTAGAAATTATCAGCGGGATAAATGTGGAAAGAACCAACACATGTTCTAAAGTTTTTTGAAACCCTGACATGGCTGCAATGGTCAGCGTTTCGCCGATGAAGAGTATCAACAACCAGATAATTCTCTTTTTATACAACTTGAAAAGAGGAATATCCAAATAAGGTTCTTCCAGTGCTTCAGTACCTCCCATTTTTTGCATATCCTCACTGAATTCTTCTCCAGCTACCCAAAGAATATCATCGATGGTAACTATGCCTAAAAGTTTATTGCTTTGACTCACTACGGGTAAGGCTACCCGGTTATTCATTTTAAAAGTTTCACTAGCCGTTTCTTGATCATCTTCTGGGTGAAGCGCAATAACCCTGCCATCAATTAATTCCTCTACTTTTTTATGCGGGGCACTTAAGATAATATCACTGATGCGGATGTCATCAATCAATTCGCCCTTTTCGTTAATCACATAGATTACGTTGATGGTTTCGCTGTCTTTGCCATACTTACGAATGGTTGCGAATACTTCCTCCACCGTATTACTGGCGTACACGTATACATAGTCTGGCGTCATTAATCGGCCAATGCTATTCTCGGGGTATCCTAAAAGTGAAAGCGTAACTTTTCTTTCCTCAGGGTCGAGTAATTTTATCAACTCTCGTACTACGTTGCTTGGTAATTCCTCCAGAAAGTCAGTTCTGTCATCAGCAGGCAGTTCATTCAACAATAAAGCGGTGATATTGGCGGGTAATTTTCGAATGATACTCTTTTGGCTCGAGAGGTCAAGGATTTTAAACACACTAGCTGCCCGATGTGTGGACATGCTGGCTATTATTGTGGTATCCTCTTCCGGGTAACGCTCCACTAACTCAGCAACTTCACTAATATTTTGATCGTCTAGGAAAGCATGCAGTTTTACGGCCTCTTTTTCTGCCAGCACTGCCTCAAATTCAGCAGCCAGTACAACTTGTGTTTGCTCCATGGACATACGTACAAAAGTACAAAGGAAAATGCGTACTTCGTGGTTAACGCTGCGTTATGATACTACCTTGTCTTTTTGTTGCACCTTCCCCTACGCATGGGAAGGGAGTATTTACTAGTGAATCGCTTGAGGCGGGTACAACTATTGAAATTTCGCCAGTTATAGTTTTGTCTTCTACCGAACGAACACACATCGATAAAACCTGTTTACACGACTATATTTTTGAATGGGGAGATGACCGGTCGCTCGCTGCAGTTGCGTTGGGGTATCTTTCTGTTTATAATCATGCCTGTCCCAGCAATTGTGTATACGAGATGGATTATGAAGCCGGATTGATACGCGTTATGACAGTGGTTGCCATTCAACAAGGCGAGGAATTATACATCAACTACCATGGAGATTTTGATAATTCTTCCCCTTTGTGGTTTGCAACTGATTTGAATCTGGGTAGTCTAAATTCTTAAAATAAAAAACCCCGCTTCTAGGCGGGGTTTTTTAGTCGAATTAAAATTTCTTAGAATTTAATTTGTGCTCTTAGTTCTCCCAATGGGAAAGCTGCAGTACGGATGCTTACATAATAAACACCATTGAGCAGATTTTCCTCTGTGATTAAAACCCCGTCTACAAACAAGCGGCCGCTATAGGTACCGCAGCTTGTATTTGTTATAGTGGCACATCTGGTGATTCCAGTTAATGAAAACAGTTGAATAGGATTTGCGGGAAATCCGGCAGGAGCCATTCCATGAATGGACATGCCAGGTATCGGTGCTGTTGCAACAGGTCCACTTAATCCAGACCAGCGGATAGTATACGATAATAACTTAGTGGTCGTGTTGTAGTGAATATCCATAGTACCCAATGCAGAGGAGGGACTAGGAGGGAAGTTTTGCGCACCTGTAAGAGGAACATCTACGCGACTGTACTCTTTTCTAACAAAAAGATCGTCATCGCGATCGCAGGCTCCCAAGGATAGTAAAAGGGTAGCAGCAACTAAAAAACGAGCAGTAGTTTGGAACAGTTTCATTGAAACAGATTTTCGTAAAAGTAATACAATTTTTTGATTGACCCCATTTTTGGAATTTTGGGCCCGGGGTTGGGGAAAACTAGCCCAATTTCTTTTTTAGGGCCTGTAATTTAAGAAGGGCATCCAGCGGAGTTAGGTGTTCAATATCAACTCCTTCGAGCTCCCGCTTGATCTCCAAAAGTGCTGCATTTTCGCTATCGAAAATAGATAACTGGACCTGCGGAGAAATAGCTTTATTGGCCGCTTTTTGAGGGGCTGGGGCGGACGCAGCATGTCCGTCTTCGAGCACGATAAGTTTTTTTGCAGCCAGGTCTAACAGGGAGGTAGGCATTCCTGCCATTCTTGCCACATGCAACCCAAAACTATGTAATGATCCCCCTGGAGATAGCTTTCGCAAAAAAATCACTCTGTTGCCAGATTCCTGATATGTAATATGGAAGTTTTTCACTCGGGAAAACTGCTCCTCCAATTCGTTTAGTTCATGATAGTGTGTGGCAAAAAGTGTTTTTGGTTTTGATGGTGATTCATGTAAATAGGCTGCAATGCTCCAGGCTATTGAAACCCCGTCATAGGTGGAGGTGCCTCGACCTATTTCGTCTAAAATGATCAAACTCCTTTCGCTTAGATTATTGATGATGGAGGCCGTCTCAGTCATTTCTACCATAAAAGTGGACTCTCCTCCTGCCAAATTATCGGCCGCACCAACCCGCGTAAAGATTTTATCAGTGAGCGGTACGCTTGCTCGTGTGGCTGGAACATAATGTCCCATATGGGCAAGCAAGGAAATTAACGCAGTTTGTCGAAGTAGTGCGGACTTGCCACTCATGTTGGGACCTGTAAGAATCAATACTTGTTGTGAAGTTGCATTAAGCAGTAGGTCATTGCCAATATAAGATTCTCCGGCAGGCAGGTACCTTTCGATTACTGGATGGCGGCCTTCTTCAATTTCGAGTTCTAAACCTGTATGAACCGAAGGTTTACAGTAATTATATTGCAAGGCATTGTTGGCAAAACAGCATAGACAATCCAAATCGGCGATGGCATCTGCATTGATTTGTAATACGGGTACAATGGATTGGAGTCTTGTAAGTAGTTCCTCAAAAATGGAAAGTTCAAGTGTTCGGATACGTTCTTCTGCGCCCATAATCTTTTCCTCGTACTCTTTCAGCTCCGGTGTTATGTAGCGTTCCGCATTGGTCAGTGTTTGCTTTCTTATCCAATCGGTAGGAACTTTTTCCTTGTGCGCATGCGTTACTTCCAGGTAATATCCAAAGACAGAGTTGAAGCTAATTTTCAGCGAGGAGATACCGGTTCTTAAAATTTCACGTGCCTGCATGGCCTCTAAAAAATTTTTTCCGCTGGTAGCCAGTGAACGAAGTTGATCTAATTCAGCGTGCACGCCTGCAGCAATCGCTTCCCCTTTTTGAATCAGGGCCGGTGGGTCGTTGACCAGCGTTTTTTCTATATCAAGAATACTACTTTCCAACGGTGTAATTTGATTGGCAAGTCGCACGAGTAAAGGAGGTGAAGTACGGTTTAGTTCGTCCTTTATTTTTTCAAGCTTGCGTAAATTGCTCGCCAGCACCCTTACTTCACGAGGACCAGTTTTTCGTAGCGATAGTCTTGCGGCAAGCCGCTCTAAATCTCCGCAGCCCTCAAGTTCCACTCCAATTTTATTCCTGGAGTCGGATTCTCTGCTTAAAAATTCTACGGCATCCAATCTTTCTTGAATAGGACTAAGTTCTACCAGTGGAAAGAGCATCCACCGCTTCAGTCTTCGACCTCCCATAGGAGTTTGTGTACGATCCAGTACGCTAAGTAAAGTTGGATTTCCTTCACGAGAGGGTGTAAGCAATTCTAAGTTGCGGATTGTAAAACGATCCATCCATAAAAAAGACTGACGATCGATTCGTTGCATCCGTCCAATATGCTGCAGATGGGGGTGATCTGTTTCCTTGAGGTAGTGAAAAAGTGCACCGGCTGCAATACATCCCAGCGGCAGCTCCTCCACCCCAAATCCTTTTAAGGATTGAACTTGAAAATGCTTCAGTAATATATCTCGTGTAAAGGTTTCATCAAAGATCCATTCATCCAACGTGTAGGTGTATGTTTTGAGTCCCAGTTGCTCTTTGAGTTGATGCTGATATTGGCGCTGTACTACCAACTCTGCAGTAGGTAAGCCTTGAATCAGTTTATCGGCAAAATCGCGGTCCCCTTCTGTAACATAAAGTTCTCCAGTGGAAATATCCAAAAACGCGAGTCCTAATTTTTCTTGGGGCCCCACATGTAGCGCCAATAAAAAATTATTACTTCGTTGGTCGAGTATTTTATCACTAGTGGTGGTGCCTGGCGTTAACATTTCTGTTACGCCTCTTTTTACGATTCCTTTAGCTTGTTTGGGATCCTCTAGTTGATCACATACGGCAACGCGGTGACCCGCCTTTACTAATTTGTGTAGGTATGTATCTAAGGAATGATGCGGAAAACCAGCCAGGGCTGCTTCTGCTGCTGCTCCATTATTTCTTTTAGTGAGTGTGATACCAAGAATCTTAGAGGCAAGTACTGCATCCTGACCAAAGGTTTCATAAAAATCTCCCACACGGAACAATAGAATGGCATCGGGATATTTTTGTTTGATAGCCCGGTGTTGTTGCATTAGAGGGGTCTCTTTCGAAGCACTTTTTGCCATACAGGGAGGTGAAGGGGACAAAAATAAGGAACCCTGCTTACCTTCGCCGCATGCGAAAATTACGCATGGATGAATTAGGCCGTAAAACAGTGGCGGAGGTAAAAGGTGCCAGTAAGATACCTGTTATTGTAATACTGGAAAATATAAGGAGTGCTTATAATGTAGGAAGTGTATTCAGGACGGCTGATGCCTTTTTGCTGGAGGGGGTCTATTTGGTAGGCTACACTGCATTTCCGCCACATAAAGAGATACGTAAAACTGCGCTGGGTGCAGAAGAATCGGTCAGCTGGAAACATTTTAAAACGATGGCGGAGGCTATTGACTCTATACGTCAGCAGGGGTACACACTAGTGGCAGCGGAGCAAACGGACCGAAGTGTTCCGCTTCATCAATGGCAGGAACCTTCTTCGCCTGGGCTGGCATTGATCATGGGAAATGAAGTGACGGGGGTAGAACAAGAAACGCTAGAGGCCTGTGACCAGGTGTTAGAAATTCCACAGTTGGGCATGAAACATTCACTCAATATTGCCACTGCCGCTGGTGTTATGCTATGGGAAATTGTTAGAAAAAAAATTATTGCTAACGCATGAACACTGGAGTAGTAAATTATTTTAAGCTCATCAAGTTTTCGCACACGGTGTTTGCAATGCCCTTTGCGTTGATTGGATTTTTTTTGGGAATTCAATCGCTTGCTCCAGGAGCATCAGTAGAGGAAATACGCTTGTTTGTGCTTGTGATTGCTTGTATGGTTTTTGCCAGAAGCGCGGCCATGGCATTCAATCGATATCTGGATCGTTATTTTGATGCACTGAATCCTCGTACTGCACAGCGGGAAATTCCTGTTGGGGTAATCAAGCCAAGGCAGGCCCTGGCTTTTACGGTGGGAATGTCCGTGCTTTTTGTAAGCTGCGCCTGGTTGATCAATACACTTTGTTTTTTTCTTTCTCCGCTCGCTTTGCTGATTATTCTGGGGTATAGTTATACAAAGCGGTTTACTCCACTTTGTCATATGGTGCTAGGTGCAGGGCTTTCCTTAGCTCCTATCGGTGCGTACTTAGCGGTAACTGGCCAATTTGCAATGGTTCCTTTGTTTTTTTCCTTTGCAGTATTAACCTGGGTTAGTGGGTTTGATATTATTTACTCTTTGCAAGACGAAACTTTTGATCGTTCTCAGGACCTCTATTCAATACCAGTTTGGCTTGGAACTAAAAAGGCTTTAGGTGTTTCAAGGGTACTACATAGCGCCAGCTTTATACTCATTGGACTAGCAGGCTGGTATGGTCCATTTGGGTGGATCTACTGGGGGGGTGCTTTACTTTACGGAGGATTGCTGATTTATCAGCAGTGGTTGGTAAGTCCTGACGATTTAAATCGAGTTAATTTAGCCTTCATGACTGTAAATGGAATCGCCTCAATTCTGTTTTCAGTTTTTGTAATTGCAGACCTTTATATCCAATGACATGGGTAGAATAATGGCAATAGATGTGGGTGGAAAGAGAACGGGAATTGCCGTTACGGATCCTTTGCAAATTATTGCTACAGGACTAGTCACGATTGAGGCACATACGCTAGTTGAGTTTATAAAGAACTATATTAAAACGGAACAGGTAGATCGGTTTGTGGTGGGATGGCCAACCAATTGGGATGATTCTCCTACCCATGGAACTCCTCACGCAGCTAAAGCCATACAACTTCTTCAAAAAAATTTCCCCACCATTCCCGTTGAAAAGATTGATGAGCGATATACTTCAAAAATGGCAAAAGATGCCTTACTTGAAATGGGGCTTAAGAAAAAGGATCGGCGTGACAAGAAATTAGTCGATGAAGTGGCGGCCACCATCTTACTCCAGGAATATCTCCGTTCTGTCCAGGGGTCGTAACTTTGTGGTATGATTCTCCCCATTATTGCCTACGGACATCCCGTTTTAAGAGAAGTTGCAAAGCCTATTGAGCAAGGTCAACTTGAACTGACCACTTTTATTTCCTCTATGTGGGAGACCATGTATGCAAGCAGTGGAGTTGGATTGGCGGCTCCTCAAGTCAATCATTCTATTCGATTGTTTACAGTGGATACATTGCAGCTGTTTAATTCAATGAATGAAATTGAGCATGCTAATTATCCTGATGCGCCCGGTATCAAGGCTGTTTTTATCAATGCTACTATTTTGGATCAAAGTGGAGAACCCTGGGGTTATAGTGAGGGTTGCTTAAGTATACCTAAGATACATGAAGAGGTTTTCCGTCCTGCTACCATTCGTTTACGATATACCACCGAACAATGGGAAGTTAAAGAAGAAGTTTTTAGCGGACTCACCGCTCGTGTCATACAACATGAATATGATCACTTGGAGGGGAGGTTGTTTATAGATCATCTTGCCCCGCTAAAACGCAAACTTCTCAAAGGTAAACTCACTGATATCACAAAGGGAAAGGTTGCGGTTGACTACAAGATGAAATTTTCTGTATGAGCCGTTTTTTTGCAGCTTTTCTATTATTGGTTTTTGCAACGGCACAAGGTCAGTCAATAGATGCTGACAGTTTGGATGGGGTACGATTGAGACAACTTATTAATCTTTCTGAAGTAGTATTGCGCAGTAACCTAGATGTGGAGCGATTTATTCAGCAAGTGCGTGATGATACCACTTTTTACAAGGCGTTTCGTAATCTTCGTGTGCTGGAGTTTACCGCTAGCAATGATATTCTGTTACGGGATAAAAAAGCGACTCCCCTGGCCAGAATGATTAGCAAAACAAAACAAGTCAGAGAAGCTGGATGTAGGAATACTACGGTATTAGAGGAAAAAGTACAGGGTAATTTTTATAAATCAGATCGGTCTTATCGTTATTACACAGCGGCTTTATACGCTTCTTTATTTTTTGCACCTGGTAAAATTTGCGGGGAAACAAATATTGTACGCGAGCGAAATTTTCAAGCCCGCTCTACCAAGGGGATGGCACGTCACCGAGAGCAGTTAAAAATGTTACTTTTTAATCCGGGAAAAAAAATTCCAGGAATTCCTTTTATCGGGGACAAGGTAGATGTGTTTAGTCCGGAACGAAGGGCACTCTATAATTATGCAATTGATCGAGTTATGTATCGGGGAGAGGACTGCTATTTATTTTCTATCGAGGCTAAACCAGACCTGAGCGGAAGCCAACGTGATAAGATAGTAATTGACAATATGACTACTTGGTTTAGTGTACGCACAGGTGAAGTATTGGCTCGAAATTATGCAATGAGTTACAGGGCCGGGTTCTACGATTTTGAGGTGCAGATCGAGGCCGAGTTAATGCGCTATAAAAACTGGGTAGTACCCGCTTTACTTCGCTATGTGGGGAATTGGGATATACCTTTTAAAGAAAGAGAGCGCGGTATTTTTACAGCTACGCTGTATGACTTTCGTTAAGTAATTATTTTTTGTAGGTGGCTGCGTAGGTTCGCCATTTTTGAATTACTTCCTCCATGTCTGCCGGGAGTGGACATTCAAAATCGATTGCTAAGCCGGTAGCGGGATGAACAAATCCAAGCGTGCGGGCGTGCAAAGCCTGTCTTTGGCAACTACTAAAACAGTTATCTACAAATTGTTTGTAGCGCGCATAGACCGTTCCTTTTACTATTTTATCACCTCCGTAAAAATCGTCATTGAATAAGGGGTGTCCCAGGTATTTCATGTGCACACGAATCTGGTGGGTTCTTCCTGTTTCTAATTTGCATCGAATTAAGGTTACATAGCCAAATCGTTCAATGACTTCATAGTGTGTAATAGCTTCCTTACCATGATCACCGTCCGGGTACGCTTCAAATAGCTTTCGAAATCGTAAATGTCTACCAACGTGTGCTCGAATGGTTCCTTTATTTTCCACTACATCGCCCCATACCAGTGCGATGTATTCGCGTTTAACCGTGTGATCAAAAAACTGTTTAGCCAATTGGCGCATTGCCAAATCTGATTTGGCAAGTACCAGTAAACCGCTGGTATTTTTATCTATTCGGTGAACCATTCCAAAGCGGGGTAATGTTTCCTCCGATAGTGAAGGATTTTGTTGTTGCAAATACCAGGCTACTCCATTCAATAAAGTGCCTGTGTAGTTTCCACTACCTGGATGCACCACCATCCCCGCGGGTTTGTTGATGATCATTACTTCTTTGTCCTCATAAAAGATGGATAAATCCATGGGCTCCGGGGCAATGGCTGTTTGTTCAGGACTGATGTCTGAATAAATAGTGATCTGATCGAGTGGTTTTATTTTATAATTCGCTTTGATGGCTTGGCCATTTACCTGCACCATACCGAGATTCATCGCTTGTTGTAATTTGTTTCTACTGGCCCCTTCGATTCGGCTGGCAAGGAATTTATCAATTCGTATGGGTTCCTGGCCTTTGTTTACTTGAAGCTGAAATCGTTCATATAGCTCGTCGCTCAGATCGGTTGGTTGTATTGGGGGCTCCTGGTTCATCCCTACAAAGGTAAAGCTTCAAAGTTTGTGGGTACCTTTGTAGGGAATGAGTAAACAAGTACATTTTCTAGATTTGGGACTTGCGGCGTACCAACCCGTTTGGGATTTACAGGAACTATTATTGAAAGAAAATATTGAACGTAAAACTAAAGGAGAGCAGGGTATACATCATCTATTATTTGTAGAACATCCACCAGTTTACACATTAGGCAAAAGTGGTAAAAGAGAACATGTGTTGATTGGGGAACAAGAGATGATGGAGCGTCAAATTGATTTTTTTCATACCAATAGAGGAGGGGATATAACTTATCATGGTCCGGGTCAATTAGTGGGATACCCCATTCTTGATTTGGAACAATTTTATACAGATATCGGACGGTATCTCCGAGAACTCGAAGAAGTGATTATACTAACACTGGGGCATTACGGACTTAAAGGAGAACGATCCAAAGGGGAAACAGGAGTTTGGCTGGATCCTTTACTTCCCGGGAAAGCTCGTAAAATTTGTGCTATGGGGGTGCGATGTAGCCGTTGGATCACCATGCATGGATTTGCACTTAATGTATGTAATGATCTTTCTTATTTCAATCATATTGTGCCTTGTGGAATTCCTGATAAATCTGTTACATCACTACAACATGAATTGCAACATCCATTGGAGTTGGCTGATGTAAAGAAAGTGGTACAGTCTAATTTTAAGAAAGTATTTGAAGTGGAATGGGTATGAGGAATCCGCTCAACTTATCGATCTAAAAATAACTTGTGCTTCTCGATTAATCGATTGTCCTCATAAAGTTCGAATAGAAACCAGCCTCCGTGTAAGAAATTTGTTTTGTCTACTTGAAAATCAGGAGCAGGTAAGTTTTTTAACTCGAACAAAAATCGCTGATTAGATTCAAAAAATTTTATTCTGTATCGAGCCAGTCTAGCTCTGTTTGGCACCTGCACGCGAATATTCCCATCGGGGTGCGTGTATACAAATAGCGAGGGGGCGTAGGCATTGGGATCGTCTTTTGTAGTAACGGCTAAGGGTGTTTTGGCTGAATCGCCGAGTCGAATGTTTTGTAAACGATACACCACTGGCTCTGCTCTTTTTACTGGGGGAATTTCACTAATTGATGTAGTGATGGTGGAAGGCTCGGTCGCTGCCGAAGTTTTATCAACTTGCGCTGGATTCGATACAAGTTGTTCTGTATTGATGTCAACAGTGGGCTTGCTATTTTTTACTGGAGCTGGGGGAGGGGGTTTTGAAACAGAAGTCTGCGGCAAAGTGGGTTCCTCCTTTTTTTGAAGGACTTCAGTAACGGGTAGGGAGGCAGGTTTTAAAACTGGTGTTGCCTCCAAATTATCGCGGCTTGGCTTTTTTGCAGCTGTAAACAAGAAGCGACCGTTTTCCAATTGAATGTATAAGCGATAAAACATATGGTCGTTTATTGCTTTGGTATCCGCATACCCATTTAGTTTGGCAGTAGGATCTGGAACTGTTAAAATGCTCTTGTAGCCACGAATGCTGTCAAATGATCGTTGAATTGTTATCTGTGCTGTATATGGGTAATTATTAACCCAGCTAATTACATAGCGATCTTTGCCTATATCTTTTACGCTGAATTGAGGAAGGGTGTCTTGTGCATGGCTTCCATTATAAAAGCCCGGCAATAGACATAGTAGTGATAGGCATGTACATAAACGACAAGGAGCAGTCATAGCAGATACGATTACAAAGATAGTGATCACGCTGTTGGAGTCGGGAAGCAAAGTTTACCCTTTTCAAGCGATTGATTTCCTTGTAAACCTCCGCTATGGATCAGTAATAGTCGACTTCCTTTTTTGAAATAGTCTTTACTGGCCAATTGTTCAACTGCATAAAATAATTTGGCAGTATATACGATATCGGTGGGTATTTGGGTTGAATTAAATAATTGATTCATGTATTCCAATAAATTGGCAGGATGCTTGGCATATCCTCCCCATTCATAACCCTCCAGCATCGTCCAGGCACAGCTATCCTCAGATAATAATTTTTTAACTGCTTTTTCTAGCGCTTCTTTCCCTTTTAAGACGGTTATCCCAATTAGTGCAGCATGCTTTAATGACTGCGCAAGTCCCGCTAACATCGTGCCTGTGCCTACTGCTGCAATTACGTGGGAAAATTCCTCCTCGTTAAAATATTGAGTAATAGTTGCCGCTCCTTTTGCACCCATGTGCCCAAATCCACCCTCCGGTATCGTGTAATTTGCTGGATTAGTTGACTTATCAAGTTTTTGTAGCGCGTATAGGTTACGGGGTACAAAGTGTAATTCCATTCCAAGTGCTGCTGCTGTTTCCAGCGTGTGCGAAAGGGGGTTGGGTTCTTCTCCTCTTACATAGCCCGTTGATCTTATTCCTAATTTTTTACAAGCTGCGGCAGTAGCAACCAGATGATTAGACCAGGGTCCTCCAAATGTGCAGATAGATTTTTTATTTGTTTTGATGGCCTCTTCCAGGTGATAGCGAAGCTTAAACCATTTGTTTCCTGAAATGATTGGGTCGCATTTGTCCAGCCGAAGCGCCTTCACTGTAATATCTTTTTGTAAAAAGACGGGCCGAATCACGGGGTCGACAGTGATCAGATCGGTGCTAGTCAATTTCATGGGGTATTGTCGAAAATACGTGTAATTTTGCCGCGCTAAATCTTTCCTATGAAACCAACCCTGGTAATCCTTGCTGCTGGTATGGCCTCCCGCTATGGAAGCATGAAACAAGTGCAGTCTTTTGGCCCTACCGGCGAAACCATTATGGATTATTCCATTTACGATGCGATCCGCGCAGGTTTCGGCAAGGTGGTTTTTGTTATTCGTGCACAGTTTGCATCACAGTTTCAATCCATTTTTGAGCCAAAACTCAGCGGTTTGGTGGATACGGAGTACGTATTTCAAGAGCTCGATTCCTATACTTATGGTTATGTATTTCCTGTGGATCGGACAAAGCCCTGGGGAACAGCCCATGCTGTTCTTTGCGCAAAGGAAGTGGTTAAAGAGCCCTTTGCCGTAATCAATGCAGATGATTTTTATGGAAGAGATGCATTTGTACAAGCAGTTAGTTTTCTGCAAACCATTTGCAATGACCACACGTACGGAATTGTGGGGTATGATCTTACTGCTACTCTCTCAGCACACGGAACGGTTAACAGAGGAGTATGTCAGCTGGACAATGTTGGAGATTTAGCCAGTATAACCGAGCGAATTAATATTGCTCGCCTAGATGGGGTTATTAGTTGCCAAGATGGATTGTTTCCTCAAACGCTTGGCGAGGACACCAAGGTTTCTATGAATTTCTGGTGTTTTGCTCCTTCCTTTTTTGAGGCCACTGCATCTCAGTTTGCTACTTTTTTACAGCAGTCCGGGCAGGAATTAAAGTCAGAGTTTTTTATCCCTTTGGTTGCAGATCAGTTTATTCAAAAGGGTGGTAAAGTAAAAGTAGTTCCTACAAGCGCCGCTTGGTTTGGAGTAACCTACAAGGAAGATGCTCCCTTTGTGCAAGAAAGTCTTGAAAGCTTGATCAACGCCGGAGAGTATCCCAATAAACTTTGGAATTAATTGACCTTGACCATGTAAACATAGTCTTGCATCTTCCGTACTTGCTCCGTACGGTCCAATCCAATCAATGAGGAGCGCGAGGGAATTCGAAGTGTGCGACTGCTGCTTTCTTTTTTCAATGATTCGATAACATCAAAAATGTATTTGCTTTGTACTGCAAATGCAAAACCTTGTGTATTTGTTTCACGACCATTTAAAATACCAATAACCTCTCCCTTCCGATTTAAGATCGGGCTACCGCTATTTCCGCGATTTGCATTGATCTCAATTTGGCAGCTGAGTGTATCTCCATTGAATCCGGTCTTTGCGCTGAGGTACCCTTGGCTGTACACTACTTCATTTCGAGGATAACCCAGTGTGAAAATGGGTTCAGCCAATTTTGCCGTTTGTTTACTTAGTCCGTAAGGCAGACTTGAGTAAGGTTTGAAGTTCTCGTCTTCTATTTTTAGGATTGCAATATCCCTTTCTGTGTCTTGAAATACTACCTGTACGAGATATTCGCCCCGGTTATTTTGAATTGCAATTTGTTTGGCGTCTTCAACCACGTGTGCATTGGTCACCAGATAGCCTTTTGCGTCTATAATAAAACCAGTGCCCCCGGTTGTAAAGGGAATATCTTGTGGGACAGAAGTAGCCTTGTCTTTTATCCGATCAATTTCTTTTGCCTGTTTTCTTGTTTTGTCCTCTAGCTGGCTAAATTTTTTGTTGAGCTCTTCAAATTGCGAACGGGGAGATGCGGGCGCAATGATCCAGACCAAAGATGAAATTACCAGGGTTGTAATTACGGCAATTGAAGCGGCTATGGCACTAACGCGTTTATACCTATTCCATAGGTAAACAACTTTTGCCTTGCCTTGTAAGCGAGCGGAATTAATTTGTCCTTTCTCGGCTAGGTCTACATGAATATTGCTTAATAGCGATTTGAATTTTTTCCATTCTCCAAAACGATTCATCTGCTGAAGGAAAAAAGTATGTTCAACAACTAATTGATCTACCTCTGCGTTTGTTTTTCGTAGTTGTTCAAAATGCACGCGTTCGTCCGGCTGCATTTCGCCTTTGATATATCGCTCAACCGTATCCAAAAGCCTCAAATCATCCATGGGTATTTCCATTTTTATATTCCGAGAAAAAAAGTTTTTTTAAACGCATCAGACATTTATACTTCTGGTTTTTTGCATTATCCGAATTGGTATAACCAAATTGAAGTGCAATGTCCTGCATGTTCATTTTTCTTAGATAGTAGGCCTCCAGTAGACTTTTGCAGGGTTCTCCCAGTCGTTGTATAGCCTGACTCATCAACTCAAATTCAGCATCTCTCTTTTCGTGTTGTCCAATCTCCTCGTCTACCGGAATGGTAGCCTCTAAGTCAACTTCCTGGGTAAAGAGGCGATTATTTTGTTGCAATCGCTTCAACCACAAGCGTTTACTTACTGAATAGAGGTAGGTTTTTAGCTGACAGTTTAGCTCAAAAGACCCCGTCCTGACTTTTTCATAAAGCACTACCATCGCCTCCTGAAAAATATCCCTGGCGTCGTCAACAGAGCCATTGTTATTGACAATCAGCGACTGAATCATATTGAAGTGGTCTTTATAGATGCCCTCAATAATTTTTCGGTCCCCTGCTGCCAGCCCCTTTAAAAGTCCAACCTCCTGGAGTTCGCTATTCACTATCCTCGTTGTTTAATACAGAATTTTAAAAATAGTAACCCGAACCGGTTTCTAAAAAAAAATCATTGTCAAAGGGTTACCTTTTGCAAAAAAGGGTATAAATTCGCGAAATATTTCACAAAACAAAAAAAACCCAAGCAATGAAAAAGTTTTTTGCAATTGCCTTCATCGCAGCTACATTGGTAGCTTGTAATGGTGGTGGCGAAGCTACTCCAGCTGCTGACACAACTGCTGCAACTGTTGACACAACTGCTGTTGTTGATACAACTGCTGCTGCTGATACAACAGCTCCTGCTGCTGACACAACAGCTAAGTAATTCAAGTGCAAGTAATTGCCGAAGGCCGTTCCCCCGGGAACGGCTTTCTTTTTTCATTCAAATTTATCCATGCACACTTTTCAAGCGCTTGGACTGAGCGCCCCTCTTCTTCAGTCTATCCAAAAACTTGGGTTTACAGAACCCACTCCCATCCAGCAAAAGGCGATCCCCATTTTATTACAAGGAACACGTGATTTTATAGGTTTGGCTCAGACAGGCACCGGTAAAACG
>BJGL01000021.1 GCA_014190475.1 Bacteroidota bacterium
CAAAGTCTTCGGCAGAAGGTATTTTCCAGCCATCCTCGGCAATACCTCTTTTATCTATTACTGCATACCCATTATAGTAATAGCCTTGATGTTTAAGATTTTCATCGTTTTTAAAAATACAATAGCACCCTTCTTTCTTTTTATTAAACTCTTTCCATTCATTTTGGGTTTTAGCGAAGGGTATAGGGTCACCATTAAGGTATTTATCAACAGTTAAATTCTCGGTAGTCCAATTCTGATTTCCAATTTTAGTTATTTTCATAAGGATTGGTTTTGATAATTTACAATGAAATTATTGCTTGAGTAGGTTTAATATGACTAAAGTATGATATTTTAACAGAAAAATTCTATCAATGAAATTGAAAATCCAGTTTGTTCTATCAAAATCAAGTGGATGCTTGCCAAATATTTCGTTAATATCTAAAGGTCTTAGATCTATTGATTATATAAAATCTTGTATGCGATTTGTGCCAGCTTTTGAGGACGTAGAAGACATGATATTAGATTGGATACTGATAGATCATGGCTTGGGAAATATGTCTTTTGATGGAGATAAGTTAGTTGGTTATCCAATGCCCATTATTGAGTTTACTTTGGACGAAGCTTGTTTCTTGGAAAATACCGAAGCGAAAACACACTTTTTGCATGGTGTTTGGGAAAGTGCTTATGCTTTCGTTCTCCCAGGGGTAAATGACAATGATCCCTATTATTTTGAGGATCATAATGGGTATACTAAAATTCTTGAGTGAAATTTAGTGTTTAATCTAATTTTTGAATTAGTACTGAAAAACACATATCCTTTAAAATCACTTGTTTTATTAGCAAAGATTTTAAAGTGCGATTAAAATGATTGACTTTCAAGGCGCTTCACTTATTCAAATCTATCATATGTCAAATTCACGCACGGGGTGAACGTAGCATGGATTTTTAAGCGATGTTGAAGATTTGTGGCCTGTATCTAGCGCTGTTCCAAATATTTTCTCTGCTCCATCCAATTCACTGCTCATGTGAAATCCTGATGTAACGTTTTTGATTTTCTTTTTTAGTTTGAAAATCAACTCCAGTTCTTTTTGTGTAGGCAATCGCCAGTCAGAAAAATTGTTATCATTAAACTTAGCGAGATCTTTTTGGGCTTTTTTAAAATTTGCTCCATCAGCATAATTTAAACTTCGATTCCAATACATGGGAAATTCAGCACACATTATTCCTTTTTTGCTTTCATTGTCTACATGAATAATTACGCAGTTATTAATTTTTTCTCCTGGTTTCATTTTTTTGATTTTTGTATAAATTTAATCAGTTTCTTTTTTCTTGTCATTCAGTTTCATATTTCGAACTTAAAAGAAACTCGAAGCACCCGCTACCTATTATACTAGATAAAACTCTTGCTAGTTATGATACCACCCCCATTTTTTGGTGCAAATTTTGGTGCAAATAAAAAAGCAGCTACGAGCCAAAACTCATAACTGCTTGATTATCAGCTCCCCCTGCTGGACTTGAACCAGCGACCCTCTGATTAACAGTCAGATGCTCTAACCAACTGAGCTAAGGAGGAGTGTTTCCGTTGAAACGCCGCCGTATGGATAGATATCTTTCCGGCGGGGAGCAAAAATAAGGAAAATCGGAATATTTAGACTCATTTTCGGAAGCCAACATAAAGGCTTTCTCCCCTCATTTCCAATGGATAAACACGCATATCATACCCCTGGCCAGTGCAGTTCCGGCCATTGGACAGACAAAATTTGTAGTGATGAAGGGGGCAAACAATATTACCCTTGGTGTCAATATATCCGTCTTTTAAAGGGGCGCCTGCGTGGGGACATAGGGATTGAAAGGCAAAAAATTTTCCATCGAATTGTGCCAGACAAATGGTTCGTCCGTTAATGGTAAAAGGTAATATGGCCCCTTGATCCCAAGATAAATGATTGGGATCTTCAGTCAGTAAATGCCATTCAAGTTCCTTCGGTGTAATCGGCATGCGAGTAATAAGCTGTTTTATAGGGGTAGCGCTGGCTGTATAATTTTCTTACTTGCTGAAGCAAATTAGTTCGTAGGGTATCTATCTCTCTTCTTTCAGTGGCAGAAATAAATACGCAGGCACTCAGTGTTTCATTCTCCCAGCGTCTTTTCAGATCTCTCAAAAGTGATTCTTTTACATCCTCTTCTAACCATTGGTCAAAGGTTTGCTTCTCATAGACATCCATCTTGTTGAAAATAGTAACCGTTGGTTTATCTGCGCAGCCTAACTCCGCCAGAGTGGTATTGACTACTTTCATTTGGTCTTCATAATTGGGATGAGAAATATCTACTACATGTAATAGTATATCACTTTCCTTTACTTCATCAAGGGTGCTCTTAAAACTTTCTACCAGGTGATGAGGAAGCTTTCGAATGAATCCAACTGTATCGCTCAGCAGAAAGGGAGTGTTTTCAAATACTACTTTACTGGTAGTGGTGTCCAGCGTGGCAAATAATTTATTTTCTGCAAATACATCTCGCTTGCTTAGCAAATTCATGAGTGTGGATTTTCCCACATTGGTGTAACCTACTAATGCAACGCGGATAAACTCTCCTCTTTCTTTTCGTTGGGTAAACGCTTGCTTATCGATTTCTGCGAGCCGTTTGCGTAAGAGTGAAATTTTATCACGAACAATTCGACGGTCTGTTTCAATTTCTGTTTCTCCCGGGCCTCGGGTACCAATGCCGCCTCCTAGACGTTCCAAGTGTTTCCACATTCCGCGCAACCGGGGTAATATATATTGATATTGGGCTAATTCTACTTGTGCTTTTGCTTGCGCAGTTTTGGCACGTCGTGCAAAAATGTCCAGAATCAAATCACTTCGATCAATTGTTTTTAATTGTAGTGCTTTTTCGATGTTATTGATCTGTGCACCACTGAGTTCGTCATCAAAAATTACAACACGGATATCTTTCCCTTTTACATAGGTTGCAATCTCTTCCAATTTTCCTTTTCCAATAAAGGTTTTACTGTCGGGGTGTGGAAGTTTCTGTGTAAAGGTTTTTACTGTAACGGCACCAGCGGTGCTAGCTAAGAAGGCTAGCTCTGCTAAATATTCTGTGACCTGCGCTTCAGTTTGATCTTTTTGGATAACGCCTACGAGAATGGCCCGCTCTTCTTGTTCAATCTTGTTCCGCTTATCAATCATAATAAATCCTCAAAGACCACTCAACATCAAGCCAAGCGTAAATGGCCTTGCCGTAGGACCCACTCCATCGCGAAGGGTTGGGTTAAGTTGATAACTTGAAAAAATGGAGAAATTACCATAGCCTACACGAAAAGTTCCGACAAATCTTGTTTTATTAAAATAGCGAGTGCTTGATTCCTTTACTGAAAATTCATTGATGAGATTTCCATTTCTGTTTTGCCAATCTACATTACGAGTGTGTGCATTGATCAGCGCACCCACACGTACGCCTAACCCAAACTTTAATCCTTTTCCAGTTTCAGGATTTGCGCTATAACGGAGTTCAAGAGGAACTTCTGCGTAACTAGTAGCCAGTTTTGTTTTCTTGTAATGATTGGTATCGCGCACATTGGTAAAACGTAAGGTGCTACCGATTTCTTTGATCCCTACATTCACTTTTGAGAAACGAATATGATCGCTCCCAATACCAACTCCTGCGCCCAAACTCATCTTTGGATTACTCTTGAATGGGAAATCAAACATAAAGTACACATTGAAGCTTTTGGAAAACTTTCCCATTGCGATGGTATCAGGTACTCCTGTCCACGTCGTGTGTCCAAATTGAATGACCAAATGGTCGTTGGGGCGGTTGGATAAATCGATTTTCTTTTTACCTGTATTTGCACCGTTTTCCTGTGCCACTAACCCAGTTAGAAGAGAGAATGACAAGAAGAGGAGAAAATAGATTTTTTTCATTATAATTAATTAATTGTAAATCAATGGTTTAAGCATTGATTTTGATTTTATGAGTGGACCCTGTTGGGATCGAACCAACGACCCTCTGATTATGAGTCAGATGCTCTAACCGTCTGAGCTAAGGGTCCGGGAGAGCAAAAGTAATTAAAAGATGACAGACGCTTAATTTAGAGTATGCAGAATTCAATCAAGGCCTTCAATATTGTAATCATTTTTTGTTTCATTGCTTGTCGGGCTCCTCAAACTTCATCCGTAACCACCATTGGTGTTGGCTCTTGTGCTCATCAAGACACACCGCAGCCTTTATTAGGAGTGGCAGCAGCATATAAGCCGGATTATTTTATTTTTTTAGGCGATAATATCTATGGGGATACTGATAACATGGATACGTTACGGGCAAAATACCAGCGCTGGGCTGCTCAGCCCTCCTTTCAGCAGCTGAAAAAGACGACTCGTTTTTTTGCAACTTGGGATGACCATGACTTTGGTCGTAACGATGCGGGACGTCATTACCCGTTTAAAAAGGAGTCTAAAGAAATTTTTCTTTCTTTTTTTGATGAACCTGATACCAGCCAACGCAGAAAGCATGAGGGAATCTATCATGTGGAGTATATAAAAAAGGAGGGAAGGACGATTCAATTGATTTTACTCGATAACCGTACATTCCGTGACGATGTTCGTTTGTTTGATAGTACAGCACCTACTCCCCGAGATACCTACTTCTATGCATTGGATTATAGTATCCATCAAAATTCAGATAGTACCTTGTTGGGTGAAGAACAGTGGCAGTGGCTGGAACAAGTTTTAAAGGAGCCCGCTGATCTTCGTTTGGTTTGTAGTGGTACTCAATTTGGTATTGAATATAATGGGTATGAGGCTTGGGCTAATTACCCGCATGAGCAGCAACGCTTGATTGAGTTGATTAAAAAAACGCGTGCAAGTGGAGTTCTGTTTCTTACGGGTGATGTACATTATGGTGAGCTATCTAAGTTAAAGGTCCCTGGTCTATATCCTTTGTATGATTTTACATCCAGTGGTATTACCTCTACCTGGAGTTTTGCAACGCCCAATAAAAATCGAATTGAAGGACCTGTGATGGATAACAATATTGGGCTCATCACTGTTCGATGGGAAAGTGATCCGCTCATTGAATTTCAATTACTGGATGCCTCTAATAATTGTCGAGTGCAATACGCTTTACGGTTGAGTGAAATTTCTTTTAAATAATATGCAACTACTAAAAATAATTTCAGCGGCCTTAGCGCTAATGCTATTTGCTGGCTGTTCAGTTACGCAAGTAAAATCCTCCTCTCCTATGCTTTTTGCATCCAATAAAGCGATTGCTCATCGCGGGGCGTTTAAGAAAAATGGATTTCCAGAAAATTCTATTGCATCATTACGAGAGGCAATACGTTTAGGATGTACTGGTTCAGAGTTTGATGTTCGTATGACAGCCGATGAGGTATTAGTGGTCAATCACGATCCGCATCATGCGGGAATGGATATTGAAAAAACCACCTATGCGCAACTTAGGACTAAGCCACTATCTAACGGAGAAGAACTTCCCACCTTGGAAGCCTATTTGAAGGCAGGCCTTCAGGATAATAAGTCCACTCGGCTCGTCTTAGAAATAAAACCTTCCCCAGCAGGAAATGAGCGAGGTCAATTACTGGCACAACGGGTTTGGGAGCAAGTCAGAAAAAGTAAAGCGGGTACTTGGGTGGAGTATATCAGTTTTGACTATGCCATTCTTACCAAATTGCTTTCATTGGATCCTAAAGTGGTAACACATTATCTCAATGGAGACAAATCTCCTGCTGATCTGCAAACTGCCGGTGTCAAGGGGCTGGATTATAATTACAAGGTTTACCAGCAAAACCCACAGTGGATAAATGATGCAAAAGCGTTGGGGCTTATTTTAAACGTATGGACAGTCAATGAGCCCTCACAAGTTGAGTGGTGCATTCGCCAGGGATTTGATTTTATTACTACGAATGAACCGGAGTATTTACTACAGCTTAGCCGCTAGTTACCTGATTATCGGTGCTATCAATTTGCATTAAATGATCAAATAAATTGACCTCAGAGGGTATCCCGATTTTTTTACGAAGTCTGTACCGGCTAATTTCCACGCCTCTTACTGATATATTCATTAATTGAGCGATCTCTTTGCTGCTGAGATTCATGCGTAGATAAATACACAATTTTACTTCATTGGCGGTAAGTGACGGATATGTTTTCTTAAGTAGTACTACAAAGTCGCTATGTACTTTATCAAAGTGTTTAGCAAAGGTTTCCCACTCCTGATCTATTTTATCATCGTCTGATACGGACTTGATAACTTTTTTTATTTCCTGTATTGCTGTTTTGTCTTGGATATGTTTTAATACATGGGCAAGTTCATCTTTTATCTTTGACAGGAGTTCGCCCTTTTTAACCAAATGCATGGTGGAGGAAGCTAGTTCAGCATTCTTAAAATTAATTTCAGAGGCTAGCTTTTCATTCTGTAAGGCAACTACTTCGCTTTGTGTTTTGTTAAGCTCTAGTTCGCTGATATAAAGAAGTCTTTTGTTTTCTTCCTCCATTCTTTTTTGTTGTCTACTGAATTTGAGTTTTTGAAACTGGTACATCAAAAACAGTAAGCCCGCAAAAAGAAAGATATAGATGGCATAAGCCCAAGAAGTTCTATACCAAGGGGGTAATACTACAAAATCAAATTTCTCAATACTGGATTCACTACCCAGGTTATTTCTTGCCTTCACCTCAAACGTATAGCGCCCTTCCAATAAGTTAGTGTACTCTTTATCAGACCGAGTACTCCAAGCCGACCAATTGTTATCAAATCCTTTCAACCGGTAAGCGTACTCTAATTTTGATTCTTGCCCGTATAGAATAGCAGAAAAGCCAAATCGAATGGTTTTCCATTTATTTGGAATCACTAATTTTTCTGTATACGTTTCTTTGCCTCCCAGTGAACCAAAACCGCCATATAAAAGACTGTCTGTTGTTCCCGCAATACTAACTTTTCTGATCCTAACTTTTAATTCCCGTATGTTCTCCAGGTATTTTTTATAATTCACATGAAATATGCCACGTTCAGCACTGATAAAAATATTTTCCTCATCAACTGGAAAAATATTTTCAAATCCACTTAGAATCTTATTGGATAGTTCGGGTATATAAGTAACTGTTTGCTGAGAAGTGTTAACAACGCCTACTGTTTTTTCTTGCACAAACCAGTAATTCCCGGTTTTATCCTGATTGATATAGCGAATACTTTTAGTACCCAGGGTAGATGTAAACAGGGGATGCGGTATGAATTGATCTGCTGGTTGATTGTATTTAAAAATTCCGCGTTCCGTAGCCAGAATTATTTCATCCTCAATTTTGAAAATATGATTGTTAAGCGGAGTAGGAATCCCTTTTTCTTTTTCATACTTACTAATCACCGCCTCTTGTCCTTGCCGTTTTACACTGAATAGGCCATGGTATGGGTGTGATACCCATAAGTTCCCATCACGATCTGCTACCATGTAACGCGAGGATTCCTCAAAATTGGGGATCGGTGAATTTAAAGTATAGCTATTGTTGTTTTGATCAAAAAAGGTAATGCCTTGGTAGTGCCCAATGGCTAATTGAGGAACACCTTTTACTTGCGTAGGTATAAAATTCCAGTTTCCCGCAATGCGATTAAAGTAATTGGCCTTTTCTCCTGACACAATAAATCCTCCTTCGTGATGGCCTGCTATTAATTTATTATTGATTACAGTAAGATTCCAAATCTGCCCCTCACTGTTTTGTATTTTATTAAAACTGCTCAACGCATAGCTTAAATCCTTTGCATCTTTTAACGGGGCTTTATAAAGTCCTGTTGAGGTTCCGATATATAATTGACTATTGAGTAAAGCTATTCCATAGCCTGGGCCATCTTCCTGGCTGGGGGATATTTGTTTGATAGCACTGTTAAATGCAATAAAGTCTATTCCGTTATCCAGGCCTAGCCATAAATTTTGCTGTTGATCGCAAAAAACGCTGAGTACATTACTTTGCTGAAGCCCTTCCTTTTTTGAAAAATGTTGAATGATAGCCCCTCGCTTATTGATTATATACACACCGCTATTACTGGTACCTAATGCAAGGGTGTTGTTGTTGATTTTAGTGGCAGCATAGATTCTATCGCGAATAAATAAAGATCTGTTGGGCGATAATTGTGGCCGGATGCGATTATTAATAATTTCAAAAATTCCATTTTTTAGCGTAGTGATAAGTAAGCTATCTTTTCCAATTTCCATGATTCCTGTGATGGGATCACTTTTTGAAAGCACTGCGTTTGAGTCAACGGGTATCCATCGATCTCTTTCATAAAGCATCAAGCCTTTTTCAAAGTCTTGTGCAAAAAGTTTGTTTTGCGCGGCTCCCAGAAATACCCATTCACTTGCCGGCGTGTATACTTTAATGGTGGAGTTCCTTAGCGCAAATATTTTGTTGCTACACCTGAAAAAAATGCCGGATACATGTGAAACTATGTCCCAAACATCCCCAAATGAGCGGTCTTTTTCTGGTATCTTCTCTAAAAGTGAGGTGTATACAAGTGAACCGGATTTGTCGGGGCTGAAATACCCCATCTCACCCTGTCCCCCCACATAAATAATAGAATCAGCTACAATTTCTAGTGAGCGTACAATGGTTTTGTTGGGAAGGGGATGCAGATTCCAGTTACTCCCGTCATAACTAAGCATCCCTTCATTATTGGCTATATATAATACTCCCTTTTGATCTTGTCTGAAATCCCAATTTTGAAGCCCAGCTTTGTACTGTATTTTCTGAAAATTGTTTATCTCAGGAAGGCCAATGGTGTTTTGAGCCTTAGACAAAGTTAGGATCCCCAGAAGGAGAGCGGTAAAGTAGTATCTCATTGCAAAGTTGGTGGGATGAATATAATTCATTTGAATGATGTAGTAATGAGATATTTTATTACTATTGAAAATCAATAATTTATAAAAATTGATGTAGTAATGATGGGGTAAAAAATTTTATCAATGCACAACTATTAAAGTACTTTGTTTGTCTACATCTAGGCTAACTAAAACCTAATGCTTGTCGTATGAAACCAAAACTAACTTGGTGGGCCTCCTTAGTGCTATGTCTATTACTTAGCATCAACCTTTTGGCCCAAAACAAACCCATTTCCGGACGTATTTTAAACAAGGCAACTGGCGAATCTGTAGCGGGTGCCACGGTTACCATCAAGGGAACCAACCAAAAAACGGCTACTGATGCACGTGGTAGATTTACCATTGCTGGATCCGCAGGATCTGTGCTGGTTATTTCCCATGTAGGGATGAACCCCACTGAGTATGCCTTAACCGGAGCAGTATCCGACCTGACTATTCAACTGGAAGAGTCTGCGGAAACCACACTCGCTGACGTAGTGGTAGTAGGGTATGGTACTCAACGTTTGACCAAAGTTTCGGGAGCGATTGCTACCGTAAAAGGATCCGATATCGAAAAGCTGCGTCCTACTCGTATGGAGGAGGCGTTGCAAGGTCGTGCTTCAGGGGTTAATGTTATCCAACCTGGAACACCTGGTGCCAAACCAACGGTTTTGGTTCGTGGTATTCCTTCTTTTTCAGGTACTGACCCCGTAGTTATTATAGATGGTGTTCCTCAAACATTGACTGATCTTAATTCTATTGCTCCTACAGATATCGAGTCTATCAACGTATTAAAAGATGCTGCTACTGCGGCTATCTATGGAGTACGTGGTGGAAATGGCGTAATTGTAGTAACCACAAGGTCTGGACGTAAATCCACCAAAACTGATATTACAGTCAATGCGAGTTATGGCATGCAGGATGTAATCAGTACGGTGGGGGTTCTTAATGGAACTGAATATGCTGCCATGATTAATGAGGGTAGTACTGTTGCTGGTGGGCCTGTTATTTTTCCTAACCTTTCTCAAATTGGAGTAGGAACAAATTGGCAAAATGAGGTGTTTAAGATGGCACCGCTTCAGTCTCACACACTTTCTGCACGTGGAGGATCTGACCGCATGGGATATTTTCTGTCTGCAGGGTATACAAGCCAAGGTGGTATTGTTGGCGGAAATGAAAAATCCAGATTTAGTCGTGGCAACTTTACCGCTAACCTGAGTTTTGATCTTACTTCAAAATTGAAGTTCCTGTTGAATACAACGGGTGTGATATTGGATGGACGTGGTATTCAGGAGAATTCTTTCAACAGTATTTTAGGAAGTGCTTTAAACTTTGATCCGACTGTTGCTGTAAATAATACTGTTGCGGGTACCCCCGGTCAATACGGGTTCAGTAACCTTTTGTTATCTGAAGTTTTTAATCCGCTAACCAAGTTGGAGAATACCTATAATAAGAATATGGGTTCCAAGTTGTATGGCAAATTTGAATTGCAGTATCAGCTACTAAAGAATATTCGACTGACTTCTCGTTTTGGTTATACCAAATATGATGGAAATGCCAAGAGCTTCACGCCGCTGGTATTCTATGGTCCAAACAACATAGATAATTCTATGAATGCTGACGGTTCTGCTGTAGCAGGACGTTTCAACAGTGTGGCGCATGAGAAGGTGAGCAATTTCAATTATACCTGGGAATCATTCGCTAACTATAATTTCAATGTAGGCGACCAACACCATTTTGAAACAGTAGCTGGATTTGCTGTGGCAAAAGTTTCTGGTAATGCGGCAGGGGCTACTCGCCAAGATGTTCCTTTCAATTCATGGGAGTTTGCTGATTTTACGGCAGCCACAGGAAATAATACGGCAGCTAATACCAATGCATTAAGCGGTTATTATTATCAGTATTTCCGTCGTAACCTTTCTTATTTTGGTCGACTGAACTATGATTTTGATAATAAGTATTTATTGTCAGGAACCATTCGTCGTGATGGATCCTATGCTTTTGGTGTAAAGAATAAGTTTGCCAATTTCATCTCGGGTTCTGCGGGTTGGGTAGTGAGCAATGAAAACTTCTTTAATTCTAAATTCATTAACTATTTAAAGATTCGTACCAGCTACGGTACTACAGGAAATGAGAATGTAGATCCTCAATTTGTAGGTATCGTAAACGGAGGTCCTAGCTATGGTCCTACGGCTAACAGTAATGGATATAATTTCAATAATGTATTCTATGCGGGTAGCACAGTAGGTTCTGCTGCAAATGATGCACTTCGTTGGGAAAAGCAAACTCAATTGAATGCTGGTTTTGATTTGAGCGTATTCAAAGGTGCCCTAAGTCTTTCTGCTGATTATTTCCAGAAAGAGGTGGATGGTTTATTATTTACACCTTCAGCTTCACTTTACTTGGGTACTGTACCTATTCCAACCTCAAACATTGGTGCTACCAGAAGTACTGGTATTGACTTGACGCTTTCTTACAATCAAACCATTGCCAAGCGTGTGAAGTTGATCAATGCGGTTACATTTACCACGGCTAAAAATGAGGTAACGGCTACCAACAGTGATGGTACAGCACGTATCATGGGTGGTTACTACTTTAATGGACAATCCCAGAGCGTAACTGTTTTTGAGAAAGGGTTTACACCTGGTTACTTCTTCGGTTATAAAACAAACGGACTTTTCCAAAACCAAGCTGAAATTGCTGGAGCTGCTTCTCAGCCAGGTGCAGTTCCTGGTGATATCCGTTTTGTTGACATGAATAAAGATGGATTAATCAATGCACAGGATATGACACAGATTGGGGATCCGTTCCCAGACTTTACGATGGGATGGAATTTGTCTATGGAGTGGGGTAAACTTGATTTTACTGCGTTTACGTATGCTTCAGTTGGAAATGATGTATATCGTGCTTATGAGCGTAATGCAAACTACACCAATAAAGATCGTAGCGTGTTGGCTCGTTGGACAGGTGAGGGTACCACAAATGATGCACGTAACCCACGTTATTCTTTTGTAGATGCAAACAGTAATATTCGTGTTTCTGATCGCTTTGTAGAGGATGGTTCATTTATCAAAATCAAGAACATTCAAATGGGTTACACCATTCCAGCACGCTCTAAAAATGCTTGGTTCTCTTCCTTCCGTGTGTACGGACAAGTGCGCAACGCATTTGTGTTCACAAAGTATACTGGATTTGATCCTGAAATAGCGGGTGGAATTCTTGACACCGGGGTAGACAGAGGTTCTTATCCTCAGCCTCGTACGTTCACGTTTGGACTTGATATTAAACTTTAATCAACTTAAATGACTGCGAATATGAAACCAACTACATTAAAACCGCTTAGCTTCCTAATGGGGGTGGTGCTATTGTTTTCTTCTTGCACCAAATGGGTTGATTACAATCCCCGTGAGGATTTCAGAATTACTGAATTGGATTATCTCCGTTCTGAATCCGATTACCGTACTATGGCCGTGAGTGCTTACACTCCACTCCAATGGTTGAACCAGGCTGTACCGGTAGGTGATATTGCTTCTGATAATGCCGTAAGTGGTGGAGAGAATGCCTCTGACGTGCTTTCTCTTCAGCAAATCGATGATATGACGCACACTCCTGTTAATGTAACATTAACCGAGTTGTGGCAAGCTGCTTACGAAGGAATTAACCGCGCCAACTATCTGCATCAGTACAAAGAGAAAAACCCTGCGGGCAACGCGGTTACGTTTGCTGGTAAGGATGCCTTGTACGGCGAAGTTTATTTCTTGCGTGCTTACTACTATTTCCACTTAGTGAAATTCTTTGGAGATGTTCCTCTTTTCACAGCGAAGCGTCTCTCCTTGAGTGAGTCCGCTACATTACAGCGTAGCCCTAAGGCTGATGTATATGTACAGATTGAAAGAGACCTCAATGCTGCCATCGCTGCATTACCTGCCGTACAAGTTCAGAAAGGTCGCATTACAAAGTACGCAGCACAGGCACTACTTGGTAAAGTTCTTCTCTACCAGAAAAAATTTGATGCTGCCGCTCCTATTTTAGAAAGCATCATTACTTCTAATGCGTTTCGTTTAGTTGATGATTTTGGTGCCATGTTCCTCGAGTCTGGCGAAAATGGACCCGAATCTGTATTTGAAATTCAGTATACCAATACCTCCCCCTATTACAACTGGGGTGCTGTAACTCGTGGTCAAGGTAACTACGCTATCCAGCAGTGTGGTATCAGAGGGTTGAATGGCTCTGCCGCTATGCCTTATGCTGCCGGTTGGAGTACTAATCTTCCTACACAGGATTTAGCGAATGCCTACGCTGCTGGCGATCAACGCAAAGCGGTTACAGTTTTAGATATCGAGGCGTATAAAAATGCCAACCCTTCTTTTGGTATTACTTATCAAGTTGCTCCTTACAAGAATACTGGTTTGTATAATCAGAAATATCTGCCAAGAAAAGGACAGACTTCTGGTCAGATCGAATTGAACTATTTGAATAACTTCCGCATCATTCGTTATGCTGATGTTTTATTAATGGCTGCGGAAGCATTTAATAAAGCCACAACGCCGAATGATACTAAAGCGCAGACTTATTTGAATTTAGTTCGTCAGCGTGCCTTCCGTGATAACCTTCATAATATTACTGCCACAGGTGCAACCTTGTACCAGGCGATATTGACAGAACGCCGTTTAGAGTTAGCTATGGAGGGTGATCGTTTCTTTGACTTGGTTAGAACTGGGCAAGCGGCTGCCAAGATCGCTAGGTTTACAGCTAACAAGCACGAAGTATTTCCTATTCCTCAACAGGAAGTATTGATCTCCAACCTAACTCAAAATGCAGGTTACTAATAGACAATAAAAAAGTTAATTATGAAAAAGATAAACATTCTTGTAAGTTGGTTAATGAGCGCCCTGCTATTGGTCGCCTGTACCAAAACAGAATTTACAGATACTTCTTTTGTAGATCGCGGTGAAGCGCCCTCTGAGTTGTCTGCCATGTTTGAAATTACGCAGGACAATACCGGATTGGTTACTATCACGCCCAATGGTGTAGGGGCTGTTACCTATGATATTTATTACGGAGATGGTAACAACACGCCTGCAAAAGTAGTAGCGGGAAAAAATACTACACACGTATATCAAGAAGGAGTATATCCAGTAAAAATTATTGGATACTCGGTTAGTGGTAAGAAAACTGAAGTAACTAAGCAGCTGACTGTTACCTTTCGTGCTCCCGAAAATCTGGAGGTGACTGTTACCGTAGATCCGGCTAACAATTACAAGGTGAACGTGAGTGCAACGGCACTTTATGAAACTAATTTCAAGGTATATTTTGGTGTAAGCCCTACAGAAACTCCTGTTACTTTCTTGGAGGGACAAACTGTGAGTAATGTGTATGCAGCTACGGGTACCTATCAAGTTAAAGTGATTGCGTTCAGTGGTGGAGCGGCTACTACACAACGTATCGTTCCAGTAACTATCGTAGATCCAATTTTACTACCCTTGACATTTGAATCACCCACTATCAATTATAACTGGTTCAATTTTGATGGAGGAAACGTTACGATTGTTGCTAACCCACAGTCTAACGGGATTAACACTTCTTCCAAAGTGGCTAAGATGGTAAAAAATGCCGGTCAGCCCTGGGGTGGAAGTTTCTTGACATTGAGCAGCAACATTGATTTTTCTGCCAACAAGATCTTCCGCATGAAAGTGTATTCTCCACGTGTGGGTGCTAAGGTTTTATTCAAGGTTGAAAATTCAGCAAACCCTGGACAGAATTTTGAAAAGGAAGTGTTGACCACCCGTGCTAATGCCTGGGAAGATTTAGTGATTGATTACCGTGCCATCAATGTAGCCAACAACTATAATCGTATTGTTTTGATTTTTGATAACGGCACTATGGGTAACGGCTCTGCAAACTTTACTTGGTTGTTTGATGATATCCGTCTGGTAAATACACTGCCCCTAGAACTTCCTCTTGATTTTGAGGCGGGTGCTTCTACCTATCCTTGGTTCAATTTTGATGGTGGAACGGCTACGGTGGTTGCCAATCCGGTTTCCGGCGGTATTAACACCAGTGGTTCAGTTGGTAAGATGGTGAAGAATGCCGGACAGGTATGGGGCGGTAGCTTCCTTACGTTGAGTTCTCCAATGAACTTTTCAACCAACAAAGTATTCCGTATGAAGGTATACTCACCTCGCGTTGGTGCTAAGGTGTTGTTGAAGGTTGAAAATTCGTCAAACCCTGGTCAGAATTATGAAAAGGAAGTAACCACCAGTATTGCTAATGCCTGGGAAGATTTAGTATTTGACTATTCAGGTATCAATGCTTCCAATACATATGATCGAATTGTATTGATATTTGAACTGGGCACCATGGGTGATGGTTCTGCAAATTTCACTTTCTATTTTGATGATATTCGCTTGACCAATACATTCCCCTTACAATTACCCTTGAACTTTGAATATCCAATCACTTATGGATGGTTTGATTTTGATGGTGGGAACGCAACGGTAGTTGCCAATCCATCAGTTGCTGGAATCAATACCAGTGCCAAGGTGGTAAAAATGGTAAAGAATGCAGGTCAGGTTTGGGGCGGAAGTTTCTTGACATTGGATGGCCCCATCAATTTTGCTTTATCACGTGCACTGCGCATGAAAGTGTATTCTCCCCGTGCAGGTGCCAAGGTGTTGTTGAAAGTTGAAAATTCTGCAAACCCTGGTCAAAACTTTGAACGCGAAGTGGTGATTCCAAACGGAAACGCTTGGCAGGAGCTGAGTTTTGATTTTACTGGTATCAACACGGCTAATCCCTATGATCGTATTGTTATCATATTTGATTTAGGTGTGATGGGAGATGGCTCACCCAATTTCACTTATTACTTTGATGATATTCGACTCAATTAATTTTAAAACTTCTTGCCATGCAATCCATGAATAAACTAATCGCGCTTTTTTTAGTGTTCACTGTAACACTGACAGCGTGTAAAAAACAAGAATATAGTTTTGGTGATCTAGTGAATCCCTCTGGACTCACCCTCACAACAGCGGTAGTAGGGGTGGATGCCAGTAATCCAAACGGAAACGGATCTGGACAGGTTACCATTACTGCTAAAGCAACGGGTGCGCTTACCTATCAAATTGATTTTGGTGATGGGATCAAACAAGTAGTACCCTCTGGTACCTTAACGTACAAGTACAACAACCCAGGTACAAATGCCTATACAATTACTGTTAATGCAGTAGGTACGGGAGGTTCGCTTTCTACTATCAGCAAACGTGTTACTGTATTTGTGGCTTTCCAAATTCCAACAGCCATTGTTTCTGCACTCACTGGTGCTGGTTCCAAAGTGTGGGTAACTGATAAAGATGCTCCTGGTCATTTTGGAGTAGGTCCTAACAACGAGTTTTCTCCAATCTGGTATGCGGCTGTTCCAAATACACGTGAGGCTTGTGCTTACGATGATGAAATTACTTTTTCAAAAGACGCGGCTGGCCGTGTATTTATGAACGTAGATAATAAAGGAGCTTCATTCTCTATTGGTGCTTCTACAGGTTTTTATGGATTTAGTGGTGGAGATGGTTGCTATCCGATGTCTACGGGTGGTAACAAGCAACTAATTTTTATGAATGCTACTTCTGGTTCCAGTGCATCTGTGTCTACACAGATCCAGTTTACGGTGCCAGGAAATGGTATCATCAATTTTGGGACAGGCGGTGTTACCTACGAGATTTTATCGATTACTCCTACCAGCATCCATTTGCGTAATATTGGATCCGACAACAACTCCTGGTATCAAAAGCTAAAGCCAAAGCCTTGATTTGTGTTTCGATCCTTATTAATTGTTTGTAGTGCATGGTTATTGATGGCTGCCTCCTGCGGAAAGGAAAAAACGCCTGTTCCAGCTGGGCCTCCTACCAATTTGGCATTAACAACTACAGTTAGCACAGATAACAGTGGTACGGTGCAGTTCAACGCCACCGCTACAAATGCAGTTTCCTATGATTTTGATTTGGGAAATGGCGTATTTAGAACTGTTGCTGATGGAAACTTAACGTATCGATACACCGCATCCGGTACTTATGATGTAAACGTAATTGCCAAAAGTGCTGGAGGGCAAACTGTTTCTTTACGCAAAACCATTACAGTTGCAGTGGCCCGTTCGTTAATATGGGCAGATGAATTTGATTCACCAGGTGCACCCGATCCTGCCAAATGGGGATATGATCTTGGTGCAGGCGGATGGGGGAATGCAGAATTACAGTACTACACCAACCGGCTAGAAAATGCAAGTGTGTCTAATGGCACATTAAAGATCACCGCAATCAGAGAAAATTTTTCAGGTAGTCCTTTTACTTCTGCACGCCTATTATCTCGCAATAAATTTTCTTTTAAATACGGACGGGTAGATGTTCGTGCAAAGCTACCGGTAGGGGCAGGTACCTGGCCAGCTATTTGGATGCTTGGCAATAACATCGGCACCGTTGGTTGGCCCGCCTGTGGCGAAATTGATATCATGGAACACCGGGGGAATGATCCGAATCGGATTCATGGTACTGTACATTATACGGGTAATTCAGGAGGCGGAGGTATTGGTGGTACGGTTCTTAGTTCCAATGTTTCCACTATGTTCAGGGTGTATAGTATTGAGTGGACCGATCAGTTTATCAAGTTCATGGTGGATGATGCTGTCTATTTTACTTTTCCCAACACTACAACGCTTCCTTTCAATCAATCATTTTTTCTATTGTTGAATATAGCCATGGGTGGAAATTTTGGTGGTGCCGTTGATCCTGCTTTTTCTAGTTCTGTGATGGAGGTTGATTATGTACGTGTGTATAATTAAAATAAAATAGTGAACGTGAAACAATACAGCTGGTTGGGGTTGATGCTTATTGTATTTTGTGCTGCACCGTTTTCAGTTGTAGCACAGACTACCTACAAGAAATTGGTATGGGCAGATGAGTTTACTTACTCCGGCCTTCCAGATTCAAACCGTTGGAGTTATGATAAGGGCAGAGGCTGTCCTGTTAACTGTGGATGGGGAAATCAAGAAGCGCAATTTTATACCTGGGAGCGAACCAAGAATGCACGAGTTGAAAATGGAAACTTGGTATTAGAGGCACATTTGGAAAATTGGGAAGATGCCCGCTACACATCAACTCGTTTAGTAAGCAAGAATAAAGGGGACTGGAAGTATGGTCGAATTGAAGTTCGCGCTCAATTGCCAAAGGGTACCGGAATCTGGCCCGCAATCTGGATGTTGCCTACCGATAATCAGTATGGGATATGGCCAAAGAGTGGTGAGATTGATATTATGGAGTTTGTGGGGTATCATCCTGATTCAGTATTTGGCACTGTTCACACAGAGGTTTACAATGGAATGATTGGCACACAAAAAGTAAAAGGGATAACTGTCAATTCTCTCTCTACCGCTTTTCATACCTATGCCATTGAATGGAATGAGAAATCTATTTCATTTTTTGTGGACAAGCAGCGGATTAATTATTTTGAAAATGATGGAAAGGGTTCTGCCACCTGGCCCTATGATCAGCGGTTTCATCTGATTCTAAATATAGCCGTTGGGGGAGCCTGGGGTGGAAAGTATGGGATTGATGATTCTATTTTCCCGCAGCGTTTTTTAATAGACTATGTGCGGGTATATCAATAAAAAATTAGTATGAATTTTTCTCGTTTGGTGTTGTTCATCTTCACCCTAATTCCTTGTTCGCTGTTTGCACAATGGACGGCGATAGATAAAAAAGTTGATTCTTTACTTCGCTTGATGACCCTTGAGGAAAAAGTGGGTCAGCTCAACCAATTGAGCAGTGATTTTGCTGCCACGGGGCCCATTACAAAAGATGGGGACAAACAAGATCGTGTTCGTCAGGGTAAGATTGGCTCTTACTTAAATGTAACAGGCGCAGCTCGTACGCGCTCTCTGCAAGAAATTGCCATGCAATCTCGTTTGCGTATTCCGCTGCTGTTTGCACAGGATGTGATTCACGGGTATCGTACTATTTTCCCGATTCCTTTGGCAGAAGCGGCTAGTTGGGATATTCCTGCAATAGAACAAACGGCAAGAATAGCAGCTGTGGAAGCTGCAGCTTCTGGTATTCATTGGACTTTTGCACCGATGGTTGATATTGCACGTGATCCAAGATGGGGTCGCGTAATGGAAGGGGCTGGGGAGGATAGCTACCTCGGTAGCCGTATTGCTGCCGCTCGCGTAAAAGGTTTTCAGGGAAAAGGAATTGGAAATACCGATGCCGTGATGGCTTGTGCTAAACACTTTGCTGCTTATGGTGCAGCAGAAGGTGGACGCGATTACAATACCGTTGACATGAGTGTTCGAAAACTTTATGAAGTATATCTCCCACCATTCAAGGCAGCTAAAGAGGCGGGGGTTGCTTCTTTTATGAATTCATTTAATGATCTAAATGGAATTCCTGCTACCGGTAGTTCTTTTTTGCAGCGAAAAATCCTGAAAGGGGATTGGGGTTTCAAAGGAATTGTGGTGAGTGATTGGGGTAGTGTGAGTGAAATGGTTAACCATGGATATGCAACAGATCTAAAGGATGCGGCACGGATAGCGATGATTGCAGGATCTGATATGGATATGGAAAGTCGTGCCTATGTGGCGCATTTAGCAGATTTAATAAAAGAGAAAAAAATTGATACGGTTCAGCTGAATGATGCCGTGAAGCGTGTGTTGTATAAAAAATTTGAACTGGGTCTATTTGACGATCCATATCGTTTTTCTGATGAAAAAAGAGAGCAAGCAGTTTGGAATAACCCCGCCCATTTACAAGTTGCAAGAGAGATGGCTCGTAAAAGTATTGTGTTATTAAAAAACGAAGTGGTGCCTGTAATCAATAAGCAGCTGTTGCCATTGAATAAAGGAGATAATAAAAAAATTGCACTGATTGGTCCGCTGGTAAAAGCAATTGGCGAAAACAATGGATTTTGGAGTTATAGTTGGCCAGACGATTCGGCAAGAGTAGTTTCTCTATGGCAAGGGCTGGTAAACAAATTAGGAAGCGCTAATTCTCTCTCCTATGCAAAGGGTTGTGAAATTACCGGTGCTGACACTACCGGTTTTGCTGTGGCTCGAAAAACAGCTGCTGCGGCCGATATAGTAATTGTTAGTGTGGGAGAGTTAGCAAATATGTCTGGTGAAGCAAAGAGCAGAAGTCAACTACAACTACCTGGTGTGCAAGAGCAATTGGTCAAGGACATGGTTGCAACGGGCAAGCCTGTAATTGTATTGATCAGTGCGGGCCGTCCTTTAGTTTTTAATTGGATTGCAGACAATGTGCCTGCGCTTGTATATACCTGGTGGTTGGGTACGCAGGCTGGTAATGCTATTGCTGATGTGTTGTTTGGAGATCATAATCCATCGGGTAAATTACCAATCACTTTCCCACGCAACGAGGGGCAGCTACCTATTTATTACAACTACCTCAGTACAGGTCGCCCATTTAAGTCTGATACGGACAACACCTATGTTACTGCATACATCGATCTTCCAAACAGTCCACGTTATGTGTTTGGGTATGGGTTGAGTTATACCAGCTTTCAATATGGTTCAGTGCAGTTAAGTACAAATACGCTTTTAAAAGGGCAATCAATTCAAGCACGCGTTACTGTAACCAATACGGGTAAGTATGCGGGAGACGAAGTAGTGCAACTCTATCTTCAGGATGTAGTGGGATCGATTGTGAGGCCCGTTCGCGAGTTAAAAGCCTTTGAAAAAGTTCGTCTTAACCCAGGAGAATCTCGTGAAGTGATTTTTACACTTGATCCAGCGGCACTTTCATTTTTTAATGACAAATTGGAACTGATTGCAGAACCAGGACTCTTCCATATTTATATTGGTGGGAATAGTCAAGCCACGCAAAAAGCCAGCTTTACTCTTCTTTAACCTCTTCAAAATCTAGATAATCTTCCTTTCGGCTTTTTGTGGAAGGCCCGGGTTTAGAGTTGGTATAGGACGAACCCGAGGCTTGATGAGTGTCATTATTTGTAAATCCTCCCTGTTGCCGAACCTGTTGCTCCATCTGTTCTTTCATCTGCCGAAAGCCCTTTCTTAGCGTTCTGCCCGCCAGAAATAGGGGTACTACCAGCCTGAAAATGAACTGAAAAGCAAAATAAGCCAGGAAAAAATAAAGAATGTATTTCATGGAACGGCAAAGATAGGTAGGCAGAACCCCATTGTTTTTTGGTCAAAACAGGGGGAATGCTTAAATTTGCACTCTGTAGATGATGGAAGGGAACGAATTCGTTCCCTTCTTCTTTTTAGCTATATGGACAACAGCGCCCTGATACGGACTTTGACAGAGAAGGTAAACCGCCTGATTGAGGCGGAAAATGACCTCTTTTTGGTGGAAATTCGGATTAAACCCACGAATAACATTAAAGTGTATATCGATGGGGATCAAGGAGTTAGCGTAGATAAGTTGGTTGCTTATAACCGCAAATTCTACCGCCAACTGGAAGAGGAGGCTATGTTTCCGGATGGGGACTTTTCGCTAGAACTATCATCCCCGGGTCTGGATGAACCTTTGAAACTACACCGGCAATATGTTAAAAATGTAGGCCGGCCCGTAGAAGTGGTTCTGGAGGATGGAATAAAAGAGGAAGGGGTATTGAAAGCCGTTCGGGAAACGGAGCTGGATTTAGAGATTACTAAAGGGAAAGGAAAGAAGGCAGTTGTCAGCTTGCTGACGATTCCTTTAATAACTATAAAAACAACAAAAGTTCAAATCAAATTTTAAAAACGAAACGGTTCAAAAATTTGCAGTATGGCCAGTATTAATCTAATCGATGCGTTCCAGGATTTTAAAGATGCGGAAAATATCGATCGTCCGACCATGATGAAAGTGGTAGAAGACGTTTTCAAAACACTGTTGCGCAAAAAATACGGAAGTGACGAAAACTTCGACGTAATCGTAAACGCAGAAAAAGGGGACTTGGAAATTATCCGTCGCCGAATGATTGTTGAAGATGGTGAGGTAGAAGATCCTTTGGCACAGATTGCCTATTCTGATGCTGTAAAAATTGAGCCTGACTTTGAAGTGGGCGAGGAACTCTATCAGGAAATCGATCTTTTAGATTTTGGTCGTCGTGCTATTTTGGCTGCTAAACAAACCTTGGCAAGCCGAATTGGTGATATTAAAAAGAATGCGCTGGCAAAGAAGTATGGCGATCGCGTTGGAGATATCATCAGCGCCGAGGTTTATCAGGTTTGGAAAAAAGAGATTTTATTATTGGATGAAGAAGGTAATGAGCTCATTCTTCCTAAGAGTGAACAAATTCCTCAGGATTATTTCAAAAAAGGAGAATCTATCCGCGCTGTGATCAGAAGAGTGGATATGAAAAATAACAATCCCGTCATCATTCTTTCTCGTACCGCTCCGGAATTTTTAGCGAAGTTGCTGGAGATTGAAGTACCTGAAATTTTTGACGGATTGATTGTGATCAAAAAAATTGTACGTGATCCGGGAGAGCGTGCAAAGGTTGCCGTAGAATCCTATGATGATCGTATCGATCCAGTAGGAGCCTGTGTGGGTATGAAGGGTAGCCGTATTCACGGTATTGTACGTGAGTTGAAAAATGAAAATATTGATGTGATTAACTTCACTACTAATATTCAATTGTTGATCCAGCGTTCCTTAACTCCTGCTCGTATTACCAGTATGGAGTTGGATACTGAGAATAAACATGCAAATGTTTATCTCGCTCCTGATCAAGTATCGCTGGCTATTGGACGTCGTGGTGTCAATATCAAACTGGCCTCAGAATTAACCGGCTATGAGTTGGATGTATACAGGGATAACCTGGGCGAAGAAGAAGAGGAGTTCGATATCGATCTGGAAGAATTTACAGATGAGATTGACGAATGGGTAATTGACGAATTGAAGCGTGTGGGTTGTGATACAGCTCGCAGTGTACTCAAGTTGTCAGCAGATGAATTAGAGCGTCGTACGGATCTGGAGAAAGAAACCATTGACGAAGTTCGTCGGGTACTTCAGACCGAGTTTGAAAATGAATAACTAGTTTTTTTAAAACAACTGAATGGCAGAATTAAAACTTCCTCGATTACTGGCGGCGGCCAAAGAGTTCAACATTGGACAAGACACCCTTATCGAGTTTTTGGTAGGGAAAGGTTTTGCCAAGGATGATCTAAAGCCAACCTCCAAACTAACGGAGGATATGTACCGTTCGCTCCAGCAGGAATTCCAGAGCGACAAGGCCGCTAAAATGAAGAGCGACCAGCTGGAACTTCCTAAAACGGCGCAGGGAGAAGTGCGTAAGAAAAAAGAGGAAGAGGAAATTTCATTTAAGTCTGGAAAGGCTACCAAGAAAAAAGAGGAACCGGCTGCGCCTGCACCAGCACCTGCCCCTGTGAAGGAAGAGAAAGCGGAAGAAGTGGTGGTAAAAGCGGAAGCGCCAACCATGGAAGGGCCTAAGGTTGTTAAAAAGATTGATCTGGATGCAATTGATTCTTCTGTTCGTCCTAAAAAAGGAGCGAAGGCTAAGAAGGAAGAACCTGAGCAAGTGGTAGAGAAGCCTTCCAAAAAGAAAAAAGAAGAAGAGGCACCTCAAGTTGCTCCTCCAGCACCGGTAGAACCTGTTAAACCTGCAGAAGATTTACCTCCAACGATTGAGAATATTGAAGTAGAAAAATTATCAGGCCCCAAGATTCTTGGAAAAATTGATCTGCCTGTTAATAATGATACACGTCCTGTTCGGGAGGAGAAAAGACCACGCAAGCGTATTCCTATCACCAAGAAAGATGGAACGCATCGTGAAGTATTTATCAATAAAGATGATAATCGTCCAAGCGGTGGTGGTGGATTTAACAGAGGACGTGCTGGGAATCAGCGTCCGCCGCAACGACCAGCGGCTCGTCGGGAAGACAAACTGATTGACGAAAAGGAAATTCAACGTAAGATTCAGGAAACGCAAGCCAAGCTGGCGGGTGGTACTGGAAAAGGAAAGAGTGTAAAAGCAAAACTTCGTCGTGCTAAACGTGAGGAAATGGCAGAAGCCATGGGCGAAGAGGTAACAGATAACAAGTTGCAATTAACAGAGTTTATCAGTGTGAGTGAGTTAGCGAGTTTGATGGATGTAAACTTTGCCGATGTGATCAGCAAGTGTATGAGCTTGGGCATCATGGTATCGATCAATCAACGTTTGGATGCAGAGGTAATTGAGCTAGTGGCAAGCGAATTTGGATTTGTGGTGGAGTTCATAGATATGGAAAAGCAAATGGAGATGGAAGAAGATGGCGATGAAGAGGATGAAGAAGAAGATCTCAAACATCGTTCTCCCATTGTTACCATCATGGGTCACGTAGACCACGGTAAAACATCATTACTTGACTATATCCGTAGTGCCAACGTAGTAGCCGGTGAGGCGGGGGGTATTACCCAGCACATTGGTGCTTATCGTGTGGAAGTAGCCGGCGGAAAGGAAATTACATTCCTGGATACGCCCGGTCACGAAGCGTTTACGGCCATGCGTGCTCGTGGTGCAAAGGTTACCGATATCGCTGTAATTGTAGTAGCGGCGGATGATGCGATCATGCCTCAAACACGTGAAGCCATCAGCCACGCGCAAGCAGCGGGTGTGCCGATGATTTTTGCGGTCAATAAAATTGACAAGGATGGCGCTAATCCGCAAAAAATATATGAGCAGTTATCGCAGATGAATATTTTAGTGGAAGAGTGGGGCGGTAAGTTTCAGAGTCAGGAAATCTCTGCTAAAAAAGGTTTGAACATTGACAAGTTGTTGGAGAAGATATTGCTCGAAGCGGAGATGTTGGATCTCAAAGCCAACCCGGATCGTGGCGCGATGGGTACTATCATTGAAGCCTCTTTGGATAAGGGACGCGGATTCGTTGCTACCTTATTGGTGGAAAATGGAACTTTGCATCCTGGAGATCTGGTAGTGAGTGGTCAGTATTATGGAAGGGTAAAGGCGATGTTCAACGAGCGCAACAAAAAAGAAAAAGAAGCGGGTCCTTCTGCGCCGGCCTTAATATTGGGATTGAATGGAGCACCACAGGCTGGTGAAAAATTCAAGGTCTACGAAGACGAAGCGGAGGCAAAAGAAATTGCTAACCGTCGTGCACAAATTTTGCGTGAGCAGGGTATTCGTACCAAGAAGCATATTACGCTTGATGAGATCGGACGTCGTTTGGCGCTTGGTAGCTTCAAGGAATTGAATGTAATTATCAAAGGTGACGTGGATGGTTCTGTGGAAGCCTTAAGTGACTCTTTACAGAAACTTTCTACCGAGGAAATTATAGTGAAGGTGATTCACAAAGGGGTTGGTCAGATCAATGAGAGTGATATTGTGTTGGCAGAAGCTTCTGATGCGATTGTAATTGCCTTTAACGTTCGTCCTTCACTCCAGGCTTCTAAATTGGCAGAGAATGCGGGTATTGAAATCAAGATGTACTCCATTATCTATAACGCTATCGAAGAAGTAAAGAGTGCCATGGAGGGAATGTTGGAGCCGAAAACACAGGAAAGGATTGTGGCCAACGTGGAGATCCGCGAGGTATTCAAGTTTGATAAAGCTACCGTGGCAGGATGTTTTGTCCGCGATGGTAAGATCAAACGTGATTCTAAGATTCGTTTGATTCGTGATGGTATTGTGGTGTATCCAACCGCAGAAGGAGTGGTTGCTGAATTGGCTTCCCTGAAGCGATTCAAGGATGATGCCAAGGAAGTGGTGTCTGGTATGGAGTGCGGATTGACTATTAAAAACTTTACGGATATCAAAGTGGGGGATGTGGTGGAGGCGTACGAATTGGAGGAAGTAAAGCGAACGCTCTAACTTTTTGTTAAACTCAAGTTGCTTTTGCAGACTGCTGTAAAGGCCGCTTACTTTTGGGAACTATGAATAGTGCATTAAGACCCTCTTTTCTTTTCTCCTTGATCCTGCTTGCTGGTGCCCTGTGTGCACAACCCAAGAAAGTAGTAGCTGATAAGATAGCAGCGGTAGTAGGAGATCGAATTATTCTGCAATCAGATGTAAAGAACTCGGTAGCCGATATGGCTCGGCGGGGTGAAAATTTACCGCCGAATGCGGAGTGTATGATCATGGAGCAAGCCGTGGTTTCCAAAGTGATGATGTTGCAGGCCGAGAAAGATTCATTGCCTGTTACCGACGAGGATGTGGAGGCTGATTTGGATAACCGTATTCGTTCTTATATCAATCAATTTGGTAGTCAGGAGGCAGTAGAGGAAATAGCGGGTAAAACTATTTATCAGATCAAAGACGATGCCCGTGAGTCGGTGCGTGAGCAAAAATTGGCGGCATCGATGCAGCGCAAGATTGTAGAGAATGTGCGCATCACTCCCGTAGAAGTAAAGGCTTGGTTTGATAAAATCCCAAAAGACAGTCTTCCTTTCTATGAATCTGAATTGGAAATTGGTCAGATTGTAGTTTATCCTAAAGCATCTCGTGATCTCGAGCAATATATTATTGGTGAGATGAACAACTACCGTCGTCAGATTGAATTAAAGCTGACTACGTTTGATCAATTAGCAAAGCGAGTTTCTGAAGATCCCGGAAGTAAGGATCGGGGCGGTCAATACCAGTTGAATCGTAATGAAAAAACCTGGGATCCTGTATTTCTTTCTACATCATTCCGTTTGAAAGAAGGAGAGATCTCTCCGCCTGTCAAATCAAAATTTGGATTTCATATTATTCAAATGGTCCAGCGTAATGGTGATGATGCAATTGTTCGTCATATCCTGCGTATTCCGCCGGTAACATCGGATGAATTGGATCAGGCTAAACGTAAACTGGACACCGTTCGCTCTAAAATCATTGCGGGTACACTTACCTTCAACGAAGCAGCTACTAAGTACAGCGATGAAGAGTCTGCAAAATATACTGGTCCTTACCTGACTAATCGGGATGGTTCCACATTTGTTACAATTGATCAGTTGGATAAGGATATGGTCAGCTTGCTGGCTAAATTGAAACCCGGTGATTACTCGATGCCTGTTGCCTATGAGAATGAACAAGGAAAAAAAGGAGTGCGTATTGTTCATCTTAAATCTCGTTCAACGCCACATCGAATGAACTTGCAAGATGATTATAGCAAGATTGCACAATTTGCGCTGGAAGAGAAAAAGGCTAAAGTGATGGAGAAGTGGATCCAGAACAAATTGGAAACTTATTACGTGAAGATTGATCCGGCTACGGCCGAAGAGTGCCCCCAGCTGAAAAAATTCTCAGCTGATAATTGATCCTCTATGAGTGACTCAATCAAACATGAATGCGGACTGGCCTTTATACGTCTGCGTAAATCTTTTTCTTATTATCAGCAACAATACGGCACGTCCCTTTGGGGGTTGAACAAGTTGTACCTCCTCATGGAAAAGCAGCACAACCGTGGACAGGATGGTGCGGGTGTGGTGGCGGTAAAGCTTCATACAGAGCCGGGATATCCTTTCATGAATCGGATACGGAGTAATGCGCCTCAAGCGATTGCTGATATATTTCATCGTATCGGGGAGCAGATCAATGAGTTTGAAAAATATAATCCGGGTGTACGGAATCATCCTGGATTACTAAAAGGACATATTGATTTCATGGGAGAGATCTTACTAGGTCATCTCCGTTATGGCACACAGGGGAAAAATAAATTGGAATACTGTCACCCCTTTATCAACCGTCATATTGTTCCCGCTCGCAATCTGGCACTGGCTGGAAATTTTAATATTGTCAATGCGGAGGAATTATATACGCATATTGGATTAGAGCCCAACGAGGAAGTGCGCTCCAGTGATTTAGCGGCTTTGCTCGAGTTGATTTATAAATTTCTAAATGAGGCTGATGAGAAGGCTCCGGATCAATTGGACATCAAGTCTGTCTTGCAGAAAACAATTCCATTATTGGATGGTGGGTTTAACGTAGGGGGTGTTACTGGAAATGGAATTGCTTTTGTATTTCGAGATCCGCATGGTATCCGTCCTTCCTATTATTATATCAATGACGAAGTAGTGGTAGCCGCTTCTGAACGTGCTGCCATTCGTACTTCATTTAATGTGCCGGAGAATCAGGTGCAGGAATTAATGCCCGGTCAGGGATTGATTGTGTATGAGGATGGACGTGCCGTTGTAGAGCAACTTGTTGAACCGAAAGAGCGCAAAGCTTGCAGCTTTGAGAGGATTTATTTTTCACGGGGCAGTGACGAAAAAATTTATCGGGAAAGAAATCAGCTGGGCTTCAAACTGAGTGAGCCTGTGCTTGAGGCTATCCAGCATGATTTGCGAAATACTATTTTTTCTTTTATTCCTAATACTGCTGAAACAGCCTTCTATGGCATGTTAAAAGGTATGGAGCAGTATCTCAACCGAATTAAGGTAGAGCGAATTTTAAGTTGGGGTAAAGATTTTGATGAGGAAAAGTTGCGGGAAATGATCAACCGGACTATCCGGATTGAAAAAATTGCCATCAAGGATGTGAAGATGCGTACGTTCATTACAGAAGATGTAAGCCGTAATGAAATGGTACAGCACGTCTATGATATTACTTATGGTACGGTACGTCCAGGTGAAGACACCTTGGTGGTAATCGATGATTCAATCGTACGAGGTACTACACTCAAAGAGAGTATCATTCGTATGTTGGGACGTCTGCGCCCAAAAAAGATTATTGTAGTTTCTTCTTGCCCTCAAATTCGTTATCCGGATTGTTATGGAATCGATATGAGCAAGATGGGAGATTTTATTGCCTTTAATGCAGTTGTCTCTTTACTAAAAGAAGCAGGAAGAGCTGATTTTCTCAATGAATTACTGGAGCGTTGCCGTACATTGGAAAAAGAAGGAAAATTACAGGAGGAAAATGTAGTTCGTCAACTCTACAAACAATTCACAACGGAGCAAATCACGGCTAAAATTGCAGCATTAATCACACCGCCTGATTTGAATATTCCGGTAGAAGTAATTTTCCAACGAATTGAAGACCTGCACGCTTCTTGCCCCAATAACTTAGGGGATTGGTATTTTACAGGAAACTATCCAACGGCAGGAGGTAATCGCGTTGTCAATAAAGCCTTCATGAATTACATGGAAGGGAAAAATGTAAGAGGTTACTAAGACTGCTTGCTTAGTTTTTTCTACTGACCAGGTATACGCCACTAAAAATTAATAGAGCAGCTACTCCTTTTTCAATACTGAATTGTTCTTGCAAGAACAGGGAAGCTATGATAGCAGCAAATACGGGTTGTGTGTAGATGTAACTGCCTGTGATTCCTGCTCCCAAATGTTTTAATCCGTAGGTATTAAAAGAATAGGTGAGAAAGGTTCCAAAGAAAACAAGTGCTCCCAATGAAACTAGTTGTGAGAAAAGTGCTTGTTCCCACTTGATTTCTTGTACATCGGGCCAACTGAAGGGCAGAATGAGAATAAATCCAAATGTGAACACCCAACGAATTACATGTAAGGGTGGGTAACGCGTCATCAGCGGTTTAGCCAGTATAAAATAGATCGCATAGGAAATAGCATTGATCAAAATCAGCACATCGCCAGTAATTGAAGATATTCCGCTGGCGTCTTTTGATAGGATTAATAGTAAGGCGCCTCCTATACCCAAGGCTAATCCTATTCCTTTTGAAAACGTAAACGCTTCTCGTAACCATAGCAATGCAAACAAAGTGATCAGCATGGGTGTGCTGAGCATTAATAACGCTGCATGAATGGTAGAGGTGAGCGTGAGCCCTTTGATAAATAACATTTGATTGATGGCTACACCTGTTAAAGCACAACCCACAAAGCGGGGAATATCTTTTTTATCAATGCCTGCACTTCTTCCGGAAAAGGCCCAAAGTATCCAGAAGAGCAATAATGCTATGCCCACCCGAAAAAAGTTCACCCCAAATGCACCCACCAGTGAAGGTGAGATATGTTTCACCAGGCTTAGGTTAGCTGCAAAGAAAAAGTTAGTGAGCAATACAGCAATATGTGCTTTTCGGGTTTCAGACATGGAGCGCAAATTACTAACTGTTTTTTCCCTGAAGGGATTTAAGCCAAGGACCAAGTTTATTGGCTAATGTTTCATAGGGAGGTGTGTAAGGCTGGTAAAGAAATTGCTCACCCAGCACTATAGCCTCTTCAATTGAAAATTCCTCCTGTGTTAATCGTGCTGCCCATTTTTTTTGCTCACAGTGGATGGCTAGATATTCCTGTTCAGGTTGTCCGGGTGTAGGAACACAGACTAGCTTTTTTTGTTGCGGAAGAAGTTCCATCAAGGAGGTGTATCCGCTTCGACAAATGATCAGCGTTGCTTTTTCGATTTCATTTTGTAAGGCGGTACTATCCAGGTGTTCGTATATGTTCGCCCTTTTTTCACCATAAAGTAGAGAAAGTGCATTGGAGGATGCAGTTGTATTTTCAGTTGCAACCTCAGGCTTTCCTTTTATCAGGGTGAATGATCCCGTGAAACTGGAAAGCGATTGAACAATTAATTTTTCAAAAATTTCTCGTTGGGGCTCGGGACCGGAGATCAACAATAAAAGATGTGCTTGCTGAGCGGCAGGAGTTTTACTATTTGTATGCCGAAAGCGATTTAACAATCCTATGTATCGAGTTGGAGCTGTGGGTAGTTGTATTGGATTTGATAATTCTCCGGCTAGGGCCCAGGTCCCTTTATAATCGGGCACCCATACTTCTTTGAATTTATTGAGTAACCGATATCCAATCTTTTGTAGCAATCGGTCCATCCAAACACCCTGACCGGTTTTAATTAGTAGTTGGTGGGTAATCAAAACCGAGTGGACAGTGGGGTTATTCATTCCGTATCTGTTATCTGCAATAACAGCATCCAGTTCCCATTTTACTATTTGCTGTGTCAGCCATTTTTTTTCGTCCCTAATCTGTTTCAAAAATTTCGGCATTTGCCAAAGGAGCAGGAAGGGGAAGAAAATTTTGTTTTGCGAATAGCGGATTTCTACCCCGGGAGTTTCAACATAGGAGAGATCAGGGAATTCCTGTTGTAATAGCTTCCCTGCCTTGCCATTGGCTCCTATAATAACCTGGCAATTTTGTTCCAATAACCAATGGATGATGGGGATACACCGGGTGGCATGTCCCAGACCCCAGTTCAGAGGCGTTACCAACACTCGAGGCCGTAAAGGATTCAACAATAAATTTTTAAGGATTGAGCAACAAATTGCTTGTAAAATAGTTTTTATTAAGGACTTTTAGGGTATGAAGCAACTTGTTTTAGGAATCTGTATGCTGGTGGTATTGAGTGCCATGAGTAGTTGTGCGCGCAACTATTATTCCAGCAAAGCTTCCAAAAACTGTGGTTGCCCCGGTCAAAACGTTCGTTAAACTGTAATTCATCTATGGCACGTACTCCCAAAACCCTAACGGTGCTTTGCACGGCCTGTGATACAGCATTGCAAGC
>BJGL01000022.1 GCA_014190475.1 Bacteroidota bacterium
AGCAGCTACTGCAAAATCAGGATGTTGGGGAAGACCTGTATAATTTACTTTCGCCACGTTCTTATGATCTGACAGAAATTTTGCTACACGCTCTCCGTTGGTACAATGACGATCCATCCTTACCTCCAGCGTTTTCATCCCTTGTACTAATAAAAAGGCATCAAACGCATTGGAGTTAGCGCCTGTAGTTTTATGAAATTTAAAAATAGGGCCTCGCATTCTTTCAATATCTACTCCCACTAATGCTCCGCCTATGGCAGTTCCATGCCCATTTAGAAATTTTGTTGTCGAGTGAACAATAAAATCAGCACCTAGTGCAAAGGGTTGCTGCAAGTAAGGGGTTGCAAACGTGTTATCACAAGCAACCATGCAATTGTATTTTTTTGCCAATGCACTTAGGGCAGCAATATCTACACATTGGATGGTGGGGTTGGCTGGAGTTTCCAGATAAACCATTTTGATTTGCTTATCCGCTCGTAAAGCTTCTTCTGCTTTTTCCAAGTCTCTTAGATCTACAATAGTGGCACTCACTCCAAAGCGGGGTAGAATCCGGTGTACGAGTTCGTCCGTACCACCATACAATGAAAAATGAGAAAGAATCTTATCTCCTTGGCTGAGTGTGCTCATCATCAGTGTAGTAATGGCAGCCATTCCAGAGGAATGAAGTATGGCAGTGGCTTCTTTTCCAGTGCCAAATGTCTCCAGCGCTGCAATTTTTTGCTCCGCCTCCGTGATGGTAGGGTTTCCCCAACGTCCGTAGATATAACCTTCTTCTTGGCCAGTGAATCGACGCATTCCTTGTTCAGCAGAATCGAAAACATAGGTACTGCTAGCATACAAAGGAGTGAGGTGTGCATAGGATGGATCTTTTTTATGTCCACCATGTACTGCTACTGAGCCCCATCCGGTTAGTTTTTGATTTTTCATAGACAAGCGTTGATTAACAAGTTACGTTATTTAGTATCGTAGGCCCACTTTACCCAAATAGCACCCCAGGTAAATCCTCCTCCAAATGCGGCAAGGATAATATTGTCACCTTTTTTTAGTTGTTTCTCCCACTCCCATAGGCAGAGCGGAATGGTAGCGGCTGTGGTATTGCCAAATCGTTCAATATTGATCATCACTTTTTCAGTCCCTAGCCCCATACGATTGGCTGTCGCATCAATGATGCGCAGATTAGCTTGATGGGGCACCAACCAGGAAATATCTTCTGCTTTCAAGTTGTTCTTCTCCATGAGTTCAGCACTGACATCGGCCATTCCTTTCACTGCAAATTTGAAAACCGCTTGTCCTTCCTGGTAGGCATAGTGCTCACGATTTGCAACTGTTTCCGCGCTCGCAGGTTTTAGTGATCCACCTGCTTTCATATGAAGATACTGGCTGCCACTTCCATCGGTTCGTAGGATGGAATCCATTACTCCAATAATTTCTGTTGTGGGTTCCAATAAAACTGCTCCTGCACCATCACCAAAAATGATACAAGTTGCACGATCTGTATAATCAACAATAGCACTCATTTTATCAGCTCCACAGACCACCACTTTTTTATAGCGACCACTTTCAATTAATGCTGCTCCTTGTGCAAGCGCAAATAAAAATCCGGAGCAAGCCGCGGATAGGTCATAACCCCACGCATTAGTGGCACCCAGTTTGTGACAAACCAAATTGGCGGTGGATGGGAATACCATATCTGGCGTTACTGTTCCAACAATCAAACAGTCAATTTCGGTAGGATCAATCCCTCTTTTTTTACATAACTCTTGTACGGCAGGTACAATCATATCGGAGGTAGCCTTACCAGGTTCTTTGAGTATTCTTCGTTCAGTAATACCCGTACGCGTACGGATCCATTCGTCGTTGGTGTCGACCATTTTTTCCAGGTCCTGATTGGTTAATTTGTCGGATGGAACGTACCCCCCAACTGCGGTGATAGCCGCATGGATTTTTGTGTGCATGCTACAGGGTTAAAAAGTGGCCAAAATTAAGGTAAACCCCGAGTCGCTCCTTAACTTGCGGTATGATCAGTTTCCTGCGAGGCCGTTTTGTTGAAAAGACTCCTACTCATGTATGGATGGATGTCAATGGGGTAGGATATGAGCTTCATATTAGCTTGAACACCTTCTCAAAAGTTCAGCAAAAAGAGGAGGGGCTTCTTTATACTATTTTGCTTATTCGCGAGGACGCACATTTGCTGTATGGTTTTAGCGATCTCTCAGAAAGAGATCTATTTCAACAACTTATCAGTGTTTCCGGGGTGGGTGCCAGTACGGCTCGCGTGATGCTCTCTTACTTAAAGCCCGAGGAGTTGGTACAGGCTATAGTGCAAGGCAATGTCAAGGCGCTGGAATCCATCAAAGGGATAGGGAAAAAAACTGCGGAACGACTGGTTTTGGAGCTAAAGGATAAATTGGCCAAAATAACCCCGGTTTCAAATAATTCTCCCCTGATAAACAATAGTTTGCAACAAGATGCGTTAAATGCTTTGACCGCACTGGGCATCCCTAAACAGGCTGCTTCTTTGGCTGTCGAAAAAACGCTTAAAGCGAATCCCGAGATGGGCGTGGAGGATCTGGTAAAAATGGCTCTTCGCTCCCTCTGAATCGCCCAAACTAACCTGACGAGAAAGATTGAATCGCGTTGTTGCAAATATGGGACGGCATTTGTTGCCGATGGTCCTTTTCTTGATGTCATTTTCCGCTAGCGGAGCAGGAACCTCGTATACTCAAACGGATACGATTCGATTCCCCATTTCAGACCGTTATGGAAATTATTACACGACGCGCCGTACTCATTCCTTTGATTTAAGAGATACCGGATTTATTAGCAGACGGGTTGAGTACGATCCACGCACCCGTCAGTATATCGTGAGTGAGCGAATTGGAAATCGAGAGTATAGAGCTCCTGCTACTTTTTCAATGAGTGAATTCCTTCGTTTACAAGCTAGGCAGGACGAGAATGAATATTTCCGAAGAAGGGCTTCGATGTTGACTGCGATGAATCGAAAATCAAAAGGGCCTCAATTCCGAGTGAATAATGATTGGTTTAACCGAATCATGGGAGTGGGTCCTGATGGAAAAGTTCGAATTGAAGTGAAGCCTGCCGGGTATGTAGATTTTTTAGCAGGGTATCAAGGACAAAATATTAAGAATCCTACGTTGCCTGAACGTGCCCGACGAAATGGCGGATTTGATTTTAATATGAACTCTCAATTGCAGATGGATGCGCAAATTGGAGAGAAGTTGAAACTTCCGATTAATTACAACACATTAGCCAATTTCAATTTTGACAATCAACTCAAATTGGATTTTAAGGGTAAGGACGATGATATTGTAAAACAGTTTGAAGCCGGTAATACTAGTTTTGCCTCAAAAGGTACTTTAATACCCGGGGCGCAATCACTTTTTGGAGTTAAGACACAATTACAATTCGGAAAGCTATTTGTGACTACTGTTTTAGCTAATCAGCGTTCGCAGCGTCAGACCATGGGCGTTCAAGGAGGAACCACCGCACAACGATTTAGTTTAAAAGCAGATGAGTACGATGAGAATCGACACTTTTTAATGGCGCAGTATTTCCGTTCCAACTATAATACGGCCATGAAGAAATTGCCCGTGGTCAATTCCAAGGTTCAAATTTTGAGAATGGAAGTTTGGGTTACCAACCGAAATGGCACTACCACGGACACACGGGATGTAATTGCTTTTATGGATTTGGGCGAACGGAGTCCGCATAGTTCCATCCTCTCCGCAAGCGGAAATGAACTTCCTCGTAATGATGCGAATAATTTATATAGTTTAATAACTGGAAATCCTTCTTATCGAAATTCTTCGCAAGCGCAAAGTGCACTCACTAGTTTAGGATTGACTCCTGTCCAGGATTTCGAAAAAACATTTGCTCGCAAATTGCAGCCTACCGAGTACTATTTTAATCCTCAGATCGGATTTGTATCATTGAATCAGCCACTACAACCCGATGAAGTGTTAGGAGTAGCTTTTCAATACACCTATAATGGGAGAGTGTATCAGGTAGGAGAATTTTCGCAGGATGTGCCTCCTGATACTACGGGGAATGCGCAGCGTGTGCTTTTCTTGAAATTATTGAAAGCTACTTCGCAACGAACGCAACTGCCAATTTGGGATTTGATGATGAAGAATGTGTACTCGGTTGGTTTTGGTCAGTTGGAAAGACAGGATTTTAGCCTGGATCTTTTGTACGAAGAGCCAAGTTTGGGAGAGAAACGCTATCTGCCACCGACTGATGTAGTAGATCCTTACAAGGGAATGCCCATCATCTCTCAGGTCAATTTGGATCGGCTGAATAATCAGAATGATCCGCAGCCCGATGGAATTTTTGACTTTATTGAAGGATTCACTGTCATCTCCTCGCAAAGCCGAATTATTTTTCCTGTACTTGAACCATTTGGACACGATCTTGATTATTTGTACAGTAATCAAGCAACCCGAAACAAGTATTTGTATTACCCCTTGTATGACACCATCAAGGCTATTGCGCAGACCTATGCTAACCTCAACCGATTTAGGATATCCGGTAGGTCGCGTTCGGCAGGATTTGGAGCTGGATCGAGTGGTCCAGGAGGAGGGATGCCGGGACAAGGAGGGGCAAGTGAATACCAGTTAGGTTATAATATTCCAAGGGGATCTGTAACGGTAACGGCCGGTGGACAGCAATTGATTGAGAACGTTGATTACGAAATCAATTATGATTTGGGAACCTTGCGTGTAGTCAATCAAGCCATCATTAACTCAGGTGTTCCGGTTAATATTAATTACGAAAACAATCAGGCATTTGGATTTCAGCAGCGAAATTTTCTCGGCGTTCGGCTGGATTATTTGGCCAATAAACGTTTGTCATTGGGAGGAACCATTGTGCGTTTGGGAGAACGGCCCTTCTTTATTAAACAATCCTATGGGGAGGATCCGATCCGAAATACCATGTACGGAGTGGATCTTGATTATCGAAATGATCTTCCTCGGTTAACAAAATTATTGGATCGTTTACCTTTTTATTCTTCCAAAGCAATTTCTAGTATTACAACTTATGCAGAGGCCGCCGTGTTGCAGCCGGGTCATGCTAAACAAATCAATGGTACTAATTACGATGGCTCTCGACAAAATACGGGGCAAGTTTATGTAGATGATTTTGAAGGAGCGCGTGCTGCCATTGATTTGCGTTTTCCTTTGCTCAGTTGGACATTAGCTTCCGTGCCGCAGGGAAATGGATTATTTCCTGAATCTTCCCTCAATAACGATTTGAGAAGTGGACGGAATCGTGGTAAGTTGGCCTGGTATAATATTGAACCTGTGTTGCAAGAAAGAAGAAATGCCAATAACCCGATTGATGATTTAAATGAGCTTTCTGATCCCCGTGTGAGACAGGTGTTACAACGTGAAATATTTCCTCGCCGTAGTACTCAATTTGGGGAGGGCTTGTTAACTACGTTTGATATGGCCTTTTATCCAAAGGATAAAGGTCCCTATAACTATGAAACGGATCCCAACCGCATGGATGCCAATGGTCGGTTGAGAAATCCACGAAATGCCTGGGGTGGATTGATGCGCAACATCGACCAAACTGATTTTGAAACAGGTAATATTGAATTTATTGAGTTTTGGCTCCAGGATCCTTATTTGAACAATTCCACTAATCCTTTTGGTGGGCAACTTTATTTTAATCTTGGTAATATTTCAGAAGATGTGTTGCGAGATGGGAAGCGGCAATATGAAAATGGGTTAGCTACGCCTACCAATAATGCAAGAGAAGATAGCTCAACTGTTTGGGGTAAGGTGCCTTCTATTCCTTTGCAGGTAACAAATGCATTCAGTAATACACCTGCTGATCGACAATATCAGGATGTTGGATTTGATGGTTTAACGGATGAAGAGGAGCAGTTTAAATTCAATGATTATTTAGAGTTACTGCGAACAAATTTTGGAGCTAGTTCGCCTGTGTATCAACGTGCGTTACTGGATCCATCCGGGGATAATTTTAAACCCTACCGCGATCAACAGTTTGATCAAGAGAATGCCGGCATACTTCGTCGCTATAAGAATATTAATAATCCGCATGGCAACTCTCCGATTGCTGGAAATAATACACAATTTGTAACCGCTTTTACACAGTACCCCGATGCGGAAGAACTAAACCGGGATAATACAATGAATGAGTCGGAGGAGTATTTCCAATATCGTGTTGATATTCTTCCTAACATGGGAGTCGGAACTAATTTTATAACCGATATCCGAACCCCTACGGTAACGCTTGCCAATGGACAAACCCGTTCCGAGCGTTGGTATTTATTCCGAATACCTGTTGAGCAGTTTCAACAGAAAGTGGGTAATATTCCAGATTTCAAATCCATTCGTTTTATCCGCATGTTCATGACTGGGTTTCAAGACTCAGTTGTACTTCGTTTTGGCAAGCTTGAGTTAATTCGAAATCAATGGAGAAGATTTCGCAATCAAGTAGATACTACAGGAAACTATACCAACCTGCCCATCCCGGACTATGCCACCGTGAATATTCTTTCAGTAAATGTGGAGGAAAATGACCAGCGGCAGCCGATTGTTTATCGTATTCCTCCGGGTATTGAGCGGCAGCAACAGTTAAGCAACAACAACGTGCCGTTATTGATGAATGAGCAGTCCCTGAGTATGCAAATCTGTGGATTGCCACAAAAAGAGGCGCGTGGAGTTTTCAAAACCATGAACATGGATATGCGTCAGTATGGTAAACTTGAAATGTTCATCCATGCAGAATCGGTGGCCGGAGCTGAGCCCATCCGCCCAGGTGATATCAACGCAGTTATTCGGATCGGGAATGACTTTAATGGAAACTATTACGAAGTAAAAATTCCACTCAAACGAACAGAGTTTGGGGAAAGAGATAGTGCACGTATTTGGCCGTTGGAGAATAATTTAGATCTGTCTCTCCAGGATTTGATGGAGTTAAAGATTCGGAGAAACAGAGCGGGTATTCCGCCCTCCCGTTATTATAGAGAGGTGTTACCCAACGGTAGGAGTTACGCTATCATGGGTAATCCTAACTTGGGTGAAGTGAGAGGGGTTTTATTAGGGGTAGAGAATGCATTGCAAGAGGCATTATGTGCAGAGGTGTGGTTTAATGAACTTCGTTTGCAACAATTAGATGAAAAAGGAGGGTGGGCTGCGTTAGCAAGAACTGATATCAAGCTGGCTGATTTAGGAACCCTCTCCCTATCGGGTTCTGCACGATCACGTGGATTCGGAACATTAGAACAACGTGTTAATGAAAGAAGTCGAGAAGATGTATACACGGCTGATGCCTCTTTAACGCTTGAGGCCGGAAAATTACTTCCCAAGGAATGGGGAATTCAAATACCGGTGTATGCAAGTATCAGCCAGCGTAGCAGTACACCGGAGTACGATCCCTATGATCTTGATATTGATTTGAAGCAAAAACTTAGAGAGGCTGCTTCGGATAAGAAAGACTCCATCAGAAATGATGCACAAGATGTGACCACCATTAAAACGGTCAACCTTACTAATGTCAAAAAGCTTAGACCCGATGGGAAGAAAATAATGCCCTGGAGCGTCAGTAACCTTGATTTTTCCTACTCTTATATTCAAACGCTTTCTCATAATCCATTGATTGAGCAGGATGAGTTGCGAAGAACGCGCGGGGTAATTGGGTATACCTATGCCCCCATTTCAAAGTCAGTAGAACCCTTCAAGCGGTTTATTCGTTCTAATTCCAAGTGGTTGTCTTTGATTCGGGATTTTAATTTTAATTATGCTCCCTCGCAGGTATCGGTACGAGCCGATGTGTTCCGTCAATTTGGAGCCACGCGTCCTCGTAATGTAGGAGGCGGGCCTTATAAAATTCCTGAAACCTATAATAAGTATTTCACTTTTGACCGCTATTATGTTTTACAATGGAATCTAACTCGCTCACTGGCCATGGATTTTTCTGCCACGAACAACGCGCGTATTGATGAGCCTCCTGGCCGAATCGATAATAACATTAAAAAAGATTCTATTCGTTCTAATTTTTTCCGAGGAGGAAGAACAATCAATTATCAGCAGGACTTTACACTGAATTATAATGTGCCCACCAACAAAATTCCATTATTAGACTGGACGTCTTTACGGGCAGGGTATAATTCAAAATATAACTGGCTGGCCGCATCTCTTTTAGCAAGAGAACTTGGTAATAAACTTTCCAATACGCAGACACGCACACTTAATGGCGAGCTAAAGTGGGAAGAACTTTACAATAAAAATAAAAGTATACGTGCGTTGCAAAACGGGATGGGTACTGCGCGTACGGCTGCAGCGGCACGTCGTACTGCCGCAGCGGATGCTAAAAAAGATAAAGTACGTTCCAGGGCAGTTCGAAGTGGTGGAAATGCAGATCAAAGAACTCCTGCGCCAGATGCATTTGGACAGCGTTCCAGGTCCACAGCCGACACGACTCGTGATAACACCTATGTGGACGGGCAGCAAAAAGAAAAAGAGGTGGCAGCACCTTCGGTCTTTGCACCAACCACCTTGCGTTATCGTTATGATACGATTCGTAAAAAAGATGGCACCATCAGTAAGATCAAAAAACGCAAAATAAAAAAGGTTAAAGAACCGACCGTTAAGTTACCGAAGGGTCCTCGGGAAATTGGAGGATTTGCCGGGGTAGCTTTAAATTTTGCAACCGCTTTAAAACGTACGGCTATACAGTATACGGAGGATTTTGGAACTACTCTTCCGGGTTATATGGATAGCACTCAATTAATGGGGCTCAATCTTAGAAGCACACAACCAGGCTTTGGGTATCTCTTCGGATATCAGCCGGATACCAACTGGATAAACAGATTTGGACAAAAGGGATTGTTATCAAGAGATTCGCTGGTGAGTGCTATGATTCAGCAACGCTATAATCAACGACTTTCAATTACTGCGCAGGTGAGTCCCTTTAAAGATTTTAATATTGATTTGAGTCTGGATAAAACATTCGATAAGCAGTATAGTGAGTTATACAAGGATACGACGGGTGTGGCAGGATTGACTCGGTTAAATCCTTATGCCTTGGGTAGTTTTAGTATTAGCTACATTTCGTACCAAACCTTATTTACATCTTTTGATCCGAATGTGGTTTCCTCAACCTTCAAGCAATTCGAATCAAACCGAAAAGTTTTATCCACTAAACTAGGTACCATCAACCCCTACCAAGCTGGTGGCGTGGGAACGGATGGTTACTACAAGGGATATGGACGTTATGCACAAGATGTAGTAATTCCATCTTTTATCGCCGCATACACAAATAAAGATCCTGCCTCCATTAAATTATTCGACAATACTAATCCCAATATTCGTCATAATCCTTTCCGTTCCTTGGTTCCAAAACCAAATTGGACGCTTACGTACAATGGACTTTCCCGTTTAGCTGGACTTGATAAAATATTTACCAATTTTTCAATTCGCCATGGCTACAAGAGCACATTCTCGATGAATAGTTTTAATACGGCATTGTTATTTACGGATCCATTACGCGTGGGTTATCCCTCTTTCCGCGACACGCTTACGGGTAATTTTATTCCCTATTTCTTGATTCCCAATATCACTATTCAAGAGGCTTTTGAGCCGCTGATTGAAGTAGATATGACCTTTACCAATCAATTGCAAACGCGTTTTGAAATACGTAAAAGCAGACAGCTGAGTCTTAGTTTGATCGATTACCAATTAGCAGAAAATAGATCCACCGAGGTTACTTTCGGATTGAATTGGCGTAAAAAAGGAATGCCATTGATTAAAAATATCCGGATTGGAAAAAACGGAATGAAGTTGGATAACGACGTAACCTTGCGAGTTGACTTTAGTTTGCGCGATGATGCCACCGCTAATTCAAAATTAGATCAGGGCACGGCCTTTGGAACCGGAGGACAGCGCGTAATTCGTTTTGCGCCGTCCATTGATTACGTACTGAACAACAAAGTGAGTATGAAGCTTTACTTTGAACAAAATAGAAATATTCCTAAGATCAGTAGTGCGTTTCCAATCACCAATACGAGGGCTGGTTTGCAAGTCCGCGTTTCGCTAGCACAATAAGAACAAATTTTATTTCCGATGAATGTATACGGAGTCCGCTTGCTGTACACAAGTAAGTGTTAAGTCATTAATACAAACATGAGCGGGAAGCGTGGTTGTATAGTAGATGACGGCTGCAACATCCTCGGGTGTCAATGGTTTCATGCCATTGTATACACTGGCCGCTGTTTCTTCATCTCCCTTAAAGCGCACCAGCGAAAACTCTGTTTCTGCAGCGCCAGGGTTAATAGCCGTTACTTTAATGCCATGTCTTAGCAGATCGATACGCATTGATTGATTCAGCGCATCCACTGCATATTTTGTAGCACAGTAGGCATTCCCCTTCTCATAGACTACTTTTCCTGCAGTAGAGCCTATATTAATAATATGTCCTTTTTTACGGATGGCCATTCCTTTTGCAACAGCTTGCGATACGTAGAGAAACCCTTTAATATTTGTATCAATCATTTCGTTCCAATCGTCCAGCTTAGCTTCTTCAAAATAATCTCTGCCCGCTGCTAGCCCCGCATTATTAATAAGTATGGCTATATCCTGCCAGGTAGGGGGCAAGCTACTAATGCCTGTTGTAATGGCTTCTTGGTTACGAACATCGATGGGGAGCAGGTAAGTTGCAGTATCATAAGATTGCTTTAACGCAGCTGCTAATTTTTCAAGCCGGTCAGCTCTTCTTCCAATTAAAATTAGTCGATGTCCTTTTTCGGCAAAAAGCTCGGCACAGGATTTACCAAAACCCGAAGTGGCTCCCGTGATTAAAACAATAGATGACATAGTGTAAAGGTAGGATAAGATGCTGCTTGTTTACCGAATCAATGTGATCAAGCCTTTTGTAAAATAGGGTTGATCTAAATAATCAATGGCGCTGACCGTCCATACAAACACATGCGTTCCCTGTATTTGCCCATTTACTTTTCCGTCCCAGGCATCTCCTTCTTGTTTTGTTTCATATACTAATTGTCCCCAGCGGTTGAAGATGCGGAAATATTTCAATTCTTTGATACCGGCCATGATCGGACGTATAACATCATTTTTCCCATCACTATTAGGTGTGAAAGCAGTTGGTACAAATATGCTGGGTGCTGTTTGAAATACGCGAACATTCAAGTAAGCGGTATCTGCACAGTTTGCTGCATCGCGGGTGATCATTCTGTATCGGATTTGGTTGGAACCGGTCGTATAGCGGGCAATGGGGTTAGCAATGCTGGTAGACGATAAACCTGTACCGGGACTCCAATTATAGGTGGATCCTCCACTGGCATTTAGTTGAAGTGGTTGTCCAATTACTACCGATGTATCTCTTCCTGCAAAGGCAATCACTTCTGGCAATACGGTTACCACAATTGTATCTAAACCGGGCTTTGGACATCCTTGCGTATCAAATACGGCCAGTATATATTGTTGTGTAATTGGTGGGCGAGCTACAGGGGTCAGTAGGGAGGGGTTATTTAAATATTGAGATGGCCGCCAAACAAAACTAGTTCCATTGCTAAATCCTCGAAGTTGTGCGGTGCTGTTAAAACAGATGATCGTATCCGGAGAAACGCGGGCAATGGGGTAGGGTACTGTTCGTACTAAAATTTGTTTTGTTTCACTACAACTTCCAACCAATCCTGTAACTTGATAGGTAGTGGTAGTATTGGTTACCGCTAATGGAGATTGAATTGTAGGATTATCTAAATTAATTGCCGGAGTCCAGTTGTATTGTAGCCCGTTTGAAGCAATACGCAGTCGAATCGTATCTCCCTGACAGATTGTAGTGTCGCTCATCGGATTGATAAATACCCCGGTGGTCACATTTACTTTTACAGAATCCCGATTGACGCATCCGCTATTCTCAAGATTTACATAATACCAGGTAGTAGCCATGGGAAAAACGGTTGGGCTAGCGGTATTACTATTGAGCATTGCAGTAGTGGGTGACCAACTAAAATTTCCCACCCCATTTGCGTTCAATCGTACGGAATCATACTGACAAATCAGCGTATCTGTAAAGCCCATTGTGATGAGGGGCTTGTCCAAAATAGTGATGGTTTGTTGAATGGTATCTCTACAGCCTTTACTCGATTGAACTATCAGTGTTACTGTTGCAGGTCCTGGACCCGGGTAGTTATATTGTGGATTACGAATTCTGGAGGTATCTGCTAGTGTAGAGTTATCGCCAAAATTCCAATGCCAATAATCTACTACACCATATCCCACACGCGTAGTGTCAGTGAATTGATAGGGGGTTAGCACACATATACCATTGCTAGTAAAGCCAGGGGAAAATCCAGGCCATACACGCACGACGGTGGTGGAACTGTCTGAACAGATACCTTGCAGCGTTACTCTCAATTTAACATTGTAATCTCCTGGGGCAGAAAAAGTATGGGTGGTGGAAGCAAGCGTAGAGGTGTTACTTGTCCCGCTGGCAGGATCGCCAAAGTCCCAGAGATAATCCGCATTGGGAGGATTACCCGATGCATCGTTTTGAAAACTGACATTTAGATCATCACAAAAAGCGGGTCGAGGATTTAATTGCGCACGCAAGGGGCTACAGTCACTTACTTCCAAGTGTAGTTCCTTTCTAGTAGTAGCAATCAGTATTCCATTTCTATATTCATTCACACAAACACAGATTACATATTGTCCAACCATTGTAGGGGCAATACCACTGATTAAACCAGTAACAGGATTGATCGTGACGCCACTTCCTAATGGAGTACCACCACTGAATAATGGTGCATAAGGAACGGTGTTGTAAGGGGGATTGGAGGCTACATCTGGAGAAGGTGCTGATTGACTAGCTCCTTCATATGCTTCGCAAAATTGGTAACTGAGAGAGTCGCTGTTGGAATCAGTAGCGGAGAAATTCAATTGAAAATAACTATTCTGACAAACCACGGCCGTATCGTTTACCAAAAACTGCGGACTGCTATTGGTTTGTGCATTCTGTCCTGCACTCGAGCCAGGAATTTTGATGGAGAATGTATTTCCAACGGCTCCGCTGTTGACAAGATTATTAATACCTGCAATCCGGCAACAACGCTGATATGACACTACATACCCTTCTGGTAATGCAGGTAATTCTACTGCGGCCAAGTCATAAATCACGATGGTGTACTTACAGCCAACTTCATTACCCGTAATACAGGGTTCATCATACGTTTTGCTCAACGTGTATTGATTAGTGATGGCTACACTTTCATTCCGTATAAATTGGTTGGTAGCCGCATTAAAAAAAGAAAAATTAATTGGATTAGATAATTGTCCGCTGCTAGGATTGCAGATCATGTATACCGTCAATGTTACACGATATCTCAAATTTGTTCCGCTTCCAGCTCCTAAATATTGGTACGTGAAAAATCCTCCCTTAATATGCGCAGCAAACAGGGGTGGACACACGAGTAGTGTCAGTAAAATAACAAGCAGGTATTTCTTCATCAAGCGGGATAAAATTACGAACAGGATTGCAACCAATCATCTTTCTGATTGAAACCTTGCCCACAACGATTTTCCCAGTATTATTATTGCTAGCAAACAAAAGACCTGAAAGAGCCAGTCTCCATACTTGACGTAAATAGTTAATCTGTTTGCTGCGGGTGCAATGGCAGCTTTTAAAATGCCTCTTTTATTATAACCCAGGGTGGAAATTAGGTTTCCGGTTGGATCTATAAATGCACTAATTCCAGTGTTGGCACTTCTGGCTACCCACCGTCTGGTTTCTACGGCTCTGAGTCTTGCATACAGCAAATGTTGTCGATGGCCAGGTGTATTTTTCCACCATCCATCATTGGTTATTATCGTCAATAGATTAGCCCCTTTTTTAATATACTGACGCATGAAGTCACCATATATACTTTCATAACAAATGGCAGGCGCTAACTTGAATCCATTTTTTTCCTCAAGTGTTACTCGCTGCTCTTGTTTGGCATACCCCGCTGTTACGCCCCCAAACTTTTCAAACCAGGTATCCAGAAAGCGAAGAAACCAGGGTAAGGTTTCAACTCCGGGTACCAACCTAGATTTATGGTAGGTGGCCTGCACACCTGTACTATCTAATAGCAAAGCTCCATTATAAGCTTCAAAATGCGTTTCTGTTCCTGGGATGATGCGACTGAAAGTGGTGGGTGCTTTTAATAAATTATAGCTTTCTATGCCTGTGAAAATTGATACATGAGGTTGTGCATTCAGATATTGAAAGACAGGGACTAGGTTTGTTTCATGCTGCAAATCCGCTTCGTTGTATCCATATCGGCTATACAAAGCAGTTTCCGGCCACAGTACTAAAGCAGTGTTATTGGAGGTAGTTTGGGCCGTTAAAGTCAGCAAATCACCTAGTTGTTCTTGTTCTGTTCCACTTGTAATTTTTTTATAAGGATCTATATTGGGTTGAACGATAATCACTTCCTGTTTGATACCAGCAGGATTATCTTGTTTTGGAAACAATACGTATGAAATCAAGAGTGGACTTAACAGTGCAATTGCGCTGAAGAGTAAAAAACGAATTCGTTTGCCATCTTTATTACGAACAGAATTGATATAGGAAAATAATAGAAGATTTGTAACTAGCACCCAAAGAGAACCACCTGCTACCCCCGTAACAGCATACCACTGCACCCACTCAATTTGTTTTGCAAAAACATTTCCAAGCGTTAGCCAGGGCCAACTTAATCCCCAGTCCTGTAAATGTATGTATTCAAAGCAAAGCCAAAAGGCAATGAGCGAAACCCCACTGAACCAGCTTGATTTTTTTGGTAGTAAGCGGTGATAGCCTACCCAGGGAATACTCATTAGAAAACTGTTTGCGAGCCATGCAGCTATCGCTCCTGGTGCAGTGGCGTTCCAAATCCACCAGGTAGTTCCGATATTCCAAATGAGTAGGCTTACATAGCTGAGCAGAAAAAACTTTTTGGTTGATCGCGTTTCTGCTGCTAAAAACAACAAGGGTATCCAAGCAAAAAATATGAAAAATGTAAAGGAGCTATCTGGCCAGGCAAGCCATGCCAATACGCCAGTAGCAACGGATAAAAGCAGGGGGCGATAGTTCATGAAACCTAATTCGGCAGTAAAGCTATTTACTTTCTGCTGTAATTTGGAGCCTCCTTGGTAATATCAATATCGTGCGCATGACTTTCGTGCATTCCGGCATTGGTAATTTTAATGAAGGTTGCTTTTTGTAGTGCGGCAATATTTTTGGCGCCGCAATATCCCATACCGGCACGCAATCCACCCGTGTATTGATAGACCACTTCTTTCAGGTACCCTTTATAGGCTACGCGGCCTTCGATACCCTCGGGTACAAACTTTTTTACATCTTGCTCAGCATCTTGAAAATACCGATCACTACTGCCTGTTGCCATAGCACCTAACGATCCCATACCTCGGTAGGTCTTGAATTTTCTTCCTTCATAAATGATGGTTTCACCTGGGCTTTCCTCAGTGCCAGCAAACACACTTCCCATCATCACACAATTGGCACCAGCTGCTAATGCTTTTACCATATCGCCGGTGTATCGAATTCCTCCGTCTGCAATAACAGGGACATTTTTTTGTTTTAGCGCATGGGCTGCTTCCATAATAGCAGTCAACTGTGGCACACCAGTCCCTGCAACAATTCGGGTTGTACAGATTGAACCGGGTCCAATTCCAACTTTAACGGCATCTGCACCTGCATCGGCAAGGGCTTTTGCTCCTGCCGCTGTTCCCACGTTACCAGCAATTACTTGTAATCCTTTGTATTCTTTTTTCACTTTTTTAAGTGCGTCGATAACACCCTTACTATGCCCGTGGGCGCTATCCATAGCAATTACATCTACTCCTACTTGATAGAGTGCTGCTACTCGATCCATGAAATCTTTAGTGATGCCAACCCCTGCACCTACCAACAATCTTCCAAAACCGTCTTTGACCGCATTAGGATTACTTTTCAATTTCAAGATGTCGCTATAGGTAAATAGTCCAACTAGTTTGCCTTGTTTATCAATGATTGGAAGTTTTTCAACTTTAGTTTTTTTGAAAAGTTGCTCTGCCTTTTTAAGATCAGTTCCTGCGGGAGCCGTGTAGAGATCCTTGGAGGTCATCACTTCACTCACCTTTCTTTTGAGGTCTATTTCAAAACGTAAATCGCGGTTAGTGAGGATGCCTACTAGTTTGCCAGCTTGATCCACAATTGGAATTCCTCCAATTTTATTTTCCTGCATCATTCGAAGTGCTTGACCAATGGTTGCATCAGCACGTAAGGTTAGCGGATCGATAATCATTCCACTTTCGCTTCTCTTCACCTTTCTAACTTGTTCAGCTTGCCTTTCAATACTCATATTTTTATGAAGAATACCAAGGCCTCCCTCTCTGGCTAATGCAATGGCCAAAGAAGCTTCCGTTACGGTATCCATTGCAGCGGATAGTAAGGGAACATGTAAGGTGATGGAACGAGTCAATTGGCTGCGAATATCTACCTCTCTGGGCAGCACTTCGCTATAGCCGGGCATGAGAAGAACGTCGTCGAACGTGAGTCCTTCGCCAAAGAATCGATCAGAAAAAACGGGGGAAGATTTTTTTGTTGCCATGTGCAAAGATAGGCCACCCCCTATATTAGAGCCAAATCAAAAATTTGGCCTACTTGATCAGGGTAACTGTTCCCTTTCTAAAAACTGGTTGTCCGGTATCACGATGGGTGTAGGAGAGAACCCAAACATATACACCTGTCTCCTGCGTTTGTCCATTGATCTTTCCATCCCATTTTTCCATCCAGTTGCGGCTCTCAAAAACCAGTTGCCCCCACCTATTAAAAACACGGAAATGATAGTTAATGGCTTTCAAGGCATTATGTGGTCTGAACTGGTCGTTTAATCCGTCATTGTTTGGAGTGAATGCGGTGGGAACTTCAATTAAGCAATGATTTAAAACTTTAATAATTCGCTCTACGCTATCGTTGCAGCGCATCATTTGGTTGCTTGCAACCAGCTTGACCCGGTAGGTTCGCTCCAGATTCAAATTTGGAAATTGATATGGAGGTGGATCTTTTTGCGTGCTGCTCCCCAACCTATCAAATTGCCATTGCCAGCTATCAATCATTCCCGTGCTGGTATTGGTAATTTGTAATTTATCCTCAGGACAAAGTATACTGTCTTGTATGGTAAATGCAGCTTTGACCTGATTACTGATGACTAAATCCAACCTTGTTGAATCAACACAAATTCCGTTACTCACCATCAGCAAAATAGCATTAGTGGAACTGGCAGGAAATTCTATCGTGTGTGATGCGGTGGATACGGGTGCTCCATTAAAAAGCCAATTCCAACTATTGACTCCATTTCCGCCGGGATGAGTAAATCGATAAATATTTCGTTGACATCCCAGCGTAGCGGTGTAGTTAAATGCTGCATTGACGGTATCGGCAACCGTAAAGGCTATTGTTTGTACGGGTGTGGCAAGGCCACATTCATCCACTAATACGGTTGTGTCTGTGCCGGCTCTGAGCTGCAGTTGATAAGTGCCCCCTTTTTGTATACGCTGTGTGAATTTAATGGTAACATAATCTGTTTTTCCATTTATACAATTTCCTCCGGCAGATTGTACATTGACAGCAGCAGGTCCTGAAACCAAAAAATCAGTTCCCGCTGGATCAATGCTGGCGCAAAGAATTCTTTTGGGAAAATAAAGTTTAATTGAATCTGGAGCACACCCCGAGCGGCCTACACTATCTGCAAAGATGGGTTGAGGTACAAAATAAGTAAAGCTTAACCTGTCCCCAGGAGGGATGTCTCTTCCGCATATATCTAATAAACTATTTGCATCCGTACCATTATTAATTACTAATTCGTAAGTGCCATTGGGTAATGCCGTGGCTAAGTTGATAGTGATCTCGTCAAAGTCAAAAGCCGTACTGCAAGAATCGGGTACTGCACTAACTACGGTTGTTACGTTCGGAAGAATACTGAATTCACTTCCGGTCGAGGTTAAACTATTGCAGCGAACCTTTTTATTCAATTTTAATCGAAGTACTTTTCCGTCACAATCTGCCTTTACCGTGTTCAACTTAGGTAGCAAGGGGTCTGTGATTACGGCGGTACCCCCACTGAATGATAAATTATAGCCACTTTGTGTATTGGTGTAATGACTCACAAGTAGTATGTACTCGTGATCAATGAGCAGGTTGGGCATTCTGGCAAATGTGGGTGCATTAGCAGAGGGGTCAGAAGCGCACTGAATAAAATTTACCCCGGTAGCCGAAGCTCCCGTTGGCCCATAGGTACCAGCCCAGTTACCACTAACAATGATGTTACGATTGGTAAAGATTTCGTCGGGGTTTCTTCCGGTGATATCATACAGCTGCCAGTCATAATCTTCATTGGCTGCTAAGGGGGTAATCGTAAACCCCAGCGTACCGGATTGATAGCAAGTAAATCGATAAAAAAAAGGATTTCTGTTTTCGTAGTTTGCTCCATCTCCACTGCAACCAGGAACAAACAGGCTATTGGTGGAGCAGAGGGGTACACTGCTTTGTGTAAAAACGGTGGTCCCGCAAACGGGAAAAGCAGTGGATGGAGTTTGGCCCAGGGTAGTGCAAGGCTGTGCGAGGATTTCGCACAATAAAACGGTAAGCAATAAAACCGTAATCAGTGCACGTTTGTTCATAGACAGAGCCTTTCAGATCAACTGGTACTTGTTGCCTGGCAAAGATACGATGTGATCAGCTAACGACAGGTCTAGCAACACGGCTGCTAAGTGGGTAGGTGACCAGCCGGTTAATTGAAGCAAAACCTCCATATGTTTTTCATCCCCATCCTCTAAAAATGCCAGCACTATTTTCTCTTCTTCAGTAAAAATTCTATCGGATTTTTTGGCACCAACTGATTTGTTAGGTTCTTGCTTAGCCCAATTTAACCAAAGCAATAAATCAGCGGCAGATGTGATCAACTGGGCTTTCTGTGTTTTAATCAACTCCAAACATCCGCTACTTTTTACATCTGTAACACGACCGGGCATTGCTAAAACGGAGCGTCCGTAGCTTAAGGCAAGATTAGCGGTAATCAAACTGCCGCCTTTCAAATTGCTTTCAATCACAAGCGTTGCATCGGATATTCCTGCTACGATTCGATTTCTGCGTGGAAACAAGTACCGATCGGGTTCTTCCCCATGCCTGCATTCAGTAATTAAGCAGCCTCCTTGGTCAAGTATTGCCAGTGCCAGTCTTCGATTAATGGAGGGATAGATTCGATCCAAACCATGGGCCAATACGGCCCATGTTGTTAATTTATTTCGAAGTGCTTCTTCATGTGCAATGGTATCAATGCCGGCTGCAAGTCCACTGACAATTACCATTTCAGAATAAGACTGAAGTCCAGCTAAAATTTCTTCCGTAAATTTTTTACCTAGTACAGAATTACTGCGTGTGCCCACCACTGCCAGCGTTTTTGGAGGATTCAGGTTAGGTTTTCCTTTTGTAAAAAGCAATAAAGGGGCGTCATTACAATCCTTTAGTCGATAGGGATAAGCGGTATCTGTAATGAAGTATGTATTGATGTGGTGTGCTTCTATGAATTGAATTTCTTTTTCTACACGGTTCCAATCTTTAAAATTGGCTATGGCTTGAATACAGTGAGGGCTTACAAGAGCCTTCTCTGCAAGCTCATCTGTAGCAGTATTGAAAATTGCCTCGGGGCTAAAGTGCTCAAGCAAAGGGCGAAGACTTGTAACGCCAACCCCCTTGAGTAGGGTCAGCGCAAGCTGATACTTAAGTGAACAAGACACAAACGCTTTTCACAAGTATAACTGATTAATAAGCCTTGCGCTAGAGTCCTACGATTTTCATCTCAGTGCGTCGGTTCAAGGCACGACCCGCTTCTGTGTTATTATCCGCAATTGGTTTAGTCAAGCCAAAACCTTTGTAGGAGACCCGGCGAGCCTCAATTTTTTTCGCAACTAAATAATCAACTACAGATTTAGCTCTATTCTCGCTCAATAAGAGATTAGTTTCAGCTTTTCCAACATTATCTGTGTGGCCGCCAATTTCTATTTGGATGGTTGGATTTTCTAACAGTAGAATTACTAGTTTATCCAACTCAACCAATGAAGCCGGGGTTAATTCAAAACGGTTGGTTTCAAAGAAAATATTTTTCAGTACGATACTGGCATTTTTCTCGATGGGTTGGAGTTCAATATTTTTTACAACTGCAGAATCAACGGTGCCATTTTTCAAAAAGTACTGGTCAGAGTTGAAGAGAAATCCTTTTTGATTTACTGTAAAGGCATAGTCTCGGCCCGTGGGTAAGGTGAGTAAATAATTACCAAGGGAATCGGTTTTTACTCTTGATATGATTTGTCCGTTTTGTAAATCGGTAAGCTCCAGCGTAGCGGGAATTCCGATGCCCGTTTTTTTATCTGAAACTTTTCCAGTTACCCATCTAGTTTCAAAAGGTCTTATCGAAGGATTAAGTTCAAAGCTGTACAAGTCTAATCCTCCATAACTGTCTTTTCTTTCACTGGCATAATAGGCAGTTTTTCCATCTGCCGTAATAAATAGTGTTCCCTCGCGGTCAATCGTATTAATAGGGTATCCCAAATTTTTAGGTGTACTCCATTTGCCTTCTGCAACTTTACGTACCAAAAACAAATCGTCATCACCATAACCGGGCCAATGGGAGGAGGTAAAATACAACGTCTGATTGTCCGCATGAATAAAAGGACATTGTTCATCTGCTGAACTATTTATTCCTGGACCTAAATTTTCCGGATCGCTCCATTGGCCATTTTCTTGTAGCCGGCTAACATAAATATCACTTCCACCGAGTCCGCCCGGTCGGCGACTTGCAAAGTAAAGTTCTCTTTTGTCGGGTGATAAACAGGGCTGAGATTCCCATTGGTCTGAATTAATTCGGTTTCCCAAATTTTTTGCAGCGGACCAGCCCTCTTTGGTTTTATAGGAGATGTATAAATCACACCCTCCGTAGCTATCAGGTCTATAACAACCTGTAAATACAAGCCAGGTTCCATCTTGTGAAATCATCATGGCTCCTTCGCTCTGCGGCGTATTGAGAGAACCTCTCAGCGGCTGCGCAGTTTCCCAATTACTTGCATTTTGTCTTGTTGCGCTATAGAAATCCTCATTATAGGTGTCAACTCTTCGGGTAAAAAAAAGTTGCGTGCCGTCAATGGTCTTGGAGGGTAGGTATTCCGACATTTTTGAATTGACTGATGCACCCAAGTTTTTAGGAGCAAAGCTCACGGGGTTTTTTTCCGCTTGCTGTTCTTTTTCCTGTTGAACTGCAAAGGCGTAGGATCTTTTTCTAATTAGGGCTAATTCAAGTTGTGTTCCGGTTGGCTTTACCTGGTCAATAAACTTTTCAGTTATTTCCAGCGCTTTTAAAAAATCACCGGTACCTGCCAGTCCTGCGGCATAGGATAGCCAGAAAGGTTTAAAATAATTGAGATCTATAAATTGAGCTCTTTTAAAACAAACCACACTATAAGGGTAGTTTTTGAGTTCCAATTGCAATCTTCCTAAGGCAATCCAGGCGTCTGCGTAATTTTCGTCAGCGCTGGTGGCTTCTTGTAGTAAGGTAATTGCTTCTTTGGTTAGATTTTCACTGGCTTTCTGGAAGGCTTTCTCATATAGTTGAACAGCTTTTCGGTTTACCTTATCTGGGTTGTATGCTTGCGTAGCACCAACCACAGGTAATAAAAAGCTCATTATGAGGAAGGGCACCACTTTCATGTTCATGGTATATTCAAGTATTTATGTACTTGCAGACTTAACTCCCATTGAGGGTTCTCCTTGATATAATCCAGTAGCAAGGGCGTTATCTTTTCTCGCTTACTCCACTCAGGTTGCAAATAAAGTTTGCAAGATGGACTTACTTTTTTCGCATGTTCCTCAGCCCAGACTAAATCGCTGCTGTGGTACACTACCACTTTCAATTCATGCGCAGCAAAAAGCACAGTATCAAGTGGGGCCTTGAATTTTTTAGGAGACAGGCAGATCCAATCCCAATGGCCAGATAACGGATGAGCTCCAGAAGTTTCAAGATGAGTAGCTAATCCTTGTTCCTTTAATAAAGAAGTCAAGGGTCCTAATTCGTGCATCAGGGGTTCGCCCCCTGTTATAACCACCAGCTGGGCTGGTGTTTTTTTGACAGCATCCACCATTTCAGTTGGTAAATAGTGGGGATGTTTGGAGGCATCCCAGCTTTCTTTGACGTCACACCATACACAGCCTACATCACACCCCCCCAGTCGTAAAAAATAGGCGGCCTTGCCCTGATGAAAACCTTCCCCTTGTAAGGTATAGAAGTGTTCCATGAGTGGAAGTTGGTTATTGAGGGTTGAACCTTGCATAAGGTGTAAACGTGAATGCAATCAAATTAGTGTCTCTGCTGGCAAGCCTGAAATGTATTTTTAAGCAGTGCTGCAATTGTCATAGGACCCACTCCTCCTGGTACAGGCGTAATCCAACTGCAGTGTGGGGCCACCGATTCAAAATGAACATCGCCAAGTAAACGAAATCCTGATTTTTTTGAGGGGTCGCTGACTCTTGTAATTCCTACATCAATGACTATGGCTCCCTCTTTTACCATCGAGGCTTGTAGAAATTCAGGTTTTCCGAGTGCTGCTACAATGATATCTGCTTGCTTGCAGTGCGCTTCCAAGTCTTTTGTTTTGGAGTGACAAAGGGTTACGGTACAATTACCGGGTTGGTTATTTCCACTAAGCAAAATGCTCATCGGTCTGCCTACAATATTACTTCTGCCAATTACCACGGCATGTTTACCCGCCGTATCAATTTGAAAATGTTCCAAGAGTAACATGATTCCATAGGGGGTAGCGGGAATAAACCCCGGTTGTCCTTGTACCATTTTACCCAAGTTTACCGGATGAAATCCATCTACATCTTTGGCGGGATCTATTGCTTTAATTACTTCTTCCTCGGCAATGTGTGCGGGAAGAGGGAGCTGCACTAAAATTCCATCAATTGCAGGATCGTTATTCAGGGCGATTATTTTTTCTAATAATTGTGCTTCAGTAATCGATGTTTCATAGCGGAGCAGAGTGGAAGTAAATCCAGTTTCTTCACAAGCTTTTACCTTGGCAGCAACATAGGTTGCGCTGGCTCCATTATCCCCAATCAATATCGCAGCCAGGTGAGGAACTTTCTTTCCGGTAGCTTTTTGTTTTTCAACGGCTATTCGTAGGTTTTCTTTCACAGCCTGTGCCGCCAATTTTCCATCCAAAATTTTCATGCGGCAAAATTAGCATCAATTTGCAGTATTCTTCTCGGTGATTACGGATTCTTTCTATTGCCTATCAGCGCACGAGCAAATAAACTTGTCTTGTGGGCATTAGCATTCGAATACTGGGATTTGTGGTGTTTTGTTCGTTGCCTTTTAAGCAAGCTACTGTTCAGGCACAAGTTGGCAACTATTCCTCCTTTCTTGTTATGCAGTCAGTGCAAATAGACACAGCTTATCCAATCGATCCAAGTGCTGCAATTTGGTGTCCAGGTATTCCAATCAAAAAACAGGCTGCCACGCAATTTGCTTTTTTCAGGTTAATGGGGTTTAAAAATTGGCAGCAGCTTTCGATTACTGCAAAAAGGCAGTTTCAAGCTTCTTCAGCCCTGCTACAAGTAGCAGTAGAAAAACTGCCCACTGGATTTACCACTTCACAAGTAGCACTGCAGTTTTCAAGGCTTTTGGGTGCGAATTACTCAGTAGGAGTACAATTAGGTGTTTTACGACGGCAATTTCATTTTTATCATCCCATTTCAATTCCATTTGCACAAGTGGGTAGTTGGACTGCCCTTTCTCCATCAGTTAAATATGCGATGTCTGTGGGTTTTTCTGGTCGAGAAGTACCAATCAATTGGCAGCGGCGTCAGTTTGTTTTGCTACTGCGCAGCCTTACTTCATTTCAGGTAACAAAATCACTAGCGTTCAATTTGCAATTGGAAAAATTATCTACGCAACGGTTTTATTGGCAGGTAGGACTTGGTATGTTGGCGGGGCCGGCCCTACATCTACAATTTTCATATGCAGCCTCACCCCAATGGTGGATCTTGCATTTTCAATTTCCACTAAAGCAAATTGATCTTAAAATTTCCTTAGGTTTTCAGCCGATGCTTGGCACAGTATCTGGATTCAATGCTTTACGCTAATAATTGCATCGTATGCGTTTTATCGTTATTCTGTTTATCAGTTTTTTCTGTTTTGCCGAGTCCTTTATTTTTATAAGCAGCGCGCAACAGCATGCGGGTGAAGCTGATCCGCTTTCAAGTTGGCTAGAAACGGAAGATTTTTTGAGCGACGAAGAAATCGACTCCTCATTGTATTCTGTTCATCATACCAAGAAATATGATCTTAATACGATCAATCAATATCAGCTTGATTCGTTGGGAGCGCTCTCTACCAAACAAATCGAACATTTTATGGCCTATCGTAAAACTTTTGGACCATTCCTTGATGTGTATGAATTACAAGCTATACCATTGTGGGATCTTTTCACAATTAGCCGGATACGAAAATGGGTAACTATTGTGCCCCTTGAATGGTACAAACTATCATTGTGGGCTCCTGTCGCTCAATCTATCCTTACCATTCGATGGCGTCCATCAGTGCTGCAGCAAGCGGATAATTCAATTGCTTCCTGGCGTGGTGATGCGCATTATTGGAGAGCATTGTATCGCTATAGCTCCTCATTGCTAAAATTTGGAATTACAGCTGAAAAAGATCCAGGTGAATATTGGCTCAATCAGCGCACGAAGCTGCCTGCAGATTTTTTAAGTGCGCATGTTGCAGTGTCTGGCAAGGGATTGATGCGTCAGCTGATCATAGGGGACTTCAACGTTAACCTCGCACAGGGATTAATTCAATGGCAAACGATGAATTTTCGGAAAACAGCGCAGCTCTCATTACTTAAAAAAAATTCATCCATATTTCAAGTGCATCGAAGTGTAAATGAATTTAACTTCCACCGCGGCCTAGCGTTGCAATTACAAGTAAAAAATCATTCTTTAGGGCTATTTGCATCCTATAAAACGCTCTCGGCAAATTTGGGATATTCAAGCGCAAGCGATCAATCTGGTATTACTTCATTTAACATGTCTGGTTACCACCGTACAGCAGCCGAAATTAAAAGCAAGGGTGCTGTAGCACAAATAGCAGGGGGCGGTCGATATAATTTTAAACAAGGGATGTTTACCGGAGGAATCAATTTTCTACTTTATCATTTTAGTCTGCCACTCATTGTTACGGCAAGGCCCTATGATCAATTTGCTATCGCTGGAAAAAAATGGATCAATGCAAGTGTTGATTTAGGATATACGTATAAAAATTTTCATCTGTTTACCGAACAAGCCACTGATAGAAATGGGTCACTGGCGGGATTGGCAGGGATGCTGCTCAGCTTATCAAAAACCATAGACGTTGGTTTTGTAGGAAGATTTTATTCAAGTTCATTTCAGAGTATATACTCCAGTGCCATTTCAGAGGGAACAATGCCCAACAATGAGCGAGGCGTTTTTTTTAGTGTGAATGCAAACCTCAGTGGCAAAGTGCAGGTGCAGGCTTTTTCAGACTATTTCTTTTTTCCATGGCTTCGATATTTAATTGATCAGCCCTCTGGCGGGCATGAGCAATTTATTCAAGTGAATTATCAGCCAGATAAGGGCTCAACTATCTATTTCAGATTCAGGCAGGAGCAAAAGATGCAGACAACCTCGGACGAACTTGCAGCATCACCTCTTGCTGCTGCCCTTCTTATTAACAGAGCACATTTCAGGATGCATGTGGATAGGGCCGTTTCTAAAACATTCAAATGGTCCTTACGGATGGAAACATCCAGGGTAAAAAGGTTGTCAGCAGTCCCACAATCAATGGATGAATTTGGCTTTTTGGGATTCATCCAGCTTGGATTCCGCCCCATGTCTGGAAAGTTAAAGGGACTATTCAGGTTCTTACTTTTTGATACAGATGGTTATCAATCAAGAATTTATGCATTTTCACCCACCCTGGGCGGCGGCTACCAGTTGGGACAGTATAAAAATTCCGGTAAGGAACTCTTGTTAACTATTGAAAATGATGCATTTAGGGCTATTACTGTCCTATGTTCTGCTACGGGCGTGCAAGAAGCAAGTTCTAGGGCAATATTTTGGCACTATTCCGTTCAAATTGCCCTGAAATTCCACGAATTAGCCCCTTCAAAAATTTATAAGCCAATTTAACTCTTTGTTAAAAAAAAGGTTATCTTGCCGCAGCAATTGTTGACACCTGTGTGTCTCAATTGGTATTCGTCAGAACCAAAATACAAGTCAGTTTGCACTGACTTTCAGCGTAGTTAAAAATTAAAAATTAACGTCAACATGAGAAAATTCGCATCACTGTTCACCATGTTAATGCTAACTGCAGCATTGGCATTTGGTCAGGCACGTACGATCACAGGTACAGTAGTGGATGAGAATGGGGTTGCCATACCTGGGGCCTCAGTCCAATTGAAAGGTGCCCGCACTGGGGTAGCTGCTGACAACACTGGAACATTCCGTCTGCAAGCTAAATCAGGGGACGTACTCCTAGTTTCTGGAGCTGGTTTAGAGCCCACAGAATTTACTGTTGGAGCTGACAACACAGTTCGTATCCAAGCAAAACGCGTTGTAGCTGCTGGAGGTGAGGTAATTGTTACCAGTGGTTACGGAATTCGTAAGAGCCTTCGTAACATCTCCACTAACGCACAGGTTGTAACGTCTGAGCAATTGAATACCATTCGTCAAACAAATTTGAATAACGCCCTTGCAGGTAAAGTTTCTGGTATCCAGGTAAGAAGCCAGTCCTCAGCAAAACTGGGTAGCACCGGAAGCATCCGTCTTCGTGGTGAGTCTGGTTTCGGGGGTGGTCAGGGGATCCTCTACGTTGTTGATGGAACTATTCTTCCCAACCCAAATGATATCAACTTAGACGATATCGAAGACGTTACTGTTCTTCAAGGCCCTGCTGCTGCTGCCATCTTCGGTCCTCAGGGAGCGGGTGGAGCTATTGTAATGACTTTGAAAAGAGCTAAGAAAGGTCAAAAAGGAATTGGTGTAGATGTGAACCTTGGTGTTCAAAATGATAAAGTTTACATCCTTCCCAACTACCAGAACTCATACGCGGGTGGTGGTGTTGGTGACTTGATGAAATATACATGGCAGCCAGGACATCCAGAATCTTGGAAGCGCCTGGATGGTAAATACTACCATGACTATTCGGATGACGCCAGCTGGGGTCCTCGTATGGTAGGACAGGAGTATATTCCCTGGTATTCTTGGTATGATGGTCACCGTTATTCTGGTACCACCGCCAAATTGTTACCTCAGCCAAATAATGCGCGTGATTATTACAACACGGGTGTTATGCTGAACAACTCAGTAAGCATTTCAAAAGCAACCGAAAATACCAACATTCGTATGTCTTTTGGTAACATAGACCAAAAGGGTATGATTCCTCAATCTTCTTTGAAGAAAAATACATTTAGTACAATCGCTACAGTTGAAGTTACAGATCGCTTGACAGCTTCATTAAACTTTAACTATATAACACAGATTGTTCGTGGACAATTCGATGATGGTTACTCTAACCAAACTACAGGTTCTTTCAACCAATGGTTCCATCGTAATCTCGACATGGGCATCATGAAAGAATTGAAGGATGTTCGCACAGCAAGCGGTATTATGGCTAGCTGGAATCACTTGAATCCTTCTGCCTTCAATCCTAATAACACACGTCCATTTTACGCTGGTAACTACTGGTATAACTTCTATACCTTCTTTGATCATGTAAAGCCAGTTACGCAAACAGACCGTTATTATGGAGATATCTCTCTTTCATACAAGATTAGTGAGAGCCTTCGTATCAAGGGTACTTATCGTAAGCAACAGAATAATATCTGGAGTGAGCAGATTATTACTTCTGATCTCCAAGAAAGCGCAACCCAATCTGGGTACATCGCCTCATACAGCACTTCTACCTCTAACTCCAATAGGACTAATATGGAGTTGTTGATTACGTATAATAAGAAGATTGGGGATTTCAATATTGGTGCTACCGGTGGTACGGATATCCTTCGTCAGTTGATCAAGGGTAATTCTGCTAATACAGTGAATGGTCTGAATGTTCCCAACTTATTTACAATCGGTAACTCTAAAAATCAGCCTAGCGTTGGTAACTCACGTAGTGACTACCGCTACAGCGCTATCTACGCAACCGGCAACGTTACTTGGAGAAATTTCTTGACAGCTGACTTTACATTACGTCAAGACTGGATGTCTGATTTGCCTCCAGCAAAGTCTTACATCGTTTCTAAGTCTGCTGGTGTGTCCTTTATCTTTAGTGAACTCCTTAAATGGCAGCCACTCAGCTTCGGTAAACTTCGTGGAACAATTGGTGAAATTCCAACAGGTATTGGAACTTATGTATATCCAGGATTTGCCTACGGAGTGGGCTCAGTTCAATGGAATGGCAACTTCTTGATGTCGACTCCTGACCAATTGGTAGATCCTAATATCCGCGGGTCTGTAACAAGCCAGCGTGAGATTGGTGTCGATTTGCGATTCTTTAAGAACCGTGTTGGAGCTTCAGTAACTTATTGGACTGGGGATGACAAAGATTTCCCAACCTCTATTCCCATTAACGGAACTAGCGGATACACCAGTTTACGTACCAATGCGGGTTTGATCACCAAGCGTGGATATAACATCCAAGCTATGGGACGTCCAGTTTGGGGTAAAAACCTAAAGTGGGAGATCAACGCTACTTGGGGTATCCTAGCTGAAAACAAAGTTGTAACAATTTCCGATGATGGAAAAGATGATACGCGCATCGCTATTGAAGGTCTTTGGGGAAGTACTGGTCCTTACATGGTACACCAAGAAGGTCGTAACTGGGGCCAGATTTACGGAAACGGCATTAAGCGTATCAATGGTCAGCCTGTGTTGGATGCTAATGGCGCTTATGTTAACGATCCAAACGTGTTCTTCGGAAGTGCGCTTCCCAAGCATACGGGTGGTTTCCAAACACAAGTTGAGTACAAAGGATTTATCTTAAACGCGAACGCGGATTGGGGAATCGGTGGTAAGTTCTTTTCGCTCTCAAACATGTGGGGATCATTCTCCGGTTTGACTGCACGTACTGCTGTATTAAATGATAAGGGTAATCCGATTCGTGACCTAGTTGCGAATGGCGGTGGTATGCATGTATTTGGAGTGGACGCTAACGGAAACAAGGTTGATAAATATGTAGAGGCACAGGATTATTTCCACAACCTCTACTACAGCAAAACCTTTGATCCTTATGTATATGATCTAACATTTGTAAAACTTCGTGAGGTATCAGTAGGGTATACACTTCCTATCAAGAAGTGGGGTGTAACATGGGCACAGCGTGCAGTTCTTTCTTTAGTTGCTCGTAACCCGCTCCTGATTTATGCGAAGACCAACGATTTTGATCCTTCTGAAATCTCCAATATCAGTGGTGAGGCTGGAAACATGCCTGGCACCCGAGGTCTTGGTGCTAACCTCAAAATCAGCTTCTAATAAATCATGTTTAGCTTAACAATAAAAGAAATGACTATGAGAAACTTCAGCATACAAAAAGTACTGGTACTCCCTCTCGCTTTGGGAATGTTGTTTACCGGTTGCAAAAGATATTCTTCAGATTTTGGTGATACAAACGTTAACCCTGCTGCAACTACTTCGCCTATCCTCTCTGCTTTGCTGACAAACGTAGAGGCTGGTTTAGGCGGTTATGGTGCTCAGACACGTGGCGGCTTATACTGTCAGTATTTTTCTGAAACCCAGTACACGGACGTATCCTTGTACTCTATACCTCAATTGAGTTTTGAGGGAGAATATTCTGGTTCCTTGAATGATTTACAGAATATCATAAATACCAATACAAGCAACAACATGACCCAAGTTGCCCGTATTTTAAAAGCCTATATTTTCAGCACTATCACAGACCGTTGGGGTGATGTTCCTTATTCTCAGGCCCTCAAGGGCGATAAGACTCCTGCTTTTGATAAGCAAGAGAACATCTACAGAGGTTGCATGACAGAATTGACACAAGCGGTAGCTGCTTTTAATTCTAGTTCTGCAATTTCGGGAGATATCATGTACGGTGGAGATGTAGCTAAATGGAAAAAGTTTGCTAACACCCTTCGTATGCGCTTGGCCATCCAGGTCAGCAAGCGTTTCCCTGCCTCAAATGGCTGGGCTGCTACTGAATTTCGTGCTGCTTTAGCTGATGCGGGTGGAAGTATCACCGCAAATTCAGATAATTTCGAGGTTAAATATCCAGGCGGAAACTTTCAGTCTCCATGGTTTGCACTTTATTTCACACGTAGTGATTATGGAGAAAGCGCACCTATGGTTACTATAATGAATTCATTGGGTGATGGACGTCAGTCTGCTTTTGGTTCTTCTGCACTTGGTGTTCCTTATGGACGCGTTCGTGGTTATGTTGATCCTTGGTGTCAAGCTAATCCAACTTGGGCTAGAATTCTTTCTTCTGCAAATCGTCAGTCCAATAGTTCTGTGGTGCTAGTTTCTGCCGCTGAGACACATTTACTACGTGCAGAGGCTGCTGATCGTGGCTGGACCACTGAAAATATGAATGCGCTTTATCAAGCGGGTATTGCGGTATCTTTCTCTCAATGGGGTTTACCTGATCCTGGTGCTGCTTATTATACGCAGTCTGGTGTTGCTTTGGCAAACCCTGCTGGAACAGCTGCTAACATTGGTAGAATTGCTACTCAGC
>BJGL01000023.1 GCA_014190475.1 Bacteroidota bacterium
GGCCAAGCTAGGTAAGAAATGGACGCATTCGATTTGTTTGTTACTTGGCGGATTAGGGTTGATTTCTGTTTATTTTGTTCAAACTCCAAGTTGGTTATATCTGTCTATGGGATTGGTAGGAGTGGCGTGGGCCTCTATTTTATCCATGCCTTATTCGCTTTTGGCGGGTGTGATTCCACAGGATAAAATGGGGATCTACATGGGTGTGTTTAATTTCTTTATCGTGCTCCCAGAAATTATTGCTGCATTAACCTTTGGCAAAATCATGGAAAATTATTTAGGGAATGATCGATTGCTGGCCGTGCAGATAGGCGGGATTTTATTAGTATTGGCCTCGGTTGTCTGTCTGATCTTTGTTCGTGAGCGAAAATCTTAATTAAAAATTATGCAACGAATTTTTGTTTCCATCGTATTTAAGTTAGTGCTTATTTATGGCGCTTTTGCACAACCTGTTGTGTATCCTACACATTGGTGGGCCGGCTTCGCTGACCAACATTTAAATCTTATTGTTAGAGGAACGGATGTTGGCGTTTTTGCAGCTGCTTCGGTGCGGTATCCGGGTGTTCGGCTGGAGCGAATCAGGAAAGTTGCTAGTAAGAATTATCTTTTTCTGGATCTAGTGATTACTCCGGCTGCTAAGCCCGGGACCTTCTTTATTGAATTGCAATCTCCTGGAAAATCTTCCCTCCGCATTTCGTATGAGCTAAAAGCTCGTTCTTCACAAAATGGAATTACTCGAGTGAGAGGAGTGGATACGCGTGATTTTATTTACCTGATCATGACAGATCGGTTTGCTAACGGTGATCCATCCAATGACGTGATCAAGTCTTACCGGGATACTTTTTGTAACAGAAGTGATAAGTTTTCCAGACATGGAGGGGACTTAAAAGGCGTAGGGGACCGATTATCGTATTTAGAAAAATTGGGAGTTACCACACTTTGGCTTACCCCAGTTAATGAAAATGACATGCCCCGAATGAATGAATGGGGAAACCAGGTAGCAGGGTATCATGGTTATTGGTTTACGGATCATTACCAAGTGGATAAACGGTTGGGGGGTAATCAAGCGTATAAGGAGTTGTGTCAACTTGCGCACAATCGCGGTATGAAAATTATTCAAGATGCTATTTACAACCATATTGGTAATTACCATTGGATAGCTATGGATCCGCCAGCTGCGGATTGGCTGAATAGTTCACAGGGAAAAAATCCGCCTCATCATCGTGAAGAGGTATTTTTTGATCCCTATGCTTCTATGCAAGACAAAAGACAAATGTTAGATGGCTGGTTTGTACCGCATCTTCCTGACTTAAATCAGCGCAATAAAGATGTAGCTCGTTTCTTAATTCAATATGCGATCTGGGCCACAGAAGAGTATGGCCTGGACGGTTGGAGGGTTGATACGTATAAATACAATGAAGAAGATTTTGTAAATGATATTAATACTGCGTTGACTAGGGAATTTCCATCTTTAACCATTTTTGGAGAAAGCTGGGTTACTTCTCCTTTAGCGAATGCTTATTTTACGAGAAACAATATCAAGACACCCTTTTCGCACAATGCAGAGGGTATGCTTGATTTCCAATCCTGTTTTGCCATGATCAGTGCAGCAAAGGAGGAGCCGGGCTGGTCAACAGGTGTTATTAAGTTGTACAATTCACTTGCTCAAGATGTTTTGTATGCGGATCCTTCTAAGAATTGCATTTTTCTGGATAATCACGATATGGATCGAATTTTTTCTGTGTTGGGAGAAGATGAGAGTAAATATAAAATGACCATGAATTGGTTATTCACGCTTCGTGGTATGCCGCAATTATATTACGGCACAGAGGTGCTAATGAAAAACTATAAGGTAAATACCGATGCAACTGTTCGTGAAGATTTTCCAGGTGGCTGGGCAGCTGATGCGATTAAGTCTAATCGGTTTTTAGCCGAGGGGAGAACACCATCTCAGGATTCTGCATATACATATATCAGTCGGTTGGCTAATTTTAGAAAATCCTCCACTGCCCTTACAACTGGACGTCTGATGCAGTTTATTCCCCGAGATGGATTATATCTCTATTTCAGATACGATGCCAAGCAGTCCATTATGGTAATCACCCATACCGGTAAGGAAATCATGAAGCCTGACTGGTCTATTTATAAAGAGCGCATGGATGGATACGCTCGTTTACGCAATGTTATTACTGGCGAAATAAAAAGTATTGCCGATTTTTCAATTAAACCGGGTGAGAGCCTAGTTTTTGAACTTTTGCCTTAATTGTAATTAATGTCAGGTGCAACAAACCCGAATGTTTGGAGCTTTTCGCTTTTTGCTGATCAGGATATAAATGATTTTCAAAACGGGATACATTGCCGGCTCTATGAGAAGTTCGGAAATCATTGTATTGAAGTTGACGGAACTAAGGGTATCTACTTTAGTGTTTGGGCTCCACATGCTTCTGTTGTTTCTGTGATTGGAAACTTCAACCATTGGGATGCATCGAAGCATCCTCTGTACCCGCGCTGGGATAAGAGTGGTATTTGGGAGGGTTTTATTCCTCATCTATCTGTGGGGGAACTTTACAAGTATCACATCTTGGGGTATCATGAAACTGTACACATAAAAGGTGATCCTTTTGCTAATTATTGGGAAAAGCGACCTAATACAGCTTCGATTACCTGGCAACTCGATTATCATTGGAATGATCATAAGTGGATGCGCCAGCGTAAAAAGAAAAATGCGCTAGATGCGCCCTGGAGCGTTTATGAGATGCATTTAGGGAGTTGGCAACGTCCAGACCCCTCAAATGAGGAAAGTTTTAATTCCTATGAGGTAATCGCCGCACAACTTGTTCCCTATCTTTTGGAAATGGGCTTTACGCATGTTGAGTTTATGCCCGTCATGGAGTTTCCTTACGATGGAAGTTGGGGATATCAGTGTACCGGTTATTATGCTCCTACCTCCAGATTTGGCCATCCGCAGGGATTGATGTTTCTAATTGATCAGCTGCATCAGGCTAACATTGGTGTTATTTTAGACTGGGTGCCTTCTCATTTTCCTCATGACGCTCATGGCTTACATTTATTTGATGGTGCACATACCTATGAGTACGCGGATATGCGAAAAGGGTTCCATCCAGATTGGAACAGTTTTATTTTTAATTACGGGAGGGGAGAGGTGCGCTCTTTCTTGATTAGTAATGCTCATTTTTGGTTCAATCATTTTCATGCAGATGGAATACGAGTCGATGCCGTTTCGTCTATGTTAAAATTAAATTACTCTCGTACGGAAGGGCAATGGGAACCCAATCAATTTGGTGGAAATGGAAATTTGGAGGCCATTTCCTTTTTGAAGTTGCTCAATGAAGTTATCTATCGTGATTTCCCAGCCGTGCAGACCATTGCTGAGGAAGCTACGGATTGGCCAGGCATTTCTCGTCCAACTTTTCAAAATGGTATTGGGTTTGGGATGAAATGGATGATGGGATGGATGCACGATACCCTCAGTTATTTTAAATCAGACCCGTTGCATCGGCAGCACCTACAGGATAAGTTTTCCTTCAGTATGATGTATTTCTACGACGAAAATTTTATGCTGCCATTGAGCCATGATGAGGTAGTACACGGGAAAAGTCCGTTGATTTATAAAATGCCAGGCGATGAATGGCAAAAATTTGCAAATCTAAGGTTGTTGTATACCTATATGTGGACTCATCCCGGCGCTAAACTCCTATTTATGGGAGGGGAATTTGGACAGACTACTGAATGGGATTTTAGAACAGAATTGCAGTGGCCGCTACTACAGTTTCCTGTTCATGCAGGGCTTCGGCTATGTGTGGCTGCACTGAATCGGTTGTTGAAAACCACCCCAGCATTGTATCAAGACCAATTTTCTCCAACAGGATTTCATTGGCTTGATCTATCCCATCGACAAGAGTCTGTAATAGCGTATCAACGTATTGATAAAAAGGGAAAGTGTGTGATAGTGGTATTGAATATGACACCGGTAGTCAGAACTAATTGGACTTTGTGTGTTCAAGGTAAATTAAAATGGAAAATACTTTTCAATAGCGATCAGACCGACTGGGGTGGCAGTGGAATTTCTCAACAACAAGTAGCTACGTCAAGGTGGATTGACCGTAAAAAGAAGGAAGTTCAGCTCACTTTTACTTTACCTCCATTAGCGGGGATAGTACTCGGGTAGAACTTACATTCTGCTGGGCACTTCTATGCCCAGTAAAGTCATCGATCTTTTTATAACAGTGGCAGTAAGTGCAGCGAGTCGCAGCCGAAGTTGTCGGGTTGCGTCAGTGGGAGCACTGATTATTGAATGCTGCGTGTAAAACGAGTTGAAAAGCTTTGCAACTGTAAAAACATATAACGCCACAACGGACGGGTTATGTTCTGCCACTGCCTGTTCAAGTATGGCAGGGAATTGCTCTACTGTAATCAAAAGCTCTTTTTCCTCCTTCTCCAGCTTGTTTTCCATTGAAAGGGAGGCAGTAGGGCTTTCCTTTCTTAAAATGGATTGAATACGTGCGTACGTGTATTGGATGAATGGACCTGTAAATCCCTGGAAGTCGATTGACTCTTGTGGATTGAAAATCATTTTTTTCTTTGGGTCTACCCGTAGCAGATAAAACTTTAATGCACCTAATGCTAGTGTATGGTATAGCTTTTGCAGTTCTTCCGCATCAAAATCTTTTACCTTGCCAAGTTCTTCTGTTTTAGTGCGGGCTACCTCAATCATTTCTGCAATTAAGTCATCCGCGTCCACCACCGTTCCTTCTCGGCTTTTCATTTTACCACTTGGTAATTCTACCATGCCATAGCTCAAATGATAAATGCCATTTGCATAGGGTTTGTTTAGTTTTTGTAAAATGAGCTGAAGTACTTTCATGTGATAATTTTGCTCATCCGCTATCACATAAATACTTTGTTCGTACTGGTATTCTTGAAATTTTTGTTCAGCTAACCCTAAATCCTGTGTGATATACACGGAGGTGCCGTCTTTTCGCAGTACTAATTTTTCATCCAATCCCGCTGGGGTTAGATCAATCCAAATACTACCATCTTCTTTTTTGTAAAATACACCGTCCGTTAGTCCTTGTTCAACAAACTTCTTTCCAAGTAAGTAAGTTTTACTTTCGTAATACGTTTTATCAAAATCAGCACCAATTTTGTTGTAAGTTTCTTCAAACCCTTCATAGACCCATTGGTTCATTCGATTCCATAGCGCTAAAACTTCTGGTTTGCCAGCCTCCCAATCCTGTAATAATTGTTGGGTGGCCTTCATGATGGGAGCTTCTTTTTCTGCTTGTTCTTTGGTTAGACCCGCGGCAATCCCTTCTTCAATTTGTACTTTATGCGCCTCATTGAATTTCACGTAATAATCACCCACAAAGTGATCACCTTTTTGTCCCGTTGTTGTCGGCGTAGCTCCCTGTGCAAATAGCTCCCAGGCAATCATGCTTTTGCAGATATGAATGCCTCGGTCATTTACTACACAACTTTTTGTTACAACATAGCCTCTTTCTTTGAGTAGTTCGGCAATACTCCATCCAAGAAAAATATTGCGTAAATGGCCTAAATGCAGTGGTTTATTGGTATTGGGAGAGGAATACTCCACCATTACACGTTTTGCGTGAACGGGCGCTTTTCCAAATTGGGGATTAGAATATGTTGTTCCAAGAAAATCAACTAAACACTGATCTTGTATTGAAAAGTTTAAAAAGCCTTTGAGTAAGTTATAGGACTTAAAAAGTTGTGGTTCTTTTTGGCAGGCAGCTTCCCCAATTGACGATCCAATTTGCTCGGGATTTAATTTATATTTTTTTACCAGCCCAAAAAGTACAAGGGTATAGTCTCCCTCAAATTCTGTTTTGGTACGTTGGATGATCAGCTCTTCCTCAGCAACAGCGATACCCAAAGAATCTTGGATAACCTGCTCCAGTACCTTTTTTATAGTTTGTTGTAACAGCATAGTTAAGTCTGCGCAAAGGTAAAGGACCCATTTGTCTTTTTTAAAGGTTTCGATTACTTTGCGCACCATGAACGCTTTCTTGGAAAAAGTAGCTTTTGGTATCCGTGGACTCGTTGATTTTTTTCATCCACTCTTTCGTCGTTTCATTCCTTTACAAACATTTCGATACCTCGTAGCGGGAGGAGGCAATACTTTATTGGGGCTGTTGGTATATTTTGTATGCTACCAATATCTTTTTCGGGAAACTGTTTTTGATCTTGGATTCTATGCTTTCAAGGCGCATAGCGCAAGTTTATTTTGCTCCTTTTTGATCACTTTCCCCATTGGCTTTTTCTTTGCCCGGTTTGTGGTTTTTGACAATTCTTTTTTAAGAACCAGGGTCCAACTGTTCCGCTATTTCATGATTTGCTTGTTCAACCTTTTTTTAAACTATCTATTGCTCAAAATATTTGTGGAGCTCTTGGCATGGCATGCTGTGATCGCTCAGTTTATGACCGTTCTCATGGTTGTGGCTTTTAGTTTTGTAGCCCAACGCAATTTCTCCTTTCAATCAAAGGGAAAACAGACAAATTGTTGATTTTCATCATTTAATTGCGTCAAAATTGCCTTTTTTAGGCTAAAACTGACAAAATTGCATCCAGGTTCAGTTCGGCACAGGAGTTGCGTACTGTTTATCAATAAAAATTGAATAATGGGAAAAATAATTGGAATTGACCTAGGTACAACTAATAGTTGTGTTTCTGTAATGGAGGGAAATGAACCAGTTGTAATTGCAAATGATGAGGGTCGTCGTACTACGCCCTCTATTGTTGCCTTTTTGAAAAATGGGGAACGTAAGGTGGGTGATCCAGCCAAGCGTCAGGCCATTACCAATCCCCAAAACACTATTGCATCTGTGAAGCGATTCATGGGGCGTCGTTTTGATGAAGTGGGAGAGGAAATAACTCACTGGAGTTACAAAGTTGCCAAGGGTGACAATAACACCGTGCGCATCGATATAGATGGTCGTTTATATACTCCACAGGAGATCAGCGCTATGGTTCTTCAGAAGATGAAAAAAACCGCTGAAGATTATCTGGGTCAGGAAGTTACTGAGGCGGTAATTACAGTACCCGCCTATTTTAATGATGCGCAACGTCAGGCTACTAAAGAAGCAGGTGAAATTGCCGGATTGAATGTGCGCAGAATTGTAAATGAGCCTACAGCGGCGGCACTCGCCTATGGTTTGGATAAGGCGCAGTCAGACAAGCGAATTGCGGTTTTTGACTTAGGAGGTGGAACTTTTGATATTTCAGTGCTAGAGCTTGGCGATGGTGTTTTTGAAGTAAAGTCAACCAACGGAGATACCCATTTGGGAGGAGATGATTTTGATAAAGTGATTATGGACTGGCTGGCTGATGAATTCAAGAAGGAAGAATCGATTGATCTGCGTAAAGACCCTATGGCATTACAGCGCTTGAAAGAAGCCGCTGAAAAAGCAAAAGTTGAGTTGAGTTCTTCCGCAGAAACTGAAATAAATCTTCCATACATTACTGCTGTTGACGGGGTTCCCAAGCACTTGGTTAAAAAGTTAAGCCGCGCTCGTTTTGAGCAGTTGGCTGATAGTTTATTTACACGTTGTTTGAAACCTTGCGAGGCGGCTTTAAAAGATGCAGGACTTTCTACTTCTCAAATTGATGAGGTAATTCTAGTGGGTGGTTCTACTCGTATTCCTAAAGTCCAGGAAATCGTCGAAAAATTCTTTGGTAAAAAACCAAATCGAGGTGTTAATCCTGACGAAGTGGTTGCCATTGGGGCTGCAATTCAAGGCGCTGTTCTTACCGGCGAAGTAAAGGACGTATTGTTACTGGATGTTACCCCGCTTTCTCTGGGAATTGAAACAATGGGTGCTGTAATGACTACCCTTATTCCTGCAAATACAACGATCCCTACTAAAAAATCAGAGGTCTTCTCCACTGCTAGTGATAACCAGCCCGGCGTTCAAATTCATGTTCTACAGGGGGAACGCAGTATGGCTAAAGACAATAAAAGTCTTGGAATTTTTAACCTGGATGGAATACCACCTGCTCCCCGTGGCGTACCTCAAATTGAGGTAATTTTTGATATTGATGCGAACGGTATCCTCCATGTAACCGCCAAGGATAAAGGAACCGGAAAAGAGCAAAAGATTCATATTGAAGCAGGATCCGGACTTAGTAAGGAAGATGTGGAGCGTATGAAGGCTGAAGCAAAAGCCAATGAGGCTACAGACAAAGCTGAACGTGAGAAAGTTGACAAACTCAACCAAGCAGACTCTTTATTGTTCCAGACTGAGAAGCAATTAAAAGAGTACGGCGATAAAATTCCAGCAGATAAGAGAACAGTCATTGAGCAAGCAGCAGAAAAACTCAAGGAAGCACACAAATCGCAAGACTTGGCTGGCATAGATGCGCACCTGGCCGCCCTCAATACAGCGTGGACTGCCGCCAGTGAGGATATGTATAAAGCCACTCAAGGAAATCCACAGCCCGGCGCGCAACCCGAAGGGGGCGCTCAGCCCACCGAGGATGTTACGGATGTGCCTTTTGAGGAAGTCAAGTAACTTTTAAATATTGATCTTGGGGCCTGTCCGAATGGACAGGCTTTTTTTTATCTATTTGGCGCCTATACTTCTAAAAAGGATAGTTTTGTGCCGTTTTACTTATTAACCCACCAATTCGGTATCGCAATGACCAATTCTTATTTGGATCTCGTCAAGCAAACTTTCAATTTTCCACAGGAAGGAATTGAAGTAGAGGATGGCAATTTGTACTTCAATGGATTAGACTTGAAAGCACTGATTGCAAAACATGGAACACCGCTTAAGTTAACCTATCTGCCCAAGATTGGTTCTCAGATTCGCAAAGCAAAATCGATGTTTGCAGCGGCTTTTAAAAAACACAAATACGAAGGGAAATATCATTATTGCTATTGTACAAAGAGTTCGCATTTCAGTTTTGTCGTAGAAGAAGCACTCAAGCATGAGATACATTTAGAGACTTCCTATGCCTACGATATTGAAATCATAAAGAAATTATACGCAAAGAAAAAAATCAATAAAGAAACTTTTATTATTTGTAATGGTTTTAAACAAAAGGGATATACCCGAAGAATCGCACAACTTCTAAACAGTGGGTTTACCAATGTCATTCCTGTACTAGACAATAAAGAAGAGTTAAAAGATTATGCCCATTCGGTAAAAGTCCCTTTTAAATTAGGAATTCGTGTTGCTGCAGAGGAGGAGCCTAATTTTCCTTTCTATACTTCTCGATTGGGGATTCGTGCCAAAGACGTATTGGAATTTTATGTAGATCGGATTGAAGGCTACGAGAGCAAATTCCAATTAAAAATGCTCCATATTTTTTTGAATAAGGGGATCAAAGACGATATCTATTACTGGAGTGAATTAAATAAGGTAGTCAATCTCTACTGTCAACTTAAGAAAATTTGTCCTGAGCTCGATTCAATCAATATTGGGGGAGGTTTCCCTATTAAACACTCCTTAGGCTTTGAATACGATTATCAGTTCATGATCAATGAAATTGTACGCAACATAAAAGTTGCTTGCAAGAAAGCAAAAGTTCCCATGCCGAATATTTTTACAGAATTTGGAAGCTTTACAGTGGGAGAGAGTATGGCGCACATTTTTAGTGTAACGGCAGAAAAGGTGCAAAATGACCGTGAAACTTGGTACATGATCGATTCTTCCTTTATTACCACGTTGCCCGATACATGGGGTATAGGAGAGAAGTTTCTAATGCTGCCAGTCAATAAGTGGGATCAGGATTATCAGCGGGTTGTATTAGGAGGTATTACCTGTGATAGCCATGATTATTATGATTCTGAGGAGCACATAAATGAGGTATTCCTTCCCAAGACCAATGGAACTAAGGAGCCGCTCTATGTTGGGTTTTTTCATACCGGGGCCTACCAGGATCAGATTAGTGGTTATGGTGGAATCAAGCATTGTCTGATTCCTTCTCCCAAACACGTGATTGTTGGCCATGATAAAAATGGTAAACTAACTGATTGGGTGTATGCCAAGCAGCAAACAGCTCAAAGCATGCTGAAAATTTTAGGATATTAAGATCAACTAATGAAAAACATTTTTTTACTCCTTCTGGGAATCCAATTTTCTTTTTGTCTTCTGGCACAATCCCCAGTTGCTCTTCAGCTTCCGACTGGATTTACCGCACAAGCCGTTGCGTTGAATCAGGGTAGGGTTCGTCATATCGCCATCGCTCCTAACGGAACGTTATACCTGAAATTGGAGCGCCTCAGGAATGGAGCAGGGATTGTTCGATTGCGAGATCTTAATCAGGATGGAGTTTATGAAGACAGCTTGCTTTTTGGAAATTATATCGGGACAGGAATTGCATTGAAAAATAACTTTCTTTACGCTTCTTCCAATAATGCCATTTTTCGTTATGCCTTAGACAGAAATTATGAACCTCTTCAACCTGAAAAGCCTGAGCGGTTGGTCTATGGTTTAGTAGATAAAGGTCAGCATGCCTCAAAATCCATAACGTTGGATAATGCTGGGAACATTTATGTAAATATTGGTGCTCCCTCAAATATTTGCCAAGTTGAAGATCGTAAGGCGGGTTCACCAGGAAGAATGCCCTGTCCAATTTTAGACTCGGCTGGCGGCATCTGGCAATTTTCTGCTTCAGCCTTGGATCAAACATATGCACAAGGAACGCGCTACGCTACAGGGCTACGAAATGTAGTGGGACTAGACTGGAATAATGAGGTGAATGATTTGTATGTTACAGTTCACGGTCGTGATTTACTTTTTCAACACTTCCCACAATTATATGATGCCAAAGCCGGAGCTGAATTACCTGCCGAAACGTTCTATCGGTTAAAAAAAGGCCAAGATGCCGGTTGGCCTTATGTTTATTGGGATCAATTCAAAAAGAAGAAAATTTTATCACCCGAATTTGGAGGTGATGGGGTAAAAGAAGGAGCGCCGCAAGCGGTTGACCCATTGATGGGCTTTCCCGGACATTTGGCTCCTAATGCACTTTTGTTTTACACAGGAACTCAGTTTCCAAAGCGGTATCGGAATGGTGCTTTTATTGCTTTTCATGGTAGCTGGAATAGAAATCCTGAATTTCAAGAGGGGTTCTATATTGTTTTTGTACCCATGAAAAATGGAGTCCCCACGGGAGAATGGGAAATATTTGCAGACGGATTTACAGGCAAGGAAAAAATTATGAGTCCGAGAGAAGCGCAGCATCGGCCCTGTGGTTTAGCGCAAACAGCAGACGGTTCTTTGCTGGTAAGTGATGATGTACGAGGGTGGGTCTGGAAAGTTACATTTTCTCAAAAATGATGCTATGTTAAACCGAATCTTATTATTGTTTTTTTTATTGCTTGGTACTATTTTTTCCTTTGGTCAAAGTAAAAACTCTCCAAAAAACAGCATGGGGGCAAGCCTCTACCGGCAATACTGTATGTCTTGCCATCAGGAGGATGGTGGGGGAGTACCTCGTATGACCCCTCCCTTAACAGGTACAACTTATGTTACTGGCGATAAAAAAAGACTGATTACTATTTTATTAAATGGACTCAATGAACCGATTGTTGTACAAGATGAGGAGTATTACAACCCAATGGCTTCATTTTCTTTTTTGTCAGATCAGCAGATAGCCGCTGTATTAACTTATATCCGGACACAATTTGGTAACAAGTCTACCCCAATTTTAGCGCAGGAAGTGTCAGTGGTGCGGAAACAGAGCACTACAAAAAAATAACCCCTCGTAGAAACGAGGGGCGGTAAACCAAAACCAACTGCTTATGAGAAAGAGATTCTTTATTAAATAGACAATCTATAGACGTTTTTAGTTTAAAATAATTTCGTAAAAACGCCCTTTCAATTGTGAAAGTTCTCTTAAAGCCTAGCGATGGATTTATCACTCTTTCTCTTCTATTTTTTTTATCTTTGCTTTTCTAAATTTTAGTCTATGTATCCTGCTGAAATAGTAATTCCGATGAAAGAGGAATTGACAGAAAGAGGTTTTGCTGAATTACTTTCAGCATCCGCCGTACATGAGCAGCTCTCTAAAGAAGGGACCACCTTAGTAATGATCAATTCTGTTTGTGGTTGCTCTGCGGGCACTGCGCGTCCTGGTGTATTAATGGCAGTAGCTGGTAGTGAAAAAAAACCTGATTTCCTCACCACCAGTTTTGCGGGATTTGATATTGATGCTGTAAAAGCGGTACGTGAGCATTTATTGCCTTATCCTCCGTCATCACCAGCCATCGCCCTTTTTAAAAATGGACAATTAGTTCATTATATCGAGCGGCATATGATTGAGGGTCGCTCTGCACAAGCCATTGCAGAAAATCTGATTGCTTCTTTTCAGCAACACTGTAATTAATAGTCATGTATCCAAACCTCTATTACGCCTTCAAGGATTTGATGGGGGTTGATTGGCCCTTCTTGCGTTTTTTTAATACGTTCGGATTTTTTGTTGCTTTAGCATTCGGTGCTGCGGCAACATCACTTTCTTATGAACTAAGACGAAAAAGTAAGCAAGGGCTTTTTCGTCCTGAAGAAACAACCATTTTAGTAGGGAAACCTGCCAGTTTGCAGGATATTCTTTTCAATTTTTTATTAGGATTTCTGCTAGGATTCAAGCTTCTTGCTCTTTTTCTTTTGGACATGGATCAAATAGTCGATCCACCTAGTTTTATTTTTTCTGGAGAAGGTAATTTTCCATTAGGGCTATTACTGGGACTATTTTTCGCTATCATGAAGTGGCGGGAAAAGGAAAAACAAAAACTGGAAAAGCCTGAGAAAAGAATAATTCGAATTTGGCCAGAAGATCGGGTAGGAGATATTACCCTTTTGGCACTTGTGTTTGGTCTGGCTGGGGCCAAGCTGTTTGATATTTTTGAAAATTGGTCTGATTTTCTAAAAAGGCCAAGTGATTATTTGTTTTCGCCTGCGGGGTTAACGATGTATGGAGGTCTTATATGTGCTGCCATTGCTATTGGGGTTTACGCTAGACGACATAAAATTGGTTTTTTAAATCTAAGTGATGCTATTGCCCCTGGTCTTATGCTCGCATATGGTATTGGCAGATTAGGTTGTCAGTTTTCTGGTGATGGGGATTGGGGGGTTGTTAGTGATCTTTCAACAAAGCCCTTTTTGCTTCCAGATTGGGCATGGTCGTATACATATCCTCATAATGTTATTGAAGCAGGTATTCCTATTCCAGGATGTGAAGGGCCCTATTGCAATGCGTTGCCTGCGGGAGTATATCCAACCGCCTTGTATGAAGCAGTGGGCTCAATACTGCTTGCCTTTGTATTATTTTATCTTAAAAATCAAATTAAAGTAAGCGGTATATTATTTTCTATATATTTAATATTCAACGGATTAGAAAGATTTGCTATAGAAAAAATACGAGTCAATAATCAGCTTGATATTCTAGGTTTTCATCCCACCCAAGCGGAAGTAATTTCAAGTTTTCTTTTTTTGACGGGTTTGGCTTTAGCTTTCTATCTGAAGCAAAGCCATAAAACTTCTGTAGAATCCTGACTTTCACTAGGAAAACCACTGTTAAATTATGTAACTTCGCACACGTTCGGAGGGGATTTTTCGTCTTTTCCGCCCACCACCTTTAAATTTTCAAGTACATGCGGCAGCTAAAGATTGCTACCCAAATTACCAACAGAGATTCTCAAGCAGTAGAAAAGTACTTGCAGGAAATTTCCAAAATTTCAATGATCACTCCTGAGGAGGAGACGACGCTTGCCCAGCGAATTAAGATGTTTAATAGAAATCCAATTGATTCGCAGCGGGCATTGGATAAATTAGTGCAGGCCAATCTTCGATTTGTTGTGTCTGTTGCAAAGCAATATCAGCACCAAGGTCTCTCCTTAAGTGATCTCATCAACGAAGGTAATTTAGGATTGATCAAAGCTGCACAACGTTTTGACGAAACAAAGGGTTTTAAATTCATCTCCTATGCTGTATGGTGGATTCGTCAGTCCATTTTACAAGCGTTAGCTGAGCAGGGTCGTTTGGTAAGATTACCTCAAAATAAAATTGGCACTTATAACAAGGCAAATAAAGCCTATATGGCTTTTGAGCAAGAGCATGAGCGTGAGCCTTCAACCGAGGAGTTGGCTGAATTATTGGAGATGAGTGAAACAGAGATCAATAATATTTTTCAAAGCAATACACGTCATACTTCTCTTGACGCCCCTGTGCATGAAGCAGAGGATGTAGCAATGGGAGATTTGCTGGAAGGCAGTGATGATACCGATGATGAAGTCATGAAGGATTCACTTCGAAATGAAATTCGTCGCGTACTAAAATCACTTTCACCCCGTGAAGCGGAGATTGTTAACGCTTACTTTGGTTTGGACGGCGAAAATGGTGTAACCATTGAACAAATTGGACAGAAATACGATTTAACAAAAGAACGTATTCGTCAAATCAAAGAAAGAGCTATCAAGCGTTTACAAAAAGCACGTTACAGCAGTGCTTTAAAAGCATATTTGGGCTAAGCTAATTCGATGCGCCATACAGTTTTTTTACTGTTGATTTCACATTTCTTTTTGTCTTGTGAAAGAGAAATCACTTTTCAGCTAGAGCAGCCTTCTCCTAAATTAGTGGTAGAAGCTTTTATTGAAAATGGAGAACCTCCTTTTGTTTTTCTTACTTCCAGCTTAGCTTATTACGCTACCGTCAGCTTACCAATATTGAATGAAAGTCTTGTAAAAGATGCTGAAGTTTCTATCGAGTTCTCGGGAACGCGTTATCCCTTAAGAGGGCATACAGCCACGGGGCCTGCTAGCCTATTGGGTTATTTTTATACAGTTGACTCGGTTGCACAGCAACCTGCTCTCCGTGGGGCTTTACGAGGAAGTTATAAGCTGACTATTCGATGGAAGGGAGAAACCTATACCGCCGCAACGACAATCCCTGATACTACTCGAACTATTGATTCTATTTTTTGGAAATGGCCTCCTCCTGGTAATCCACCGGGTAAAGTTGCTGTTTATGTAAGAGCAAAAGATCGACCGGGTCTGGGTGATTATATTCGTTATTTCACAAAGCAAAACAACGGGCCATTTTTGCCGGGATTCAACTCTGTTTTTGATGATCAAATTATTGATGGGACTACTTACGAAGTACAAGTTGAGCGAGGAGTAATTAGAACCGGGGAGCTTGAGGAGGGGTATGCCTTGTTTAATCGAGGTGATACGGTGCAATTGAAACTTTGTACTATCGATAAAGCCACATATGATTTCTGGCGCACAACCGAATTCAATTTTGCGAGTGTCGGTAATCCCTTTTCATCCCCGACCCGTGTGCTATCCAATCTGTCCAATGGTGCATTGGGGTACTTTGGTGGATATGCTGTTCAATATCGCCGACTTTTAATTCCTCGCTAATAACACTATTCTTATTCCGTCTTTCCGCGTAATTTAGCGCAAGTTCATCATTGATTTAAGCGAAAAAAATGGAAATAACTGAAACCGTTCAATGTCTAATTATTGGTTCTGGACCCGCGGGCTATACTGCAGCCATTTATGCCAGTCGAGCTGGGTTAAAGCCAGTGTTATATCAAGGTTTACAACCAGGTGGACAGCTTACCATTACTACCGAAGTTGAAAACTATCCGGGATATCCTGAGGGTATTCAAGGACCTGATATGATGATAAATTTTGAGAAACAAGCAGCACGCATGGGGGCAGATATTCGGTATGGTATAGCTACTAAAGTTGACTTTTCCGGCCCCCTCCATAAAGTACAAATTGATGAAGACAAGTGGATTGCCGCTTATTCAATTATTATTTCCACTGGGGCCTCTGCAAAATGGCTAGGGTTGGAAAGCGAGCAACGATTAAATGGGTTTGGAGTTAGTGCTTGTGCCGTATGCGATGGTTTCTTTTTCAAAGGTAAAGTTGTAGCCATTGTGGGAGCAGGGGATACCGCTGCAGAGGAGGCTTTGTATCTATCAAAGATTTGTTCTCAAGTTCACATGATTGTTAGGCGTGAAGAAATGCGTGCTAGTAAAGTAATGCAGGCACGTGTTATAAATACGCCCAATATTACTATACACTGGAATGCAGAAACTGAAGAAATCTTAGGAGATACCAAAGTGGAAGGAGTTCGTCTGGTCAATAACAAAACAAAAGAGAAAACAGAAATTTCTGTGAGCGCCTTTTTTGTAGCCATTGGACATTCCCCCAATTCAGCCATTTTCAAGGATTGGATCACAATGGATAGCACGGGTTATATTCTAACCACACCGGGAACAAGTCGTACGAATGTGGAAGGTGTTTTTGCTGCTGGCGACGTGCAGGATAAGACCTATCGGCAGGCAGTAACCGCTGCAGGTAGCGGTTGTATGGCGGCTTTGGACGCGGAACGTTATTTGAGCGCATTGGGAGCGCATTAAAAAAGAAATATGGGAAAAAGGATCATGCAGGTTAAGCTGGAGCAAGTGAATTTTTATGCTTATCATGGACTTTATCCCGCTGAAGCAAAAATCGGAGGCCAATTTTTGGTGGATCTAACTGTTGCTTATTCAATTCAAGATGAAATAACCACTTCGATTAACTCTTTGCTAACCTCTGTTGATTATGTAAGTCTTTACACCATAGTCAAAGAACGTATGTCAATCCCAACCGCACTCTTAGAAACAGTGGTGATGGATATTGTTGCCTCCATTCGGTCATCATTTCCTCAAGTCAATCTTATTGAAATCAAATTGACAAAAATTCAACCACCTATTCCTGGCATGCAAGGGAATACGGCTGTTCAATTTCGCTGGGAAGTTTAGATTTTCTTGTCCTTCCATTGATTACTACGGATATAAAATAAGGAGGGAATTAATAAGCAAAGCCAGTAAATCCATTCGCTCATCCACCCGATGGCCAAGGATAGCTTAAAATGCTCTAAGGTGAGGTAGATGTAGATACAATAGCTCACAATGGCCCCCACTTCAATCAAGAATGTAATCCGTGTATTTCCGGAAGCTGTGACGGTGTTTAGAAAAACCGTGGCAATACAGGATAGCAGTAGGGCTGTGGTTACTACTCTCAAAACAGGAATTCCCGCTTCAATGAATTCGGGCCCTTGTCCAAAAAGTGAGAGGAAGGGAGCTGGGAAAAGATTAAGCGTAACCACTACTAAAAAAACAGTTGTAAAACTTAGGCGAACTATTTTTTTTATTAAGCCCCAAACTTCTTCCTGACGTCCTTGTCCGATTATATTACTGACCATTGAATTTGCCGTAGCGGCAAAGGCCCAACAAAAACAACCAAATACGCCAAAAATATTTCGCATCACATTCGAAACTTTCAACGCAAGACTTCCTTGATGTTCTACTAATAAAAAGAAATATTGCCAGCTAATAATGCTAATGGCATGTTGAAACATTAAAGGGGAGGATACGGACAGAATTGACCGCTGTATGTCGGAATTCCAACTAACCTGCTTGAAGAGGCTGAACTGTTTTGTAATTCCTTTTCGGCTGATCACCCAATAGATAACCAGCATTCCGATGATCTCCGCGAGAATTGATGCTATAGCCGCGCCGTTGAATCCTAGTGCTGGGATTCCTGCAAAGCCAAAAATTAAAACAAAGTCAAGTAATACGTTCGCGCCAGCTTCTGCAATCGTACCTGCCACTAAATATCGTGATTGGTTAGTGCCCACAAGTAAGGCATTTCTAAGTTGGTACACGTATAGGAAAGGGAGTCCCCAAATCCGGATCTGCAAAAAACTAATAGCCTTTTCCAATGTGGTTGAATCATTGATGATGTATCCAAACAGGATGGGGGTGATTGTGTAGGTTAGTAATATCCCCGTTAATGCTAAAAAAAGTCCAATCAATATCCCTTGACTGAAAAGTTTTCCAACTTCATCGGGTCTATTTTCTCCTGCTCTTCTTGCAATGAGGGTTTGTAATCCATTATTTAGTCCATATCCAATCGCTGCAAAAATCAGATAATAAACTCCAGTAATTCCAGCCACCGCCAAGGCTATTGCGTCTTCTTTAAAATGACCAAGAAATACATTGTTAATTACAAAATTTAGTTGCGGTATTAATATGGCCATGCTGATGGGAAGCGCCATTTTTAGGATGGCCTTATTTGTAACCTCAACTTGTAGGGGGGAAGACGGAGTAGACTGCATGTGTAAGACAAACCTACAATTATTTAATTTTAAGTAACATTGCACTTCTGAATAACTTTCTGTGAAACTTCTTTTTTCTTATCAATCTACACATCCTTCTGCTGAAAAGGTGACGCTCTCGTTATTATTTGGTCAGCACATGGCGGCTTATCTCTGGGTGGATGCTGTTTCGCAGCAAGCGCAAAGGGGGGCCTTCTACCAATTAGCGCATTGGGAGAAGGAAACTTTTATTGAAGAATTTCTAAAGGAGTGTTTACTTGATAATAAAGCCCCTTTATCTGTTCAGATTTCGTTTGATGCCCCACATATTACACAAATACCCGTTGTGCAATATGATCATTCAAAATTGGAATTATTGCATAAAACAGCCTATCCTTATAGTCCTCATATGCTTTGCTTACATGAATCATATGCTTCCTGGCAGTTTTATTTAGGATACGCTGTTCCTGAGAATTTATTTAGAACCCTTGAATCGCGGTTTTCCGATTTGAAATATTACCATGCCATCAAATGGCTTTTAAAAGACAGTCATGCTACTAATGATGCTGGTGCATTTCTTGTGCAGGTGGGAATCGCACAACTCTCTATTGCTTTGTGTCGGAACGGGCGTTTATTGTTTACTGGATATTTCAATTATCAGCATGAAATGGATGCGGTTTACTATTTGCTGCAATTAACCACTAAACATAATTTATCTACAAGCACAGTTCAACTATCCTTAGCGGGGCTTATCGATCCCACTTCTCGTCTATACGAGGAGTTATCAAATTATTTCCAGCTGATCCAGACTGCTGAAAGTTCAATCCAGTTTACGGAAGCAGCTCCCCCTTCTCATTATTTTATGTTGCTAAGTAATAATCCTGTATGCGTATCATAAGTGGAAGTTTAGGAGGGAGAAGATTTTTGCCACCGGCACACATGCCACACACCCGTCCCACCACTGACATCGCAAAAGAGGGGCTTTTTAATATATTGCAACATCGAATTGATTTCACCAGTGTCGTTACCTTAGATTTATTTGCCGGAACAGGTAGTATTAGTTACGAACTTGCTTCTCGAGGTGCGCAGCAATTGACGATGGTAGAGAAAGACACAAAGCAAGTTCAATTTATTACAAAGACACTTCAAGATTTTAATATTGAAAATGCGACCATTGTGAAAATGGATGTATTTCAATATTTACAGCATTGTTCGCAAACATTTGATTTCATTTTCGCAGGTCCGCCTTATGCGCTGACGACGATAGATGACTTACCAAGAATTATTATCAGCAGAAAGCTGCTCTCACCCGGAGGGCTATTTGTCTTGGAACATACTCCTCGTAACGATTATCAATCTTTTCCAGGATTTGAACGGGAACGTAACTACGGTACAACGGTCTTTAGCTTCTTCGTACCTTAGCAATCAGTCATGTTCTATAACTTTTTTTTACGATCCTTTCGGCTCTTATTGTTGCCGCTTTCTATCTTGTTCTGGGCCGTACTCTTTTTACGATCTTATTTCTACCAAAAAAAATGGCTTCGGTCAGCAACGTTTGGTATTCCATTGATAACGGTGGGCAATTTAGCAGTAGGGGGCACCGGCAAATCTCCTTTGATTGAATATCTTATTGAATTATTGAAGAATCGCTATCAGATTGCTACGTTAAGTAGAGGATATCGAAGAAGAACAAAAGGGTATGCCTACGCTAAACCAAATGTAACGGCTCTTGAAATAGGAGATGAACCCCTAATGCTTTATCGAAAATTTCCTTCGGTGGCAGTAGCGGTGGGAGAGGAAAGGCTGTTGGCCATCCCTGAGCTTTTGCATGATTTTCCTGCCACAGAAGTGATTCTTCTCGATGATGCATTCCAACATCGAGCGATACAAGCAGGGCTAACTATTTTATTGACCGAACAATCCAATTTATTTTCTCGGGACTTCTATTTACCTACTGGTGATTTACGGGATTTAAAAAGTCGTTACAAAGAGGCAGACATTCTTTTAGTTACCAAGTGCGATCCCAATTTGTCGGTGGAACAACAAAAAAGCATCATTCGCGAGATTAAGCCACTTCCTTCACAAAAAGTATTTTTTACCAAACTTAGCTATGGAACCCCGTATCATTTATTTTCAAAATCTTCGATCCAGTTCCGTTCCAATGCGGAAGTATTATTAGTAACTGGAATTTCCAATCCAGTTCCTTTGAAAGCTTGGGTTGAAGATAATACAACCTATTACCGTCAATTGCAATATCGTGATCATCACATTTTTACTGCCGATGATTTAAAAGACATACAGGATGAATTTTTAAAACTAACCCCGGATTGCGGGATTATACTGACCACCGAAAAAGATGCGGTCCGTCTTGAAAAATTTGAAAAATCTTTACAACACCTTCCCATTTATGTGATTCCAGTTCGTCATGAGTTTATGTTTGGCGAAAAAGAGGAATTTGACAAGCTTGTCAATGATTTTGTTAAAACCTTTAAAATCAGCAGTTAAGTATGGGAAGGAAGAACTCTAAAAAAAAGACAAAAGCGCGTCAAGGAAAATCTAATTCTTTACTGCTTAAAGGCACTTTAGATGTGTCACGCACGGGTATGGGTTATGTAAAGGTGGAGGGTTTGGTAGATGATGTCCTGATTAGGCCAGGTGATTTTAATGGGGCCATTCACGGCGATTTAGTTGCTATTGCCATTCGCGAGCGTAAGCCTGCGGGCAATCGTATGAAAGGAATCGTCAAATCGGTTATAAAGCGTAAGCGTGAGGAGTTTATTGGTCAAATTCAATTGGGGAAAGGTTTTGCATTTCTTATTGTAGAAACTGATAAGCCGATGCCTGATTTTTTTATTCATCATACCGATCTTAAGGGTGCCAAACAGGGGGACCGCGTATTAGCTCGTGTCATTGATTGGTCTGCAGAGCAGGATAAACGGCCGCAGGCAGCCGTAATAGAGATTTTACCTGCAGAGCGATTGCATGATGCTGCCATGAAGGATATTTTGTTGGAGGCAGGCTTCCCTCTTCAATTCTCTGATGAGGCAACGGAAGAGTCGTTACGAATTCCGGCTATAATCAATGACAAGGAACTCGCAAATCGAAGAGATATGCGTGGCATATGTACATTCACGATAGATCCGTTGGATGCGAAAGATTTTGATGATGCATTATCCTTTCAACTATTACCCTCCGGTCATTACGAAATAGGAATTCATATCGCTGATGTGAGTCATTATATAGAAGAGGGAGGGAGTCTGGATCAAGAATCCTATACACGGGGTACCTCGGTATATTTGCCTGATCGGGTTAACCCCATGCTTCCAGAGAATATCTCTAACGTTTTATGTTCTCTTCGACCTCAAGAAGATAAATTGACTTTTTCTGTAATCATTGAAATCACTCCAAGCGGTTCAATTTTGAAAAAGTGGATTGGCAAAACAGTGATTCATTCTTGTCATCGGTTTACCTATGAAGAAGTTCAAGCAATTTTAGAAGAAAAAGAGGGTTTGTACAGTAATGAGTTATTGCAATTACATGGATTCGCTCAGCAAATGAGGGGGCAGCGAATAAAAAATGGCGCCATCAATTTTTCATCCCAAGAGGTTCGGTTTAAACTTAATGAGCAGGGAGATCCCGTTGGAATAATGGTAAAGGAGAGCAAGGAATCTCATCAATTGATTGAGGAATTCATGCTTTTGGCAAATCGAATTGTGGCTGAAAAAGTAGCTACTTCACGTGTGGAAGGGAAACCCATTCCTTTCCCATACAGAATTCATGATGACCCTGATGACGATCGGTTAATTCCGTTTATGGATTTCGCCAGAAAATTTGGTCATGATTTTGATCGATCCTCTCCTGCAGCAATTGCAGTCTCGTTTAATCAGCTACTGGCTGATGTAAAGGGTAAGCCCGAGCAACACGTATTAGAGCAGTTAGGTATTCGAACCATGGCAAAAGCTCGTTATACCATCGAAAATGTAGGCCATTATGGACTTGGGTTTGAACACTATTGCCATTTTACCTCCCCGATTCGTCGTTATCCAGACATTTTGGTGCATCGTGTTCTGTATTCCCTGCTAGAGCAACAGCCACGAATAGATAAAAAAATGGAGGAAAAGTGTAGATATACCAGCGATAGAGAAAGAGCCGCAATGGAAGCAGAGCGAGCGGCAAACAAATACAAGCAGGTGCAATACATGCAAAATTTTTTGGGAGAGGAATTTGAAGGGGTAATTAGTGGAGTTGCTCATTTTGGATTTTGGGTGGAAACGGTTGAACATAAGTGTGAGGGGCTGGTCCATTTGAACTCATTAAGTGACTACGATGATTTTCGATTGATCGAGACCGATTACTGTCTGTTGGGACTACGAAGTGGCAGAAAGTTTCGGATGGGGGATAAGCTATGGATAAAAGTAGTTGCCGCTAATCTCACTAAACGGCAGTTGGATTTTGAATGGGTGCTCGCTGCTGAAAAATCAACGAGAACTAGCCCATAGCTGATGAAAATCTGCTAACTTTCCGCTATGCAATCCTTTGCTCAGTTAGCCGCCCAATTCAATCAATTTTTTGAGCGCGAACATTTTCCTACTTCTCCAGCCAGCCTGTATGACCCTAATCGATATTTTTTACAATTAGGGGGAAAGAGAATCCGTCCTGTTTTATGTCTGATGGGTAATGAACTATTTTCATCGATTCATTCCACAACATGGGAGGCGGCTACTGCTATTGAGCTCTTCCATAATTTTACACTGATACATGACGATATCATGGATAAGGCTCCATTACGAAGGGGCTTGCAAACAGTTCATGAGAAATATGGAAATAATACAGCCTTGCTAGCTGGTGATGTCATGATGATAAAGGCATATGCGTATTTGAGCAAAGTGCCCGAAGCTTCACTTTCTTCTATCCTTTCATTATTTAATAAAACGGCAATTGAAGTTTGCGAGGGGCAGCAATTGGACATGGATTTTGAGCAGCAAGCACAGGTTTCTTTTGGTGCTTATTTGCAAATGATTGAAAAGAAAACATCAGTGCTGTTGGCTGCATCGCTTATGATTGGCGCTATCCTAGGTGGAGCTGGAGAGCGAAATCAACAACTATTATACTCTTTTGGACTTAAACTGGGATTGGCCTTTCAAGTGCAGGATGATTACCTTGATGCATTTGGAGATCCATCAAAGTTTGGCAAGCAGGTAGGAGGAGATGTTTTAGCGGATAAAAAAACTTTTCTCTTGATACATGCATTGGATACGGCAGACGCTGACGCTAAAGAACGATTATTATATTGGCAAGGCCGTCAGGATACGCATAAAGTAGCTGAAGTATTATCAATTTATAAAAGTTGTCATGTTGATGAGTGGGCGCTGCAATTAAAGCAACAATTTCTTGAGCAAGCTTTAGCGGATCTAGACCAGATTGCTGTAGTATCCTCTAGAAAAATTCCTTTACAATCCTTGGCTGATTATTTGATACAACGGCAGGTTTAACCCTTTAAGAAAAATTGTATGGCAGGACTATTTAGGAAAAAATCCCTTACCCAATTACAGCAGGAGGATGCAAATTCAATTTCTGAAACAGGACTGCGAAAAGTTCTTGGAGTAAGAGATCTTACCTTCATGGGGATTGCTGCGGTTATTGGTGCGGGCATTTTTTCAACCATTGGGTCTGCGGCCTACCAGGGTGGGCCTGGTATTTCACTTTTATTTGTAATTACAGCTATAACTTGTGGATTTTCAGCTTTATGTTATGCTGAATTTGCAAGCAGAGTTCCGGTAGCCGGAAGTGCCTATACTTACTCTTATGTGGTTTTTGGAGAACTGATCGCTTGGATCATAGGTTGGGCGCTCATTTTAGAATATGCCATAGGAAATATTGTAGTGGCTATTTCTTGGAGTGGTTATTTTAATAATTTATTGGTTCATCTATTACATATTGAGCTACCATCCTGGATGTTAGTTGATCCTGTTACGGCTCATAACGCCTACCAACAAGCAGTAGTGGCGCTCTCCAGCTCTGATACATTTTCCTCAACACAACTTGAGTCCTATCGATTTGCAAAAGAAGCGTATGAAACTGCTCCTAAATTAGCAGGAGTTCCATTCTTTTTCAATTTGCCTGCCTTTATCATAGTTGCACTGGTAACCTATTTAGCATATGTAGGAATAAAAGAAAGTAAACAAGGAACCAATTTGATGGTACTATTCAAAGTGGGCGTGATTCTATTTGTGATTGGAGCTGGTGCCTTTTATGTAGATACCAATAATTGGATACCCTTTATGCCAAATGGATTTTCCGGTGTATTGAAAGGCGTTTCTGCTGTTTTTTATGCTTACATTGGATTTGATGCTATTTCTACGATGGCAGAGGAATGTAAAAATCCTCAACGAGATATGCCTCGTGGCATGATCAACTCTCTTCTCATCTGTACCGTGTTGTATATCGCAATCGCCCTTGTATTAACAGGTATGGAGCATTACTCCTTATTTGGTGGGGTAACGGACCCTCTTGCCTTTGTTTTTGAAAAAAGAGCGCCATGGATTGAGAAAATCATTTCCATTAGTGCTGTGGTGGCCACCACCTCAGTTTTGATTGTATTTCAAATTGGGCAGCCTAGGATTTGGATGAGTATGAGCCGGGATGGATTACTCCCTGTACGGTTTCAGTCGTTAAATAAATACCAAACGCCTGGTTTCGCTACAATAGTAACCGGTTTAATAGTGGGAGTGGGCGCGCTGTTTCTTCAAGCCGGATTAGTTACGGATCTAACCAGTATAGGCACTTTATTCGCCTTTGTTTTAGTTTCGGGAGGTGTATTATTGCTTCCTCGAACAGAAAAAAAAGCTGGTCAATTCAAGTTACCCAATTGGAGTGGTCGTTATTGGATTCCAACATTTTTTATAGTTTTTCTATTCCTCAATTGGGAAAGAATCCAAGTAGCAGTTCAAACAATTTCAGCAGGGTCCACAGATGGAATACTCTTGCTTCTTTATTTTGTAATTAGTATGATTATTGCCATAATTACTGCGGTGAAGAACCTGGCATTTATTCCAGTTATGGGAGTTTTATCCTGTCTTTATTTACTCGTTGAAATTCCGCTCAATAGTTGGAAGTGGTTTTTTGTTTGGATGGCGCTGGGTCTCCTAATTTATTTTTCATATGGCCAAAAAAATAGCAAACTGAGGGCGGGCTAATTCTCAGTTTTTTTTGTTTTTCTCACTTGTATTAATTTTTTGTCTCCAACATTTTTGTAGTCTATTAATCAACCTTTTTGGCTACAAGAATGTTTTTTTCAATAGCTATTACACTACTCTTTTGGATTGGGTATTTAGCGGGAGGTTTTCCCCTAGCTGCGCAGGATCGTTCTTATTATATGGTTTCTGCACTGGGTGAGTCTTCCTCCAGTATTCGGCTGCTATCTCAGCCTATTATGATTGCACATGCTAATGGCTGTTTACAATTTGAATCGGGTATTAAAATATGGTCTGCTCTGGTCATACCGGGCATGTACATTTATCCTTGTTTCTCCCGAGATAGTCAAGTAAAACTTGATCTGGTAATTTTCCCTAATCCATCTACGGGGCAAATCACCATTCGATGTTCCCTTTACGATGGTTTAGATCAGCTTGCCCGAGTGTTAATCTACAATCAACTTGGGCAACAGGTATACATTCAATTCACTCAGCTTATTGAGTTACAACGCGGACTCGCGGTTGACCTGCGTTCATTCCCAGCGGGTGTATACAATATTTCAATTTATGGCAACAAGGTACAAGGGGCGGGTCGTGTTATTAAAATAAGTCACTGATGTTTAGAATAGACTATCGGATTTTGATTTTACTGCTTGGGTTTACTCCATTAGCTGTTATTTCATTTGCACAGCAAGTATTGCCGGGTATTCCCTTTCAAGTTCAGGCCCGAGATCGTTTCAATCAGGCTGTAAAACAGCAAGTCATTCATGTGCTAACAGCCATTTATTTTAGTAGAGATACCCAATTAGTGTATGCAGAGGAACAACAACTTATTACGGACGAACAAGGTGTTTTTCAATTTACACTGGGAAAGGGCCAATTTGCAGGAGGGCTTTTCAATTCGTTGTACAAAATTCCATGGGAAAAGCTCGATTACCGTGTTCAGATAAAAATTGCCATTCCACCAAGACCGGAAATTTTGGGGTGGAACTATCAGCAAAACTGGATTGAGCTTGGTTTTATACCTATAGGGATTGTCCCCTATGCGCTGTATGCAATGCAAACGGCTGATCTGCCAACCATAAAATCGAAAGGTCGGAGTGGAAATTTAGTTGCAACTGATTCCTTAGCCATTCAATTATCGTATCCATTGGAGATGGACGATGGTATTGCAGTTACTTTAGAAGCTGATCGAATTCCTCTTTCTTCGCCTAGTTATTTTATACATCGAGATATTGCTCGCAATCAGCTTATTATTTTTTTCACTGCGCCTTACTCTGGCTTTGTGACTTGGCTAATCCTTGATTAAATATCTATTATTAATTTAAAATAATCCTATGAAAACAATCAATCATTTTTTAGTAACGCTTACTTTTTTCTTTGTTCAATGTTTATTTCTACACGCGCAGATAAGGCCGGCCATTCAAAAAGAAATTCGGTTAGTAAATCCTACCCAATCAGGAACTGGTTATATTGGATTACGTGCAGCGGAAGGGACAACCACATATTCGCTTTCGCTTCCCGCAGGTTTACCCGCTGCTAATAGTTTATTAAAAGTTTCCAATGTTACAGGATCAACCGCTAGCTTGGAATGGCAATCTATTACAGGAGCCGTGACGGGGATTGCCTGGTCTTTGGAGGGTAATGCTATTACAGCAGCAGGAACTGCCACCGGCCAGCAGTTTTTAGGAACTACAAGCGCTCAACCCTTGGTAATTGCAACTACGCATACTACCGCCCAGCCAATTAAGATATTAACTGGAAACACCGAGAGAATGCGGGTCAATGCAGACGGAAAAATAGGAATTGGAAGTGCATTAAGTGCAACTCACACATTGGAGGTGGGTGGTACTTTCCGTTCAACTGGTGCAGCTAGTTTTGGCAGTACTGCGGAAATAACTGGCGCAGCTACACTGAGCAGCACACTTGGTGTTACAGGTGATGTAACGCTGACTGCGCTGGGAGGTGCTGTTGCAACAAGTATCCAGTCTGGTTATGATCGTCTTTTGGTGGCCAATAATAACGGATTACTTCGTCAGGCTAGTTTGGATGCAGTTTTAACGCACAATGGGTACCACTTGACAAAGGCAAGAGGATTTTCAACTTACACCACTGCCACCGAATCTGTTGAAATTACACCTACTAACGGGCAAGGTAATCCCATCGTCATTGACGCTAATGATGCAATATCCTTAACACTGGAGGGTGCTGCTAATGATATGGCTATTCCATCGTATTATATTTCACGTAACACTACAACAGGGAAGTTTATAGTTTATTTCTCGTCACCATTTACGGGTTCAATCAACTGGTCGATTCTTGAATAATTTTTTTGTTGGATTATGCGTCTAATTCACTACAACTTATTTTGTTACCTGTTGATGGTTCCATCGTGGGGTTTTTCACAAGTTCGTCCAACGTTTCAACGAGAGGTTCGTTTACAATCTGCTGCGGAATCGCAATATATCAGTTTGGCTGCGGGACAGCATGCAAGTTCTTCCTATACTATTTCGCTACCGGCTGAAGTGGGAAATGTTGGACAAGCTTTGACAGTCAATAGTCGTGAGAACAACAATAGTCAACTTGGCTGGAATACGGTACTTACTCCTCAAAATGGTTGGTCAATGACAGGAAATCAAACTCCAGATGCGTATGATGGGATTGCTGGTACTCGGTTTGGTACTTTATCAAACCAGGATTTGGTAATGGTAACTAATAACTCGGAAAGGGTACGAATTACTAAAAATGGGTTACTGGGAATTGGCAATAATAATCCGCAACACACATTGGACATAACTGGAAATGCTGATATCAACGGTGTTATGGCAATTGGCGATCTGGTATCGCCTGGGGCAATGACTGCTGATGGGTTTAATTTTTATCCGGGTATAGCAATACAGCGTACACTAACAACGGCTAGCGCTTCCACACCACGAACAATTGCGGTATTAGGTCAAGTAATAGGAACAGGAAAGTTTGATAATCGTATAATGGGAGGGGCCTTCTATGCAGCCTCTGATGCATCAAATACTCAACCACTCGGACAAATTCGGTCTTTGCAAGGTTGGGCAACACATAATGGTGCAGGCACCCTTAGTGTGGCATGGGGTTCTTATCATGTAACCACCAATAAAAGTGTAGGTGTTATTTCAAATGCGTATGGTTCCGTTAGCGGTGTCGAAAATGCCTCCACTGGAACAATCAATAAACTACACGCGCATTCAGTAGAGGTATGGAATAACCGGGGTGGGAGAGTAGATACACTTTTTGGTTTGACCGTAAGCGTGTATAATAATAACGCTGCCTCAACGATTGGGGCTGTTTATGGGATTTCTATAGGTAAGGGCTTGATCTCTGTCACTAATGGAACTCATTTTTGGAGAAATACAGGCACGATCGAAAATTCGTATGGTTTATACATGGATGAAAGTATTGATGTTGGCATTAATCGATATGCTCTTTTCTCAAGATCCAAATCTACAAGTCGATTAGCCGGGCATTTAGAACTGGCCAATCTTGACAATAACGCAGTTGAATTAAGGTGGTTGGAACCGAGTGGCGCAGGAAATAATTACACAAGTTTCAGGGCGCAAGCACAAGCATCCGATATTCTACTTCAACTTCCATCTAGTTCGCCGCAGGTCAATCAGGTCCTTACTGCGGGATCATCCGTGGCCAATCAATTAGAATGGAAAACAATACAATGCGTTGCTACACCTATGACCACCCTTGAAAGAGATGCCTTATTATCTCCGCCTTTAGGACTTATTATTATGAATACAGACACCCAAAAGCATCAAGGGTACAATGGAAGGGGGTGGTATGATTTTTATTAACCTTCATTTTATGAAATACATTTTAATCTGCCTATTAATTTTATGTATCTCAGGCTTCAGGTCTGAACGATTTTATCATTTTAGTTTACGGGAATCACAGGCACAATTTCACTGGCAAAATCTTGAATCAGTAAAATATGCATTGGACAACAGCTCCATGCCACACCAACAGGTTAAGCAACTGATAAGTGCTATCGATACTTTACAACGGGATTTACAGCTGGGGTTACGTATTGATACAATTGCGCCTAAACAGTCCAATTAAATTGGTCGTATCTTTGTAAAGCTACAGGCTAGGTCTTCGACTCCTTTTGGAGTAGGAAAGTCCGGACAGCAAAGTGCAGTGCACCGGTGAAAAGCCGGGCGTCAGTTTACTGACGACAGCAAGTGCCACAGAAAATAACTGCCTTTAGTAATAAAGGTGAGGATGAAAACGTGGGGTAAGAGCCCACGGCCCCTGGTGGTAACATTTGGGGCGGGTAAACCTTGCATGCTGAAATGCCACGTATAGTAACCATTGAGGGCTGCACGCCTAAATGCTGAAAAGCTTGGTTACAGGGTAGGCAGCTTGACCGATGGGGTAACCCATTTGGCAGATAAATGAAGGCCCACGACAGAATCCGGCTTACAGGCCTGTAGCTTTTTTAATTCCTTTTATGAAATACCAAGTTGGCGACAAGGTTATTTTGCTGCACTCACGTGAAGAAGGAATTATTCTTGAAATTTTAAATCAAGAAATGGCTCGGGTACAAGTAGCAGGAGTTGATTTTCCTGTTTATTTGGATCAGGTGGATTTTCCTTATTACTACAAGTTTTCAAAAAAATTTCAAAATGGGTTTCGCAATGCCGATAAAACTCCTGTATCATTACCGGAACTACCACGCGAAAAAATAAAAACTAATAAAGAGACTTTAAACGGTGGGGCACAGTTGGTTTTTTTCCCAATAGCTAATACAAATGATACAGACTTTTTGGTGGAGCGATTCAAAGTTTATTTGTCCAACGAGGTTTCCTACTCCTTTTGGTTTTCCTATTCTTACAAGAAAAAAGGGCAGGTATGCTGGGACTTGGAGGGGACCTGCCAATCGGGCGTAGATTTTTATTTACATGATATTTTATTTGAAGATTTCAGCGATAACCCAATTTTTAATTTTACTATCAAGCCAATAAGTGCGCACACGAATTTTAAAGAAGAACTCATTACAACAATACGCATCAAGCCACGACAATTGTTTGAGCAATTAGAAAAAATACGGCTACAAAAGTTGGCAAGTTTTAGCTACCCAATTTTTG
>BJGL01000024.1 GCA_014190475.1 Bacteroidota bacterium
CAAGTACTATATAGTCGGGCTGGAACGTATGCCCCTCCAGCTCCAGGAAAATCAACTGTTCGCCTGTGCCAGTACCCGATAGTCCGGCATTAATGACCGTTGCGTCAAAACCTTTTTTTCGGAGTTGCTGCTCTGCTATGGCAGCGTAGGTTTCAGATTGGTTGACCTCGTAACCAAACGTATGAGAATCCCCCAAAACAAGCACCCGCACCTCACCAGGTCGCTTTGAATAAGGAATCACAGTATCATTTCTGAATCCCTGATCATTTGTTTTGAAATGGAATACCCCATCTACGCTTCGATGTGTAAACTTCATATTAGGCCTCATCCTTCTTAAATGAAACTCGCCATACCATCGATCTGTGAAATAGCGGGGGAACAATACAATCTTATCTTGATATAATGTTCGAATCAGGAGTTCGCCCAAAAACAAGCCCAGGGCAGTACTGAAAAAGATTGCCACGACGGGGAAAACTATTTTTTTAAGCTTGGGCGACATATTCAAATAAAAAAAGGGGTTACTTGTATAACCCCTTGACTTTCACTGTGGGAGCTGACGGGATCGAACCGCCGACCCTCTGCTTGTAAGGCAGATGCTCTAAACCAGCTGAGCTAAGCTCCCTTGAGAGGGTGCAAAGATAAGAGGTGGATGTAATTTACCAAAGGTATTTTTCAAAAAGACAAGCCCGGTAACTTTGTACCATGGCAAAGCTCAAACCAAAACCTCATGAACAGACTGATGTATTGGATTTACCCCAGACAGCATCTGAGCAGGCCTGGAAATTGATTGTTTGGAATGATGAAGTAAACACATTTGACTGGGTTATTCAAGCGCTGATGGAAATCTGTGGGCATAGCCGGGAACAAGCGGAACAGTGCACCCTAATCATTCACTATAAAGGCAGCTATGCAGTTTTAGAGGGTATGTACGAAAAATTACATCAGCGATGCACTCAAATTTTGGAGCGTGGCATACAAGCAACAGTTGAATCATCAACCGCGTAGTTTTTAGCCCTTACTACCCAAGAATCTATTGGCAAATCGACACGCCCATTCTACAATAAAACGGGGTATTTTTGCACCCCATGGAACTGAGTAAAAGTTTTGATCATAGCCAAGCTGAATTAAAATGGTATTCCCACTGGATGGAAAAAGGATATTTCCATTCTGAGCCAGATGGAAGGGAACCGTATACAGTTGTTATACCACCGCCAAACGTTACTGGCGTGCTCCACATGGGGCATTGTTTGAATAATACAATACAAGACATCCTTATCCGAAGAGCGAGGATGCAAGGGAAAAATGCTTGTTGGGTACCCGGTACAGACCACGCTTCCATTGCAACAGAGGCTAAAGTGGTACAATTGCTTCGTGAAAAAGGAATTGCTAAATCATCATTAAGTCGTGATGCATTTTTAAGTCACGCTTGGGATTGGAAAGAAAAATATGGGGGGATTATCCTCGAGCAGTTAAAAAAAATTGGTTGTAGTCTTGATTGGGAACGAACCCATTTTACAATGGATCCCACTTACTATCAAACCGTAATTGGTGTTTTTGTAGACTTATACCAAAAGGGCTACATCTACAGGGGCAAGCGGATGATTAATTGGGATACAAAGGCAAAAACGGCGCTGAGTGACGAAGAAGTGATTCGAAAAGAAACAACACAGAAATTATACCATATTCGTTACAAGCTGGAGGGCATAGATGAACAATACATAGTCATTGCCACCGTTCGTCCTGAAACTATCATGGGAGATACGGCAATTTGCGTACACCCCGAAGATGAACGCTACACACACCTTCATGGTAAAATGGCCTTTGTACCACTCATAAATCGAAAAATTCCAATCATAACTGACGAATATGTGAGTAAGGATTTTGGAACTGGGGCATTAAAAGTAACACCGGCGCATGACATCAATGACTACCAGCTAGGGATCAAACATCAATTAGAAATTATTGATGTATTGAATGATGATGGCACCTTGAGTGAAGCCGCTCAATTACATGTTGGAGTAGATCGCTTCGAAGCCAGAAAATTAATAAGCAAGGAACTGGAAGAGAAAGGATTTATTGTAAAAACTGAGGAATATACCAGTGAGATAGGATATAGCGAAAGAACAGATGTAGTGGTAGAGCCACGACTTTCATTACAATGGTGGGTGGATATGAAAAAAATCAGTGGCCCCGCCCTTTCTGCCGTGGAGAATGAAGAGATAAAATTCTACCCTTCCAAATTCAAGAACCTTTACAGACACTGGATGGAGAATATCAAAGATTGGTGTATCTCCAGGCAGCTATGGTGGGGACATAGAATTCCTGCCTGGTACGATCAACAAGGAAATATAGTGGTAGCTAAGAGTGAAGAAGAGGCGCTAACAATTTACAAAACAAAATTTGGCGAACCCAAAGAACCACTTCGTCAAGACGAAGACTGTCTAGACACCTGGTTTTCCTCCTGGTTGTGGCCATTTGAGGTATTTGGAGGACTGAGTAGCCCGGATAACAAAGAAGTTAATTACTACTACCCGACACAAACACTAGTTACTGCACCCGAGATTATCTTTTTCTGGGTAGCTCGTATGATAATGGCGGGCTATGAATTTCAGGGCAAGGCTCCTTTCAAAGAAGTTTATTTCACCGGTATCGTGCGGGATAAGCAAGGAAGAAAAATGAGCAAGAGTCTTGGGAATTCGCCAGACCTGCTTGCCCTAATTGATAAGTATGGGGCTGATGCAGTTCGGTTTGGCATTCTCATCTCCTCCCCCGCTGGAAACGACTTGCTTTGGGACGAAAGCAGTAATGAACAAGGACTTCACTTCAACAATAAAATTTGGAATGCACTCCGTCTTGTCAAAGGATTTGAATCACGTGTTTCAGGAGACAATTCCGTAGAAATCCCACAGTTTGCCATTGATTGGATGCAAAATCGTATTGCCGCCACGCGTGAGCAAATTGAAGTACAATTCAAAGAATTTAAACTTAGCGAGGCGCTTAAAACAATTTACTCGCTGATTTGGGATGATTTTTGCAGCTGGTATTTGGAGTGGATCAAGCCAGGATTCGAACAACCCATACATGCTTTTACTGTTGAACGAACCACACAGTTGTTTGAAGAACTATTACAACTTTTACATCCATTTATGCCCTTTATCACGGAGGAAATTTTTCACCTGCTTAGTGATAAAAAAGAGGATCTAACTGTAAAGCAATTTAGCAAACTAACTCCAGCCAACACTGCCGTTACCGAGGCGGGTGATCGACTCAAGGAGCTGATTACTGCCATTCGTGATACACGCAATAAATATCAACTGAAACAAAAAGATGCCATTCAGCTCTGGATCGAAACAGAGCAGCCCAATCAACTAACACTGATTCAGTCCTTACTTGCCAAGCAAGCCAATGCTTCATCATTAACCATTGTCAATTCAATTGATAATGCCAAAAACGGAATAACGGTAGTAGTGGGAAAAATCAAATTATTAATTGAAACGGGCGAAGGTCAATCCACGGAGGGACAACGGGAACAATTGGAAAAAGATTTGAATTACTACAAAGGATTTTTGCAAAGTGTAGAGAAAAAACTATCCAACGAACGATTTGTACAAAATGCAAAACCAGCAATAATTGAACTGGAACAAAAGAAAAAAGCGGACGCATTGGATAAGATTCGCTTGCTGGAAGAAAGCATTGCCCGATTAAGTTCCTGATGTTACGTTATTCATTTTTTATACTCTCTGTTTCGCTGCTACTTCCCCTCTTTGCAGCAGCGCAGCCTTCTAGTACAGGATGGGAATGGCGTTACTTAAAAAAAATTGAAGCCAACCGAACTAGTGAGGGCATTCATTTTAATCAAATAATTTCAGACCTTTCTGACCCTGTATCACTAGCTTTTCCAATTACTTATCTTACTGCAGGAATTGTCACCAAGGATTCATTGCTAAAAGTTAGAGGGCTTACCTTTTTAAGTAATATGGCCATCAACGCCGGGATTACTTATGCAATGAAAAAAACGATAAACCGACCAAGACCTGCCGAAAGTGACCCCAGTTTTACGGTGTTAACTCCCGCAGCCAGTCGATCATTTCCCTCTGGACATACCTCTGAAGCCTTTTCGTTGGCTACTACCTTAACTATACTTCATCCCAAATGGTATGTGATTGTGCCCAGCTATACGTTTGCAAGTTTAGTGGGCTATTCAAGAATGTACCTGGGTGCACATTACCCCAGCGATGTAATAGCCGGCGCATTAGTTGGAGCGGGAGCGGCCTGGTTAAATTATCGACTAATCAAACATTGGCATACACACAAACGCAGACTAGCGACTCATTAAACTTACTGGCCAAATAAATTCCATAAACCACCCCTTGAATCCATCAAACTGATCACGGTCCAACACTCTTGATACTCGAAATCCAAAATTGACAGGATGCTGATTCCACCACTTGGTATCAAAATAAATTTCAACACCGGCACTTCGCTGGGGAACACTTACCTGCTTGTTAGTAGAGTAGACCCGGGTGTAATCGTAGAATAAAGCGGCACGAATTCTTGATAGGTAAGCAAGATTTGCAAATCCCCAATCCGGATGCCAAATGGGAAAATGATAATCAATGCTAGTTCGCCACATTCTTGTAAAATATCTCCCCACAAATCCACGGCTATAAGGAAAGCGATTTCCAAATGCCAGCCTTGCTAATGTATCACGTTCCTGCCAGTACAACCCTGCTACTAGGTGATGGTGCTGTAGTAACCCCGGTAAGTACGCTTTGATTTGTCCGTTGAACTGAACACCCGGAATGGCAGTAATGCTATGTCTAAAAGCAGTGGCGTAAGTTAAACCCACTCTTGGAAAAACGTGTTGAACGGCAGTAGTGGTTTGAAAAGAGCCACTAAGTCCATGTACAAAATGTTGAATAGAACGAACGCCAAAAGTATCCCGATCAAATCCCTTAAAAAAATCAGAACGTAAAACATAATGACTAGACAGATACAGCTGACGAAAATACCGACCTTTTATATCAGTAAGTGGCAATATCCACCCTATCCTTGCGTCCAGCTGATCCCAGGTTCTGGTTACACCGCGATTGGTAAACTGCCTGCTAAAAGTATAATCAAGACCTCCATTGGCTTGCAAAAACCAGTTTCCATAACTGGCTGAGGTCCCCAACCCATGTGTTCTTTCAGACTCATTATATTGATAACGAACCTCAGTTTGCAAGGTGTTCAATGCATTTTCTCCAAAAAGAGTCATAGAAAATAATGGATCCTCATATGCAGGACGCCAACTATGAAAATTGAGAATACGAGTAGATTTTGGGTAAGGCATTACAGGATACAGTCCTGACTTATTAGAAAAATTTGTCCACTTGTCTGTAGATTGTTGAAAGGCTACTTTCTGTATATCCACAGACTTTATCAATGATAAATCAAACTCTTCCGACTGCACCGAATCAATTAATATCGATCGTAATTGATACCCCTCCGCCTGTTGCTCAGACCAATATATTCGATTATTAGCCACATGCACTTGGTACTTGCCAAGCCCTTTATCAAGGAGGCGATAAAGTTTCTTGGTTGAAAGTTCAAACTGATACAAGTTATCATTGGCAGAAAATCCACCGGAAAAATAAATAGAGCCAAGGTGATGCTGAAGAAATCCAATGCTGAATGGTAAAAAAGGAGTGAGCACCTCCTCCCTATCTTTTGAAACTAGCAACAAAGCCATGGTACCATTCGATTGGCGTGCAGCCGTAATCACACTATCCTCCCCTATGAATTTTGGATCGGTAAGAAAATAGCCCTGAGGGGATTGGTACGTACGAATAAGCTTCCCAGTGGGGGTCTCCAACCAGTGAAGTGATGTAGTGCCCTCCTCTTGTACTTGTACTGCCACCACCACTCCTGCTTCAGAAATATCAGGAGAGAAATAACGAGTTTTATTTGTTAGATCAACTTGAGAACGGGATTGTACATCCAGTAATCGCAAAGCACTGTAGGTAATCCAGCCTCTGCGTGGATCCCGCTCAAAAGCAGCATAAACAATTTTACCATTTCGGTAGCTGAATTGAGGCTCCAACGCAATATCCTGCGTTCGAAGACGATGTTCTTTTACACCATCAAATAAATAAAATCCAGGCCGATGACGATTTGTTGAACGAATATAGAGCAGCGAGTCCTGGCCAACTGCATAGGGAAATTGCCGATGATCTACATAACGTTTATTAACTCGAAAAAGTGGCTGTCCAGCGGTAGCCAGTTCAGTAGTGGCTGATTGCTGATAGTAGCTTAGCGAATTTTTAATGAATGTTTGATATGCTAACCCCGTTTGTCTTTTTATCGCTCCTTGAAATGGATACAGCAAAGAACGATATGAAACAGCCTCCCGTATAACTTTCTCCCAAAATTGATGACCGAATTGCAGATATCCGTAATTCACTAACAAGTAACCTAATTCATAGTGATTGGGGACCCAATCCTTATAAGATCCGTTTCGGACCTTCATCCAGGAATAATTTTTACCTGCTGACCAAAGTACAGGAAAACTATTCATAAACCGGGGTAGTTTTCCTCTACCCTGATTGCTTAAAGCCGACTCTTGCCAAACCGCATCTCCTTCAAAAAACCAATTTGGTACCGCTGCATTGATAGCTAAATCAAATGCTTGTTCACCAAAAAGCTGCAGCGCAAACTTGCTAAGACCCTGTTTCATACTCTCAAATTGCTCCACATGTCTGTACTCATGTAAGGCTAATTGATCAGACCAACCGATAGCCCCATTAGAAAAATTATCGAGATCAGGTTGGAGAAACCACTCACTTCTTGTAGGCCCAACCTGCACATATCCATTAGGAATAACAGTGCGATGTTGCAGTATAATGGGTATAGGGCGAATACGAGCCCCCAACGTAATAGGACGTTCATGCGCCAGTAGATGAATCAATTTTGCTGCCCGTTGGGCTTGACTATCTAAGCCAGGTGCAAATATGAGTTGTACCGTATCGGTTTTGATTTGCAACCAACGCTGACGGCTGCGATGACCTCCAAATTGCTGTGAAAAAACAACCAGTGAAATACCCTGCATCAAAAAAAATAACAACTGCTTTCTCATAATCCTAATGAGGTAAATTCTTCAACATATCAGTAGTCATCATGTCCAGGTTGTACTCCTCTTTCCAACCCCAATCCGAGCGAGCTGCCTGATCATCTATACTCTGCGGCCAACTGTCTGCAATTTGTTGTCGGTAATCAGGCACTACTTTCATTTCAAATGCGGGAATATGTTGCTGGATTGATGCACAGACCTCGCGGGGAGAGAAACTCATTGCGGACACATTATAAGAAGTACGAAACTTGATTGAAGAAGCAGACGCTTCCATTAATTCAAGGGTGGCTCGAATGGCATCCGGCATATACATCATGGGCAGATAAGTATCCTCTTTTAAAAAACAGGTATACTTTTTCTTTGAGAGTGCTTCGCGGTATATTTCTACCGCATAATCCGTTGTACCTCCACCAGGCTCCGACTTATAGGAAATCAAACCGGGATATCGAATGCTACGCACATCTACCCCAAAACGATTCCAGTAATAATTACACCAGAACTCGCCAGCATATTTACTGATCCCATACACAGTGGTAGGCTCGATAACCGTTTGCTGCGGACAGTTTATCCGAGGGGAGCTGGGACCAAAAACTGCAATAGATGAGGGCCAAAAAACCTTACTTAACTTTTCCTCTCGCGCAATATCCAACACATTCAGCAACCCTTGCATATTTAAATTCCAAGCTAAAGATGGATTTTTCTCTCCGGTAGCGGATAAGATAGCCGCCAATAAATAAACCTGTGTGATGTTTTGACGAATAATTTGAACATGTAACATCTCCTTGTTCATCACATCCAGTGAAACATATGGACCAGTGCCTTGCAACAACGGATTTTGCTCACGTAAATCAGCTGCCACCACTTGATTTTCACCATAAAGTTTCCGAAGCGCCAAGGTTAATTCCACTCCAATTTGGCCAGAGGCACCAATAACAAGGATTTTCTCTTTTCGCATGGCAGGGTTTTGTAGACAAACTTAGCATTACTTTTGCAAGATGAAACCCTTTCTAAAAACCCTTTTTCAAGGTCAGACCTACGATCCAAATTCCTTTTTTTTAATGGCGGGGCCTTGCGTAGTTGAATCTGAGAAAGGGGCGATGGAAATTGCTTCTACAATCAGCGCATGGTGTAAGGATTTAAAGATCCCCTATGTCTTTAAAGCCTCTTACCGTAAAGCTAACAGAACCAGCGCCTCATCTTTTACTGGCATTGGGGACCTGAAGGCTTTAGAGATTTTACAACAGATTCGTACGCTTTACAATGTGCCAGTGGTTACAGACATTCATACCGCCGAAGAAGCTAAGCTGGCTGCCCCCTACGTAGATATTTTACAAATTCCTGCCTTCCTTTGTCGTCAAACTGACTTGCTATTAGCTGCCGCTGAGACAGGGAAAATTATAAACATAAAAAAAGGACAGTTCTTAAGTGGGCCTGCCATGCGTTTTGCTGTTGAAAAAATAACAGCAACCAACAATCAACAAGTTTTACTCACTGAGAGAGGCACCACGTTTGGCTATCAGGATCTAGTGGTTGACTTTAGGAATATTCCTTGGATGCAGGAGATTGGTGTTCCTGTGGTTATGGATGTGACACATGCTTTGCAGCAACCCAACCAATCCTCGGGTGTTACCGGGGGTAATCCACAACTTATTGGCACTTTGGCAAAAGCCGCCATTGCCACAGGAGCTGAAGGTCTATTTATCGAAACTCATCCGAATCCATCTATCGCAAAAAGTGACGGCGCCAATATGCTACCATTGGATCAGCTAAAACCGCTGCTAAAGGAGTTGATAAAAATTAAAAAAGCAATTAATACTAGCGAAGATCTTCAATAGCTACACCAGGAAATTTAGCCTTATCAAAAACAAATAAGGCATCTGCAGCAGGCATATTAGTTTTAAGTGTATTAACCGTATAGGTGTAACGATTGCCAGCATTCTCCATTACTTTGGTTGAATACATTGTTTTCGCATTCTTATCAATTAGCAGGTAAACCGTATGAAAGTTTTTGCTTTTATCAACAGGAGTTAATTGAATTTCCTGCACCAACCGAGTTCCAACTTTTTTCTCGCCATTTAGCAGGTAAAAGAAATCCTTATCATAAAAGTTTGAGAATAGCTTTTGCGGCGTTATCATTCCACTTGAAGCATCAAGCGTATTGATGGTTACTTCATTGGCAGCCTTGTCGTAATTCCAAACAGTAGTTCCGTTGCAAAAAATTTCTTGCCCACCAAAACTAAGCTTATAGCGAGTGCCTTTCATGGTAATGGTCCCCGACTTGGTGGAGAGGACTTTTCCAGCAGCATTTTCTACTTTATAAGTAAAACTTGCTTGTACCGTAGCAAAGGATTTAAATCGAGTGCTTACCGCATCAAGTACCTTTTTGGCCTCCGGGTCATTTTTGGTTGACTTGGTTTGTGCATTTGCCACGCCTACAAGAAGGGTGAACAATAAAAACAATGCAAGAGGTTTTTTCATGGGGTTGATCCTGCCTTGGGTTAGGCGATGCAAAGATAGTCCAAATCAGCCCATATTTTCTAGATGTCGAATCAGGTCAGCCTCAGTTTTGATCAGCACATCTCGGGGTTTACTGCCCTGGCTAGGCCCAACAATTCCTGCAATTTCAAGCTGGTCCATTAAGCGTCCGGCTCTATTGTACCCCAACTTCATCCTGCGCTGTAAAAGCGAGGTGGAACCAATCTGATTTTGAACAATTAAGCGGGCAGCATCGTCAAATAAGGAGTCTCTCTCTGACAAGTCCAGCTCACCTCTAGCTTCAGCTTCTTTTTCGTCAATATACTCAGGTAATAAAAATGCTTGTGGATATCCCTGTTGCTCCCCGATAAAATCAACCACCTGTTCCACCTCAGGGGTATCGACAAATGCGCATTGCAAACGCGTCAACTCACCATTATGGGAGATCAACATATCCCCTTTTCCAATCAACTGTTCGGCCCCTCCTGTATCCAAGATGGTACGTGAGTCTATTTTAGAAGAAACCTTAAAGGCAATACGGGCAGGAAAGTTAGCTTTAATAGTACCTGTAATAATATTTACAGAGGGGCGTTGGGTGGCAATGATCAGATGAATCCCAATGGCGCGGGCCAACTGTGCCAAACGTGCAATAGGCATTTCCACCTCTTTACCAGCCGTCATAATTAAGTCAGCAAATTCATCGACCACCAACACAATAAAGGGGAGATAGGAGTGCCCCTTCTGAGGATTTAATTTTCTGTTAATAAACTTCTCATTGTACTCCTTTATGTTTCGAGCCCCAGCCTCTTTTAACAAATCATACCGGTTATCCATTTCAATACAAAGTGCATTGAGCGTATGGATTACTTTTTTTGTATCCGTAATAATTGCATCCTCCTCGCCAGGCAATTTGGCTAAAAAATGTCGTTCAATATGCCGATAAATACTCAATTCGACCTTTTTAGGATCGATCAAAACAAATTTCAGCTGTGAAGGATGTTTTTTATATAATAACGAAACCAGGATAGCATTGAGACCAACAGATTTACCTTGACCAGTAGCCCCCGCCATCAGTAAGTGAGGCATCGAGGCCAAGTCAACGATATAGTTATCGTTATCAATTTTCTTTCCTATAGCAATTGGTAGACTATAATTGTTGTGCTGGAATTTTTCAGAAGACAATAATGTCTTCATGCTTACAATGGTCTTCTTGAGGTTTGGCACTTCGATACCAATAGTTCCTTTACCAGGTATAGGTGCTATAATACGAATACCCAACGCCGCCAAACTCAAGGCAATATCATCTTCTAAGTTCTTAATCCGAGAAATACGAACGCCGGGAGCAGGTACAATTTCATAAAGCGTAACAGTGGGACCCACGGTGGCACTGATTTTCTGAATTTCTATTGCATAGTTCCGAAGCGTATTGATGATCTGTGTTTTATTACTCTCTAATTCACTGGGATCATGAACGATTTTTTCAGAACCATGCTGCTCTAATAGCTGTAGGGTTGGATATTTGTACTTGCTTAAATCAAGTGTTGGTTCATAGGGAGGAAGGTTCTCTGGAACCGCTTCTGCCTCCTCAATAATCGGATCAGGAACTGTTTTAATTTCTAATTCAAGATCTCCTTCCTCCGTTGGAGGCAATATTTCAGTAGGTGGCGGTACCGCTTCGTCTATGGCTGTTTCTACTACTGGAACTTCCTCTTGTGAAAGCGGCACTTGATCTATTGTAACAGGAAGGGGTTCTGATTCCTGAATGGAAACTTCTTCTGTGGTGAGCGGGAGATCATGCTCTACCAAACTAAGTGGAATCGGTTCAGTTTCTGATGAGGGAGGAACCAGCATGGCAGATTCCTCTTTTAATTGATTCGAACGAACCCCGGCTGCGTATAAATCATTCAGTGTTTGCCCCGGCGCCAAGGGTACAAATTGATTTTGCTCCTCATTGGAATGATCCTCTTCACTTTTCGGTTCAGACTCCTCTTCGCTTTCTACTGGTAAAGGCTGACGTACAGGCCATTTAAAGGAGGGATTGAATTGCCAAATGATATATGCAAAAGCAGTTAAAAACAAAATAGCACCAGTTCCCACCACTCCAAAAAGCCCCTCCATTTCAACTTTTATCAATTCCCCCACTCCACCGCCAAAAGAAAAATTACTAGCCCTGAAAATATAGGACAGCGAAACAGACAACACGGTAACACCAATGGTTACATATTTCAAATTCCTCCAAATAGAAAATACGCGTTGACGAAATAATAGATTGACCCCTACTACAAAAAAGAAAGTACAAACCAGGAAGGAAGCAAGGCCAAAAGCTTTGAAAAAGAAAAAATGTGCAACCACGGCTCCCAAACGTCCCAACCAGTTGAGTGCGGGCTTATCATCCTCCAATAGAGCAGATAACCCCTGCTGCGCAATAGCCTGATCTTCCTGCCAAGTGAAAAGGTAGGAAGCAAAGGAAATAAACAAGAACAAGGAGAGAATAATAAAGCTGACGCCTACAATTTTCCAAGTACGCTCATCCCGAAGTAAAGCCATCAAATCAATTTGCGCTTCTGGTTCTTTTTTAAAATCACGAAGCGAGGGATCCTTGTCCGTTTCTTTTTCCTTTTTTGAATTACTTGATTTGATGCGATTGGCCATCCAAACAAAGATAATTAGTTTGCTTGTTTGAAGGAAGCAAAAGAAAGACCTAATAAAACCCAGCCGGTGATCAAAAAAAGTCCGCCTACAGGAGTAACAAAAACAATCCATTTGAGCGCTTGTATCTCCTGCACCCGCAAGTAAGTAAGCAAATACAGGGAGCCACTAAAACAAACCAACCCGGCTAAAAAGGATTGTCTTGCCCAAGAGTTGAACTTGGCTTTACCATAGGGAGCAGATAAGCCTGTTAACAGTAATGCTACAGCATGCCAAAAATGATATTGTACCGCAGTTTGATAGGTCTGAATTACCGTAGCCTCCTGTGTAAGCTGCTGTAATCCATGTGCACCAAAAGCACCTGCTGCTACAGCAATAGCAGTTAAAACAGAAGCTAGAAAAAAATTTACTTTACCCATGTTGGATTAGTTTAACAAGCTGGGATGGTTCAGCCATTGTATCCTGAATTCTATAATGCGCCTGCTCATAATGGGTAGAACGTTCTGCCAATTTCAGTCGAACATAATCTTCTAAATCAGATGGAACTATTTCGGCCAACAACGGCCGACTATTCATTTCTTCTTGTAATCGATTAACCAGTATTGAAACCGGAGGATCAAGCCAAACAACAGTTCCATTTTTTTTCATGAATTCAAGGTTGTCAAAAAAACAGGGCGTACCTCCCCCACAGCTTAATACTAATTGGGAGTTATCGGCCGTTATTTCGTGCAAACTATTTTGCTCCATTGACCTAAAATAATCCTCTCCTTTTTGTTTGAAGAGAGCAGGAATAGATTGACCCGCCCGCTGTTCAATATATACATCCAGATCAAAAGTGGGTAACCCAGTTAACAAGCCAACTTGCTTCCCCATCCAGGTTTTCCCGGCGCCCATAAAACCAATCAAAAAAACTCGCAAAGACTACTTATTTAAAAGCATTGATACCGGTAATATCCATACCTGTAATCAGCAAATGAATATCATGTGTTCCCTCGTAGGTAATCACACTTTCCAAATTCATCATATGTCGCATAATTGGATATTCACCCGTAATACCCATTCCACCCAGCACCTGCCTTGCCTCTCTACAAATGGTAGTGGCCACCTCACACGCGTTACGCTTTGCCATACTTACCTGTTGTGGCGTAACCTTTCCCTCATTCATCAAAACACCCAAACGCCAGTTTAAAAGTTGAGCTTTGGTGATTTCCGTAAGCATCTCAGCTAACTTCTTTTGTTGCAATTGAAATCCGGCGATGGGCTTTCCAAACTGCTCTCTTTCTTTGGCATAACGCAATGCCGTATCATAACAATCCATAGCAGCTCCAATTGCTCCCCATGCAATTCCAAACCGAGCTTTGGTTAAACAACTTAATGGACCTTTCAACCCTTTCACGCCAGGTAAAATATTTTTCTTAGGTACGGATACATTGTCGAATACAAGTTCTCCGGTAGCAGATGCTCTTAAACTCCATTTGCCATGCGTGGTAGGTGTAGAAAATCCTTTCATACCTCGCTCCACAATCAAACCCTGTACTTCCCCACTTTCATTCTTGGCCCAAACAACCGCCACCTGCGCAAAAGGAGCATTACTGATCCACATCTTTGCTCCATTCAAGATCACATGGTCTCCTGCATCACGAAAATTCGTAAGCATACTCGATGGATCACTTCCGTGGTTGGGCTCCGTTAACCCAAAACAACCTAACCATTCGCCACTCGCTAGCTTGGGTAAGAAGTGCTTTTTTTGTTCCTCACTTCCGTATGCCTGAATAGGATACATCACTAAAGAACCTTGTACGGAAGCCGTTGAACGTACGCCGCTATCGCCGCGCTCCAGCTCCTGCATCATTAAGCCGTAAGAAATATAATCCAAACCTCCGCCTCCATATTCGACTGGCACGGTGGGGCCAAAACATCCCAATTCACCAAGCTGCTTCACAATATGCTCGGGGAATTCTGCCTTTTGTGCACAATCTTCTATGATAGGTGAGATTTCCTTTTTTACATAATTACGAACAGAATCCCTGACCATCTTATGCTCTTCGGTCAACAAAGCATCAAGCTCAAAATAATCGGGATGTTGAAACTGATCAGTTCTGGCAGCCATCGCTTGGATAATTTAATGTAAAAGTAAAGAAGGAAAAGGGAATCAGCTCTTACAAATAAGTAGCCATCTCCGCCTGGTATTCATTTGCTACCCTTGCAGCGGCCTCTGCAAAATCATCCCCCGCTGATGCATATAAAATAGCTCGGCTAGCATTCACTAACAAACCAACTTCTTTATTCATTGCTTTTTCTGAAATTTCACGCAAACTACCTCCTTGGGCACCCACACCCGGAACTAGAAAGAAATGGTCTGGACATATTTGGCGAATACGCGTGAATGACTCCGCCTGTGTTGCCCCTACTACAAACATGAGGTTACTTGGAGTACCCCAGGTGGAAACCTTACGCAGTACCTGTTCGTAAAGAGGAGTGCCTTCACAATTCAACAACTCAAAATCAGCCGCACCACTATTAGAGGTCAATCCCAATACAATTGCCCACTTATCAGGAAAAGTAAGAAATGGCTTTACGCTATCCTCTCCCATGTATGGAGAAACGGTAATCGAGTCAAATGCCATCTGTGAAAAAAAGGCTGCAGCATATTGCTTAGAAGTATTTCCAATATCCCCTCGCTTGGCGTCTGCAATAATAAAATGCTTGTGCCCAATGTAACGCACTGTTTGATCCATGATCAACCACCCCGCTGCTCCCATACTTTCATAGAAGGCAGTATTGATTTTATAAGCAACACAAGTGGCCCTGGTAGCATCGATGATTGCCTTATTGAAAAGCAGTACACCCTCAGGATTTCCTTGAAACAAAGCAGGCAATAACGCTGGGTCCGTATCCAGTCCTACACAGAGATAGGATTGTCTTTCCCGAATTATTTGTATGAGTTGAGTGCGATTCATTAACAAATTGTGTTACACAGTGGTGGCAATTTTTTCAGTAGAGAGATTGGCATTTCGCATAGCAATACTACGTACAACCAGCGAAGCAAATTGAGAAAAAGCTTGTTTTGTGATTGGTTCATCATTCATCATAGCTGGAACCCCCTGATCTCCTCCTTCACGAATCGATTGCACTAGTGGTATTTCGCCCAAAAATGGAATATCATACTCATCTGCTAAGCGTCGCCCTCCCTGTTTTCCAAAGATATAATACCGGTTATTGGGTAATTCTGCAGGAGAAAAATAACTCATATTTTCTACTAATCCAATCAACGGAACATTCAACTGAGCCTGACCAAACATGGCAATCCCCTTTTTTGCATCCGCTAGGGCCACGTCTTGTGGTGTTGTTACTATTACTGCGCCCGTTACGGGAACCGTTTGAAGCAAAGTAAGATGAATATCTCCGGTGCCTGGAGGCATATCAATAACCAGATAATCCAAAGCACCCCATTTCACATCGGAAACAAATTGTTTTACTGCACTACTAGCCATTGGACCTCGCCATACCACGGCATTTTTTTCGTCCACTAATAAACCAATACTCATCAGCTTGATTCCAAAACGTTCAAGCGGCAAAATCATTCCCTTACCATTCACATCTTCCATCAAAGGACGTTCGCCTCGAACACCAAACATAATTGGAACGCTCGGGCCATATATGTCAGCGTCCATCAGCCCTACTGAAGCACCCCCATGTGATAGTGCCAATGCCAAATTAGCCGCTACAGTAGATTTCCCTACCCCACCTTTGCCGCTAAAAACAGCAATTATATTTTTAACATTTGGCAAAATTGTACCGGCATCAGCTCTTTTTGAGGTTGTTTGTGCAGTGAAATTTACGGTTACCACTGCTTCTTTACTCACTAATAAGCGGATTGCATTTTCACAAGCCGTACGCATCATATCCTTCATGGGGCAAGCAGGGGTTGTTAAAACAACGGTAAAACTCACTTGCGTTCCATTCACTTGAATATCTTGAACCATGTTCAACGTCACCAAATCCTTTCCCAGATCAGGTTCCTGAACATTTTGTAATGCGGCCAGTATTTTTTCAGTTGTAATCATATTGTGTGGTTACCAGCAAAGTTAACCAATTGAAGTCCATTTTGTTGAGCGGTTGGCCAGAACCAGTTAATTTTGCATCAGTTGAAAAGTTGCATACGATATAGTTGCTTGCTCCTGCTATTGATACCTCAGTTAGTCAAGGCACAATTTGAGACCACACGGGATTCGGTTGTGCAACTTTACGGAGTAGTCATGACAGCCGATAGCCTGATTGGAATACCAGCCGTAAGCATCACCATAAAAGGACAAAATCGAGGTACACTTTCAAATAATCAAGGTGTTTTTTCAATTGTAGTGTTAAAGGGAGATGAAGTTGAATTTACACACGTAAGCTATCAATCAAAAAAAGTAGTGATTCCAAGGGAGTTGGTCGGTAACCAATATGGCCTTGTTCAATTAATGGTTGCAGATACCATTTATCTTCCGGCCACTGTTTTAAAACCCAGACCAACACCTGAACAATTTGCAAGAGACTTTGCCAATGTGCCCGTGCCGGATGACGCCTATGAAATTGCTCGAAAAAATACGAGTGCCACTACCCGTAGGCTGTTACTTCAAAGCACTCCTGGTGATGGCGGAGAAGCCACCAGAATGCAAATGAATAAAATTGCCAACAGAGCCGTTTATCAGGGACAGGCTCCACCAATGAACATCTTTAACCCTGTCGCTTGGGCCGATTTTATCCAAGCCTGGAAGCGAGGAGATTTTAAAAGAAAAAAATAAGCAGAATGAGTAAGATGGCCGTAATCGGTGCAGGAACCATGGGTAATGGAATTGCACAAGTGTTTGCCCAAACTGGGTGGGAAGTAACGCTGATTGATGTGCAAACAGCGCAACTTCAAAAAGCATTGCAAACAATTGAAAAGAATTTAGATAGAATGATTGCCAAGGGTACCATACCCGACTCACTCAAACAAGAAACACTACAAAGATTAACAACCGACACTACCATTGCTTCTGGAGTCAAGGAAGCAGAAATTGTAGTAGAGGCGGCCACTGAAAATAAAAAAATTAAACTCGAAATTTTTAAAGAAATAGATCGATACGCTCCCGCCTCCTGTATTCTTGCCTCAAACACTTCCTCAATTCCAATTCAAGAGATTGCCAACGCAACACAACGTCCTCAGCAAGTAATTGGAATGCATTTTATGAATCCCGTTCCTGTTATGAAGTTGGTTGAAGTCATTAAAAGCCCAGCAACTTTACAAACCATTACGGAAAAAACAGTTATGCTCAGCAAAGCACTGGGCAAAGTTCCTTGTGTAGTTAACGACTTCCCCGGTTTCATCTCCAATCGTATACTAATGCCCATGCTCAACGAAGCAATCTGTAGTCTAGAGGAAGGTGTAGCAGGAGTTGAAGAAATTGATACCATCATGAAGCTAGGAATGGCTCATCCAATGGGGCCTCTGCAATTGGCGGATTTGATTGGATTGGATGTTTGTCTATCCATCATGCAGGTATTGGAAGCCGGATTTAACAACCCCAAGTATAAAGCCTCAACACTATTGGAAGAATTAGTAAAAGAAGGGAAACTCGGTGTTAAATCAGGAGAAGGGTTCTACCAATACAAACCCGGCAGTAAAGAACTAGTGGTTAGCCCACGTTTCAGATCTTGAATTACCCATTTTCTTTCCACTGTAAGGAAGGGATACTCGCCATAGCCTCGAGGGCGCTTGTATAATTACGTAATGGAATCTCCACTTGCATTTTTGGAAAGATTCCTTGCTCAAATCCTAAAATTGAAATGGTGAACTGTTGAAGAATGCGGTGTACATGATGCTCCTGTGTATAATCATAACAGATCCAACCAGCCTTGACAATTGGTTTTTCACCCAATGTTGCATGCTCAATTGAAAACCGAGCAGCAGTGCGGTATGCCTGAATCAATCCCGGCACACCGAGTAAGGTTCCACCAAAATATCTAACTACTATTACGGCCGCACAGCTTAAGCCAAAACTATCAAGTTGCCCCAATATTGGCCGACCCGCCACCCCAGCGGGTTCGCCATTATCACTACAACGCCATACCAACCCATCGTAACCGACTCTGTAAGCATAACAGAACTGAGACGCCTTGGGATGAAGGTTAGCAATTGCACTCATTCGCTCCTTGAACTGAGGCTTACCATCGATGGAAAACGCAAATCCCAAAAACCTACTTCCGCGATCGGTGTAGACAGACTTGCCCGTTTTAATCACCGTTTTAAATTCAAAGGAATCCACTTTACAAATCTACTAAATGAATGTAGCTCGAAAGTTTATATGCTAGTAAGTTTGCATGTATGAATGTAGCCGCAACAGCCCGGTGGATTGAATCAAGAATTAGCAGCCTATACGATGATGAGGAATGTGCTGCAATTGCCCGAGAGTTACTACTGCACCAATTACAAGCAGAGAAAAAAGACTGGAGTAGGATTCAACAATCGCCCCTTACGCAGGAGATGAGTGCAATGTTGGAACAACAGGTTAATAGATTACTTAACAAAGAACCCCTGCAATATGTATTGAAAGAAGCCTGGTTCAGTGGATTTCGTTTTATTGTTGAGCCTGGGGTATTAATTCCACGACCCGAAACAGAAGAACTGGTTGAATGGGTAATCTGTAATTGCAAATTCCCTGTAGAAAATTTAGAAATACTGGACGTGGGTACAGGAAGTGGCTGTATTGCCATTTCCTTAAAACGAAGAATCAGAAGCGCCAAAGTTTGGGCCCTGGAAAAAAGTTCAGCCGCCCTACATATCGCTGAGCAGAACGCCATAGCGCTTGGCGCTTCCATTAATTTTATTCATCAAGATCTGTTTAATCAACTTGATTGGCAACGGTTACCCAATTTAGATTTCATAGTAAGCAACCCTCCCTATGTTACACCCGTGGAGAAGAAAGAGATGGCACCACAGGTGCTAGAATTTGAACCCGCAGAGGCATTATTCACTCCGTCTGAAGACCCCTTGCTTTACTATCGAGCGCTCGCTTCACTTTTTTTAGAGAAGAAGAAGAGTGAAAGTCAATTATTTTGTGAGATCAATCCCCGTTACGCTGGCCAGCTTTCACAGGTATGGAAAGAAATGGGATTGCGTTGTGAAATCAAACTTGATATGCAGGGAAAAGAGCGAATGATTCGTGCCTGGATGGCTTAATCGATTCGCGCCACTACTTTTGCTCGTTCTTTTTTTGCCAACAACATAATGCGATAAACCTCTCCGTAATAGGCCGTAGTGTCGGCATTGATTACAACGGTTGGCGTATCGGTTTGCGTTCTGTATCGTGCAATTTCTTTTGATAAGGAGGAGTCAAAAGCCGAGGCGGCAACAGCGGTAGTTCCGATGTAAAATTGCTGGTTTTTATCTATGGATACCATGATATGCTGCTTGGCCTTCGTGTCTTTAGTTCCCTTGGGGAGTCCCACTTTAATAACATTAGGATTAGCCAGAGTTGCCACAATTAAAAAGAACATTAGCAATATGAACAGTATATCATTAAGAGAGTCTGTAAAGACTTCCGATTCGTGCAACTTCTTCTTTCTAAATCGCATGGACAAATTAGGATTGGCTAGGTTCTTGTAATAGATCTAGAAAATCAGCAGAGGCAGCCTCCATTTTATGGCTAGTCTTTTCAATCAAAGTTTGCAAAAAACTATACCCCAGGTAGGCCAGCAATCCAATTATAAGGCCTGAAATAGAAGTAATCAACTTGGTGTAAATACCTCCTGCAATAGTAGCCACCTCAAATTCATTGGTTGTGTTAATAGCAGAGAATAATTGCATCAATCCTACTAGCGTTCCAACAAAACCAAATATGGGTGCGGCTTTAGCGACAACTGATAAGACAGCTAGATTCTTCTCTAATTTGTACATCTCCAACACGCCCACATTATCCATACTTTTTTCGATCAACTCGATGGGTTTTCCAATCCGCTGTATTCCTTTATCAATGATTCTTGCTACAGGATTATTAGTGTTTCGGGTAAAACTTTTGGCAGCCGCAATATTTCCCGTTACTAAATGATCCCTGATGATGTTCATGAAATTATCATCAATACGCCCAGCAGCTCTTATGGCAAGGTATCTTTCAATAAAGATGTAAACAGCCAACAGTAACATGATCCCAAGCGGCACCATGATCCAGCCACCCGTAGACAATAACTCCCATAATGTCAAAAATCCGTCTTGGTTTGCATCGCCTGCAACCGTAGGCGTTACAGCTACTCCATTCACCTGCAAAAGATCAATCATAGCAAGATTTATTTAAGGCTAAAATAGGATTGTATTAGAAAGTTGGCTTTTATTATTTTTTAACAGCAGTGTATAACCAATCAATAAACGTATGTACTCCACCATTTGGTGTAACCATACTTGTTTTCACGGATCATTAACAAGACTAGGCTGGGTTACTGGTACCCGCTTGCTTTACCATAAATGCCTGTATTTGTTTCATGGTTCGCTCCATTCCGTCAGGACTACCATCCAAGAATATCACGTTACCCTTACCATATTCAGCAAAATTCTTTACAGCTTCAGTCCACATACTGAATAGGATCACGTTTGTATCGAGATTTGCCTGTTTTAACTGCTCCGCAGCCTCCGTCATACCCGTTGCCACTTCCATTCTGAATAAGGCCACCCCTTGTCCTCTGAGACGTGCAGCTTCCTTTTCTGCTTCCGCTGAAATTTTGATAGCGTTACCATCAGCCTCTGCAGCCTTTGTTTTTGTAATCAAGAGCGCTTGACCCTCATTTTCTGCAGCAGCCTTTAAGTTATTTGAGGCAACCACTTTACTCATAGAATCCAAAATCAATTTATCAAAAGTGATATCGTTGATTTGAAGATCTAACAAATGGTATCCCCACTCTTCCAAGGAATGATCTACCTCAACTTTTACGTATTGAACAATCTCTCTGCGCAGTCCCAACACCTCTGCTTGTTTTTTAGTAGCTACAAAAGAGCGAATATTACCTTCGATAGTTCGGATCAATGCTTGCATCAGATCTTTTTCAGCAATAAACTTGAACGCAACTTTTTTAATAGTCTCCTCTTCGGCATTCTGTACGGCATAAAGCAGCATACTTTTAAAATAAACATTGGCCTGATCCTGTGTAACTGCCTGAAATTCTAATTCTACAGAACGATTTTGTACAGAGACCCGCTTGTAAATAACTTCTAATACTGGAATTTTAATGTTAAGCCCCGGACGAACAATACGACGATACTTTCCGAACATGGTGATTACACCCACATAACCTTGGTTTACTGTAAATAGTCCGGAAAAAAAGATAATCAACAAAACCAAGACATACCAATTTTCCCATAACCAACTTAAGAACTGCATAGTATTGAAGTTTTACACAACGCGTTATTGCGTTGCAGCCAGCTTTACCAAATGTACTAAGGTCTCTACAGATTTTTGCATATCCTGTACGCAAACAAACTCATGACGCGAGTGAACTGCCTGCTCCCCTGCAAAGATATTCGGACAGGGCAACCCCATAAATGATAGTCTGGATCCATCTGTACCTCCACGGACACATTCTGTTTTAACCTTGACTCCTGCAATTTCCATCGCTTTTCGAGCCAATGCTGTAACATGAGGATGTTGATCTAAGACCTCTTTCATATTTCGGTACTGCTCTCTCACTTCCATTGTAAAATGAGTGCCCGGATGAACTGCACAAACTTGTTGAGCGAGCCCTTTTAAATATTGCTGTTTAGTTTCTAGCCCTGCAGTTTCAAAGTCCCTGATTAAAAATTCAACTACGCACTGGTCAGCAATCCCATTAATTTCCATGGGATGAACAAAACCTTCTCTGCCCGCTGTGGTCTCTGGAGAAAGCGAATCCTTTGGTAGACGCTCGAGAAAGGTGCTGGCTAGCTTTATGGCGTTCACCATTTTACCTTTTGCCATACCCGGATGAGCAATGATACCCTGAAATGTAATCTTAACAGCGTTGGCACTAAAGGTTTCATCCTCTAATGATCCTATATCTCCACCATCCAAGGTGTAGCCAAAATCAGCACCCAGTTTTTTTAAATCTAATTTTTCGGTTCCCCGCCCCACCTCCTCATCCGGAGTAAACAATAGTCGAACTGGGCCATGTTCAATAGCGGGATTTTTTATTAAAAAGTGAGCGAAATCCATGATAATTGCAACACCCGCTTTATCATCTGCGCCTAACAACGTGGTGCCCGATGCCGTGATGATATCCTCTCCCAACTTTGTTGCTAGGTACGGATAATCGGCCATGCGGATCACCTGAGAAGGGTCATCTGGCAAAATCAAATCCTGACCTTGATAGTGCTGATGTAAGATTGGCTTGACATTTGTACCTGTACAATCGGGTGCAGTGTCAACATGCGCACAAAAACAAATCGTAGGACAATGGCTGTTGGTGGTGGTAGCGGGGATCGTAGCCATCACATACCCCCATTGATCTAAGGAAGCATCTGTAACGCCCATCTCTTGCAATTCACGCACTAACAACTTTGATAACTCAAGTTGCTTTGATGTACTAGGGAAACAAGTGGCATGCGGATCACTCTGCGTATCAATTTGAACATACCGCAAAAACCGATCTGTAACAGTAAATGTATAAGAATCGAACAAGTGTATTTGGTATAAAAAATTAAGGCATAATAATCAATGGGCTAGCCCCTTCTATGTCAACCAACTCCAAATCAAATACCAAGTCTTTACCTGCTAATGGGTGGTTGGCATCTAACTTCACAGAACTCTCTAATATCTCAATGACTGTAACTTGAAAATTTCTTCCCTGACCGTCGCTCATATGCAAAGGCATGCCAATAGAAATAGTCATATCCTCCGGAAATCTATCTTTTGGCATATCGATTACCATCTCAGGGCTATGAGGACCATAAGCCTCCAGAAAAGGGATTTGAATAGTTTTCTTTTCCCCAACCTGCATCCCGGTGACCCCGTCATCAAAACCCTTGATCACAGCTCCGCTGCCCACTTCAAACTGTAGCGGCTCTCTTCCTGCAGAGGAATCAAAGGTCTCCCCATTGGTTAACTTACCATGGTAATGCACTTTTACTTTATCGCCCGTTTTAACTGCTGCCATATTAGTTATTTTACGATGCAAGGTAAAGGAATTGAGGGAGTCCAAAGCCTTTTTCAAAACAGATTTATGTACTTTCAGGTCTGTTAAAAAAATCCGTATGCGAACTACTATCATTCTGGCACTTGCTATTTTATGTTACCAAATAGGCTTTGCTCAAAAAGCAATTCCTCCAAAGAGGAATTCTGCAGAAGCAATTATCGAATCCGGTGCACAGCAAATAGATAGCTATGTTCCGCTGTTAAAAGAAAAACGAGTTGGCATTTTTGCCAATCAAACATCCATGGTGGGCAGAAAGCACTTGGTCGATACCCTACTAAGCTTGGGTATAGATATTCGGGTAATTTTTGGGCCTGAACATGGATTCAGAGGTACGGCGGATGCCGGTGAAAAAGTGGGCGACTACGTTGACAAGGAAACTGGCATTCCAGTTGTCTCTTTGTATGGCGCTAAAAGAGGACCTGAAAAAAAGGATTTAGAACAAGTTGATATTCTCGTTTTTGACATCCAGGATGTAGGAGTTCGATTTTATACATTCATTTCCTCGCTGGAAGCCTACATAGAGTCAGCGATGCGATTCAATAAGCCTTTGATAATACTGGACAGACCTAATCCCAATGGATTTTATGTGGATGGGCCCGTATTGCAACCCCCCTATAAATCTTTTATTGGGATGCAACCAATACCCATTGTCTATGGTATGACAATTGGTGAATATGCGTGGATGTTATTGGGTGAACGCTGGATAAAACAAGAAAAAAAACAAGAGGAATCCATGGCAATCGCGGAAGACCAACTGGTACCGGCACAAGCGGCAATGGCCAAATCAAGTCTCTCTAAATCTGATAAAAACAAACCGCTGATTCTTTGTACCAATAGTGAGTGGAATAACGAACTTGTTAACAAAGAAGCATTTCAGCTCATCGTAATTTGCTGTAAGAATTACGATCACCGGTCTAAGTATGTACTTCCAGTTCGTCCCTCGCCAAACTTACCTACAATTCAATCGATCTATCTCTACCCTACCACTTGCCTCTTTGAAGGTACTGTACTCAGTGAAGGTAGAGGAACAAATAAACCCTTTCAATTAATAGGACACCCAGCCTTGCCTAAGAATATGGTGCAGTTCACACCAAACCCCAATGAGGGAGCCAAGAAATCAAAACACTATGGAGTAATTTGTTATGGCTGGGATTACAGCGGAACGCCAATGGATGTGTTAAAAAAAACCAATCAAAAAATTCAATTGAACTGGATCCTCGAAGCATACCGAATTTTTCCTCAAAAAGATAGCTTTTTCTTAATGCCTAAGTCGGGAGATCCCACGCTTTCATTTTTTAATAAACTCGCAGGCAATAATGCACTGATGGAACAAATCAAGAATGGTAAAACTGAGCAAGAAATAAGACAAAGCTGGGAACCCCAGTTGTCACAATTCAAAGCCATCAGAAAAAGATATTTACTTTATAAGGACTTTGAGTAAGCCTTGGTACATTTTGTACTTTCGCATCCATGAACAAAGATCCTAAGTCAATTCGGATAGTGTTTATGGGCACGCCAGACTTTGCTGTAGCCAGTCTACAAGCACTACTGGACGGCGGATTAAATGTAGTGGGTGTTATTACTGCTCCAGATAAACCAGCTGGCAGAGGGCTTGCATTACAACAAAGCCCCGTAAAAGAGTTGGCGGTTGCAAACAAGATCCCCCTTCTCCAACCGCTCAAATTAAAGGATCCCCAATTCCTGGAGCAACTGGCAGCATGGAAACCAGATTTGCAAGTAGTAGTTGCATTCAGAATGCTTCCCGAAGTAGTGTGGGCACTTCCCCCAATGGGCACCATTAATTTACATGGTTCTCTTTTACCAAACTATCGCGGCGCTGCCCCTATCAATTGGGCATTAATCAACGGCGAAAAAAAGACAGGTGTTACCACTTTTTTGCTCAAGCATGAAATTGATACAGGAGATCTTTTGCTACAGCGGGAATTAGAGATTGAGCAGACTGATAATTTTGGAACCTTATATAACAAATTAAAGGTGATGGGCGCCAAAGTACTAACGGAAACAATTGAGCGATATGTCCAAGAAAAAATAACACCTGTACCACAAAGCAACTTTGAGCAACTACTAAAAGCAGCTCCAAAGTTGCAAAAAGAAACAGGAGAAATCGATTGGAATTGCGCTGGAACTGCTATCAATAATTTGATTCGTGGATTATCACCCTTGCCTGGGGCCTTTGCAAAACTGGATGGAAAATTATTGAAAATTTATAAAGCCACTCCCCTGGAAGAAAAAATTAGTGTTCCTCCCGGCACAATTGACACGGACGGTAAAAATTTTCTTCGATTTGCCTGCCAGGATGGATGGATTCAAATAGAGGAGCTACAACTCGAAGGGAAAAAGAAAATGCCTATTACTCCCTTTTTGCAAGGCTATCGGTTTTGAAGTAAGGCCTGTTAAATTGAAACTACAGATGATCTTTCAATATTCGTAATCCCTTGGGGTAATAATTATTGGCGCGACCTGATAGAACATTTAACCAGCCCAACGATAACCCTTGATAAGCCGCTACCACCCAACCCTTGGTTCCAAAATCAGCATTAATTTCTTTTCGCTGTAAGTACGCAATAGCCTGTTGCTTATCGAGTGGTAATTTTGCTACGGCAGAAGACAACCGATTAGACAATGCCAGGGCATGATCCGGTACTAACTTATCACGCATCCATTTTCCCAACCGGATTCCGGCATAGAGCGGATTTAACGCCTGTTGAATTAGTTGCCAATCCGCCTGATACATTTTTGGCAATGCCATTAATTCCTCCCCTATTTCCATCACTTCCATACCCGCTAGCTCCACCCATCCGTTGAGCGAGGGATAAAGAGTGGCCTTTTTGATTTGCTTTGATTTTTCAAATCGATAGCTCGGATTAACCGCTACATCGGAATGGATTTTTTTTAGGCAGGTAAAAAAGAAGCCCTCCCCTTTTACAAAGTGAGGCCAGCAACGATACCCATTTTTAGTTTCAACAACTCCCCAGGAGGAATCAAGTTGAATGGGCTGAAAAACTGCTTCATACTCTTTGATAAACCAATCAGCTATTGCCTCGTTTTCTGCAGCAGAATAGGAACAAGTAGCGTAAAATAAAATTCCTCCGGGCTTAAGCGCCTTCCAAGCTGACTGCAAAATACGTTGTTGCCTGAGGGCGCAATGATTTACCTGTGCAGGTGTCCATGCTGTAATCGCCTCATGATCTTTTCTAAACATCCCACTTCCACTACAGGGGGCATCCAAGGTTATCCAATCAAAATAATCGGGTAACCGTTCAAATTGACCTGGATCATTTTGAGTAACCACTACATTTTCTGCTCCCCACTTAACTATATTATCACGAAGCAAACCAGTTCGGGCACGGATCACTTCATTAGCGACTAATAAGCTTTCTGGTGCCAATAATGAATGGAGATGCGTTGCCTTACCACCGGGTGCCGCACAAAGATCCAATGCACGAATAGACTGGTTTTGTAGCCCCGATTGTATAAAAGCCTGTTCAAGTAGCATGCTACTTGCCTCTTGAACGTAATAAGCTCCTCCATGAAAATTGGGATCAAATGTAAAAGAAGGACGAGGGTTCACATAAGAACCGAACAAGGTCCAAGGAACACGCTCCAAAGAAAATGATAAATCCACTGGCTTTGATGGATTAATACGGATGGAGGTAATAGGATCTGCATGAGCATGGGCCGCTTCAAAAAGCGCACGATCATAGCCCGGCAGACCGTCTAACGATTCTAGAAAAGAAGAAGGGAGTAGCACGTATTAAAACTAAGCAGAATCAGAGATTCTTGATCTCTGCAACCAGTTCTTGGAGTACTTTTTTAGCATCACCAAACAACATAGAAGTCTTCGGGCGGAAAAATAACTCGTTTTCGATACCGGCATAACCAGGTTTCATACTTCTTTTGTTTACAATTACATGTTTAGCGAGCTCTACATCCAATATTGGCATGCCATATATTGGTGAAGCAGGATCAGACTTTGCTGCGGGGTTTACCACATCATTAGCGCCCAATATCAAAACAACATCAGTAGTTGAAAACTCATCATTAGCTTGTTCCATTTCAAGTAATTTCTCATAGGGAACATCAGCCTCTGCTAATAATACATTCATGTGACCTGGCATACGACCTGCAACAGGGTGAATAGCATATTTCACGTCAACCCCTTTTGACTCGAGTAACTTTTCTAATTCATGACAGGCATGCTGTGCTTGTGCAACAGCAAGTCCATAACCGGGAACAATATAAACCTTGGAGGCATAGCTCATTAAAACTGCCGTATCGCTCAGACTAATTTCTTTATGTGAGCCAACAGCACCGCCCGCAGCAGCAACCGCTGAACTACTACCCCCGCCAAATGAACCGATCAACACATTCGTAAGCGAACGATTCATTGCCTTACACATGAGTATGGTGAGTAATGTTCCTGCAGCACCAACCAGAATTCCCCCGGTAAGCATTACTTTATTGTCATATAGAAAACCTCCACAAGCCGCGGCAACTCCGGTAAATGAATTCAACAACGAAATTACCACGGGCATATCCGCACCACCGATGGGAAATACAAAGAATACACCATAGAGTAAAGACAGGAAAAAGATTGTGTAAAAGATAAATACAGCATTAGCGGGCAAGAAAACAATCAAATAAGCAGCAAGCGCAACAATCACTGCCAGTAGAAGAATGTTGAAGATATGTTGTCCTTTAAAAGAAAAGTCTTTAATTGAACCATTCAACTTTCCCCAGGCAATGATGCTACCGGCAAATGATACAGATCCAATGATAAGACCCAATACAATAATTAGCAAGAACCCTTTCACGGCGTTTGCAGCACCCCCCATCAATAAAACACCCGCCATCATGGGATCTAAATGCGCCAGGTGGTCAAACTCAACTAAACTAATTAAGGCAGCGCAGGCCCCTCCCATTCCATTGAATAAACTAACCATCTCGGGCATCGCAGTCATCTTGACGCGTTTTGCAGCCAAGGTCCCAACTACTGTTCCAATTAAAATACCACCAAAGATCCATCCATAATTTCCCAGGCGAGCACCCTCTTCTTCATATAAAAAAATGGTTCCAAGAATAGCGAGCGTCATTCCAATAGCAGCAACCCTGTTGCCGTTGCGCGCACTGGCAGGATGGGACAACATCTTAAGACCCACAATGAAAGTAACAGACGCTACCAGGTATAAAAAAGTAAGAAGATTCAGTTCCACAAGTATCTTTTTTTATTTCAGGATTATTTTTTCTTCTTTGAAAACATCTCCAACATCCGGTCAGTAACTACAAAACCACCCACCACATTTAATGTTCCAACAATCACAGCGATAAATCCTAGTATCAAGGCCAGGTAATTGGAAGAAGCCGCTTTCCCCATTACAATGATGGCGCCGATAATAACAACGCCATGTATGGCATTGGCACCACTCATCAATGGCGTATGCAAAACACTGGGTACTCTACCAATAACCTCAATACCCACAAAAATCATCAGGATAACGATATATAGAATTTCCTGATGTACGCTGATCCAAGATAATAGTTGTTCCATTTTTATAAGCTTGAAGCGATTTTTTCATTAACAATTTTTCCCTGATAGGTTACACAAGCGCCTTTTACCAGCTCGTCTTCCCAATTCAATTGCAAGGCACCTGTTTTATCTACCAGCAACTGGAAGAAATTGAGCACATTCTTACCATATAATTTGCTTGCATCCGCGGGAAGCGTTGCAGGTAAACTGGATGCACCTACAATTATTACTCCATTTTGATTAACACGCTCAGCATCTTTCGTAAAGGGTGTGTTTCCTCCCGTTGAAGCAGCCAAATCAATGATTACCGATCCATTTCGCATGGAAGCAATCATGTCGGCAGTGATTAAGAGTGGAGCTTTTTTTCCTGGAATCTGCGCAGTGGTAATAATGATATCCGCTTTAGCTGCAGATTGAGAAATCCGTTCACGCTGTCTACGCTGATAATCTTCAGACTGCTCAACGGCATACCCACCAGCCTTACTAGCATCGGCAGCTCCTTCCACTTCGATAAATTTTGCACCCAGACTCATGACCTCTTCTTTCACAGCAGGTCGTGTATCAAAAACTTCTACAACAGACCCTAAGCGCTTTGCAGTAGCAATCGCTTGTAGTCCGGCAACACCCGCACCCAGAATCACTACTTTT
>BJGL01000025.1 GCA_014190475.1 Bacteroidota bacterium
CTAAAATAACGGGCGAGGAATTGTTGCTGAACCCGGATCGGGTATATTCCTCTTTTCAAACATTGATCCAGAAAGAGGCTTTGCTCCCTGTAGGAGTTCGGGCTGATGTGATAACGATAGTTACACCTAATCATTTGCATTTCGAGCCCGCCAGGATGGCCATAGAGGCCGGTTTTCATGTGGTGTTGGAAAAACCAATGACATTTTCATTAGAAGAAGCCAGAATCTTACATCAAAAGATCCAACAGTCTACTTGCTCTTTTTTACTTTGTCATACCTACACGGGTTATCCAATGGTAAAACAAGCTCGTCAGCTTGTTCAATCCGGAATCTTGGGGAACATTCGAAAAGTATTTGTGGAATATCCGCAAGGGTGGCTACACGATTATCTCGAGGGAAGTAAGCAAAAGCAAGCAGATTGGAGAACAGACCCTAGGCGTAGTGGAATAGGAGGGGCGATAGGAGATATTGGTACACACGCCTTTAATTTGGCTGAGTATGTTACGGGTCTTGAGGTGAGTCGGCTCTGTGCATCGGTGAATACTATTGTTGCTGGACGAAAATTAGACGATGATGGTGCTGCATTATTAGAATTCAACAATGGAGCATCTGGTGTATTAATGGCAACTCAAATTGCAGCAGGTGCAGAGAATAATATTTCTATTCGAGTTTACGGAGAGAAAGGCGGTTTGTCCTGGAGGCAGGAAGAAAATAATTCATTACGTCTTGAATGGCCAGATCGTCCATCGGAATGTTGGCGAGCGGGCGCAGGTTATTTAGGGGAATACGCTACCCATAACTCACGCACTCCCGCCGGGCATCCAGAAGGATATTTGGAGGCATTCGCAAATCTTTACCGCAATTTTGCACTTTCCATTATAGCAAAGGAAAATGGAGAAATACCTTCTTCTCTGTGTGTTGATTTTCCTGGAACCAAAGAAGGTGTACGAGGCATGGCATTTGTTGAAACGATGATTCGCTCTAGTCAAATAAAGGCTTGGGTTGATTTTATTCAATAATGAATATTTATGACTACAATTAAAGGACCAGGTATTTTTTTAGCACAATTTATGGGGGAGCATGCGCCCTATAATGATTTGCGCTCAATCTGTCAATGGGTTAAATCATTAGGATACCAAGCAGTTCAAATTCCCACCTGGGATCCTCGTTGTATTGACTTGAAAAAGGCCGCTACTAGCAAAACTTACGCAGACGAAATAAAAGGCCTTGTGGAAGAATGTGGTCTTTCTATTTCAGAGCTATCTACTCATTTGCAAGGACAGCTGGTAGCAGTTCATTCTGCTTATGACACTTTATTTGATGGGTTTGCCCCTGCAGCAGTAAAAGGAAATGCTGCAGCCAGAACTTTATGGGCTATAGAGCAAGTAAAATATGGTGCCAAGGCATCTCAACATATGGGACTAACCGCCCATCCTACTTTTAGTGGTTCCTTACTTTGGCACACATTTCATCCTTGGCCACAAAGGCCTGCAGGCCTGGTGGAGGAGGGGTTTAAAGAATTGGCCCGCCGATGGATGCCGATACTTAACTATTTTGATGAATGCGGAGTTGATGTTTGCTATGAGGTGCATCCTGGTGAAGATATTTTCGATGGGGTTACCTACGAACTATTTTTGGACGCCGTACAACAACATCCCAGAGCCTGTTTATTGTACGATCCTTCTCATTTTGTACTACAGCAACTAGACTATTTAGCTTACATTGACCACTATCACCAACGAATTAAAGCCTTTCACGTAAAGGACGCAGAGTTTAATTCTACGGGTAAACAGGGCACATTTGGAGGATATCAATCTTGGGCTAACCGGGCAGGACGTTATCGTTCCCCTGGTGACGGACAAGTCGATTTTAAATCAATTTTTAGCAAACTCGCTCAGTACGATTATGCAGGGTGGGCTGTGATGGAGTGGGAATGCTGTATCAAACATCCTGAACAGGGTGCAGAGGAAGGAGCTTCGTTTATCAATAATCATATTATACGTGTAACGGAAAGAGCCTTTGACGATTTTGCATCCAGCGGAACTGACGTTGCTGGGAATAGAAAATTATTGGGATTAGATTAAATCTTATTTTTAGTTTCTAAACTTTTTTTGAAATGGCATCTCGTTTCATATTTTTTCTGATTGTATTGCTCCCATTTTTTGCTTGTCAGACCGGCACAAAGCAAGCCGATGAAAAGGCTGATGGATTAACGCCCCCTGCCAGTTCCACTGCAATTGCAAAAGATCCGGTTTATGTCAAGGGACTTGCATTGGTGGGTAAGAGTGATTGTTTGACCTGCCATAAGATTGACGACAAATTAATTGGACCCTCTTATAAAGAAATTGCTAATAAATATGCCGGTGCTCCTAATGATGTGGTTACGGCACTGGCCCGTACGATTATTCAAGGAGGATCGGGTAATTGGGGAAATGTTCCAATGACGCCACATCCATCTATTTCACAAGAGGATGCAGAAACCATGGTACGGTATATCTTAACCTTAAACTAGTTTGTATGTTACGATCACAATTAATTTTTTTGTTTTTTGTTATTACCCTCGGTGCTGCGGCGCAACAGAAACCTAATACCTTGTCCCGTGATGAAAGAAAAGAGGGCTGGATGCTTTTGTTTGATGGAAAATCAACAAATGGTTGGCATAAGTATGGAGGAAAGCCGGTAGGGGCAGCCTGGAAAGTTGAAGATGGGATGCTCCTGTTAGATCCCACACAAAAAAATGATTGGCAGGTATTGGATGGGGGGGATATCGTAACGGATAAGTCCTTTAAAAATTTCCATTTAAAACTAGAGTGGAAAATTGCACAAAATGGTAATAGCGGTATTATGTTCTATATCCACGAGGATACAGCAAAGTATAAGTGGCCATGGATGTCGGCCCCTGAAATGCAGGTGCTGGACAATAACGGGCATGCCGACAGTAAAATAATCAAACATCGTGCAGGGGATCTTTATGATTTGTTATCATGCAAAGAAGAAACAGTCCGTCCTCATGGACAGTGGAACCAAGTGGAGATAAGATGTGTTGATGGGCAATTAGATTTTTGGCTAAATGGTGTAAACGTGGTTGCTACTCAGCTTTGGGGAGAGAATTGGAGGAGATTAATTGCCGGAAGTAAGTTTGCAAAAATGAGTGGATTTGGCACGTATCAGCAAGGTAAAATAGGATTACAGGACCATGGGGATTTGGTTTGGTTCCGTAATATTAAAGTGAGAGCACTTTAATATCTCACTTACTCAACGGTAGCTATTTTCAACACATTCGTAGGTAAGTGTAAGTGTACTGGTGTACTCCCCGTGCTTACAACTACGTCTCCCTTCTTGAGAAAGCGTCTGATTTTTAAGATGTCAATTTGGTCTTGGAAAATATCATCCAGACTCTCTTCCTCATCATAAAAGAAAGCGCGTACCCCCCACGAGAGACTGAGTTGGTTCACTAAATGTCTTTTTTTAGTAAAAACATACACAGGTGCTTTGGGTCGGTAGCTACTTAACATAAAACCTGTGTAGCCACTTTGTGTCATTCCAATAATAGCTTCTGCAGTAACGTCCTCAGCTAGTTTACAAGCATTGTAACAGATGGCATCACTGAGTAAGGAAGGAGAGTGTGCTTGTGGTCGCAGCATTTCATCTCGGTTATAGTAATATGCTTTTGCCTCCACTTCCAATATGATTCGGGTCATAGTTTCAATCACCAGGGTAGGATGATTGCCTACTGCGGTTTCTCCACTTAGCATCAAAGCATCCGCGCCTTCTAATACAGCGTTTGCTACATCGGTTATTTCACTTCGGTTCGGTTTGACGCGATCAATCATGCTTTCCATCATCTGGGTGGCCACGATCACCGGTTTTGCACGATGAATGCATTTTTTGATGATATCCTTTTGGATGAGTGGCACTTCTTCCACGGGTAACTCAACGCCAAGATCTCCTCGTGCAATCATGATGCCGTCACTTTCTAATATGATCTCACGTAAGTTTTTGATTGCTTTTGGCATTTCAATCTTTGCAATCACTTTTGCCGTGTGCTTATGTTTAGCGATGATATCTTTTAGCTGTTTAATACAAGCAGGTGTTCGTACAAACGAAAGGGCAATCCAGTCAATTTGATGCTGAAAGATGAAGGAGAGATCCTCCAGGTCTTTGGGTGTGAGTGCGGGAAGCGAAATATTTGTATCGGGTAGGTTTACTCCTTTTTTGGGATAAAGGGTTCCGCCCAACAATACCTTTACACGTACATCATGCGAGGGAAGAATTTCTTCTACTTCCACTTCAATTTTTCCATCATCAATAAGAATTTTCTCACCCTTTTTGACATCATTGTGCAAGTTGTCGTAAGAGACAAAAATGCGATCTTTCGTGCCAATTATTTTTTCGTTGGTGAATAAGAAGCTTTCTCCTGATTTTAGTTCAATGGCTCCATCCGTTAGCTCACCTACGCGGAGTTTTGGACCTTGCAGGTCTGCTAAAATTGAGATATTGTAAGGCTGACTTTTATTGATCTGATGGATAAACTCAATGATCGTTGCTTTTTCTTCGTGCTTTCCGTGAGAGAAATTTAATCGAAATACATTCACACCCGCTTTTACTAATTCCAAAAGCTTTTCGTAGGTATTGCAGGAGGGGCCCACGGTTGCCACAATTTTGGTACGTTTGGTGGCATGTTGTCGACCTGCTTCGTTATCATATTCCTGGTGAAGATATTTATCAATGTTTTTTGTCATAAGAATTCAATTTTAGCTGGCCAGGATTTTTACGATGTCCAGCCATTCGTCACTGATTTTACCCTTCGTTTTCACCGCTTTTTCCAGGGGTATGTAGTTCATTTTATTATCCTGAATTCCAACAAACACATTATGTCGACCTTGTATTAAACTTTCTACGGCATGATATCCCATTCGGCTTGCAATGATTCGATCAAGGCAACTGGGAGAACCACCTCGTTGGATGTGCCCTAAAATACATACTCTGATTTCCGCCTTTGGAAGATTTTCCTTTAATACTTTACTGACCTGATCTGCTCCGCCGAAATCATCTCCTTCAGCCACCACAATCAGATTAACCATTTTTTTCCGACGCTCCTTCTCCTTTAATGATTTTATGATGGAGTTGATGTCTGTCTTTCTTTCTGGAATTAAAATATTCTCTGCACCAGTGGCAATCCCGCTATGTAATGCAATGTATCCTGCATCACGCCCCATTACTTCAATCACAAAAACTCGATCATGGGCATCCATGGTATCCCTAATTTTATCAATTGCTTCTACCGCTGTGTTCACAGCGGTGTCAAAACCGATAGTGAAATCGGTACCCGAGATATCCTTATCAATGGTGCCCGCAAGACCAATACAGGGAATATTGAATTCACTACTAAACTTGTTGGCTCCCCTAAATGAACCATCTCCACCGATAATTACTAGTCCGTCGATTCCTCTTTTTTTGAGATTGTCATACGCTTTTTGCCGTCCTTCTTTCTCCATAAACTCCAAACAGCGAGCGGTTTTTAAAATCGTTCCACCACGTTGAATAATATTGGCAACTGAACGGCCGTTCATTTTAATGATATCATCTTCAATTAATCCCTGATAGCCACGCATGATCCCATAAACCTCTAATCCGTAGTAGAGACCTGTTCTTACCACGGCACGGATAGCAGCATTCATACCGGGAGAATCTCCACCTGAGGTCAAAACTCCAATCTTGGTTACTTTAGATGACATGTCTTGAAAAAAATTAAGATGCTAAGGTACGTGTTTTCTTTAGCTTTACTCTATGAAAATACTGGTTACAGGTGCCAATGGTTTTTTAGGTTATTACCTCTGTCGTGCATTATTATCGCACGGCTATCAAGTGGTGGCTACCGGTAGAGGAGAATGCCGATTACCATTCATTGGAACACCAAATTTTAGCTATTTCCCAATGGATTTGGTTGATAGCAATCAAACCAGAACGATCGTTAGTCAGGCTGCTGCTGATTTTATTTTTCATGCAGCTGCAATCGGGAAGCCCGATGATTGTGAATTAAACAAGGAATTAGCCACCAGGATCAATACGGCAGGCACAAGTTTGTTATTGGAGTTGGCTACAATATCTTGTACTCCATTTTGCTACATCTCTACTGATTTTGTTTTTGATGGGAATAGTGGGAATTATAAAGAGGAGGATTTGGTAAACCCTGTGAATCATTATGGAGTTACAAAAGCAGAAGCAGAATTGTTGGTGCGTTCATACCCTGGAGTTTGGTCAATTGTAAGAACTGTTTTAGTATATGGCCGACCTATGACTGGGCGTTCTAACTTACTCTCAATTGTACAAGAGAAATTAAATGCTGGACAGCCCTATGCGGTTGTCGATGATCAAATCAGAACACCCACATACGTGGAGGATCTGGTAAACGGTTTACTCCTGCTTTTGCAAAAGCGCGCCAACGGAATTTATCATTTGTGTGGAGAGGAGGTCTTGACTCCTTATCAGATGGCACTACAAACTGCAAATTACCTTGGACTCGATCCTGCGTTATTGATACGAACCAACTCAAATGCATTTAAACAGCCCGCTCGCAGGCCCTTGATTACAGGGTTGATCATTGATAAATCAAAACAGGAACTGGGATTTCAGCCGCGGTCTTTTTTACAAGGGCTGCAGGCTACTTTTAGTTCATCATAAGGATATTGACGCTTCGCTGCAGAATATTAAATGCAATTTCTGCCATTAGATTTTCTTTATCCAACGTGGGATTAACCTCTGTGATTTCCAGGCAGCAAATTTTTCTATTCTGCATAAACTTACTGACCAAGTCCTCGGCCTCTCGTTCCCGTAGTCCATTCCCAACGGGTGTTCCTGTTCCTTTTGAGATAGAGGCATCTAAGCAATCCACGTCGAAGGAGAGGTAGATGTCCGTACAATCCGATAAATAACGAAGGATTGACCGAACAATATTTTCAGCTCCTTTGCTTCTTACTTCTTTGGCAGAAATCTTTTTGATGCCCAGGCGATCGAGTAAATTTTTTTCTTCTTTTTCAAAATCTCGAAGTGATATATAAACAATGTCATCGGGAGATACTTTGGGACAAATTTTCCCAATGTTTTTTAATTTATTCCAATAATCCAACGTTAGTGAATCAGGTTTGTGTACCGCACATTCTTTATTGTCCATTCCCAACGAAATAGCCATGGGCATTCCATGCATATTTCCGGATGGGGTAGTGTAGGGAGTGTGTAAGTCCGCGTGCGCATCAATCCAGATTACGCCAAGTTTACTTTTTGGTTTTGCCATGCGGATCCCTGCTATGGTAGCCCCGGCAGTGGCATGATCACCACTTAATACAACAGGGAAAAAGCTATTTTTTAATGTATCACTCACAGCCTTTCCTACCCGTTCGTACATGGTGTACATTCCCTTTACTCGTTTGGCGTAGGGCGATTCGATTGGTTCGTGGAGCAATCTATTTTCGGTAGGAATCTTTTCGGAAGGAAAATGAATGAAAAAATTACTCATAAAATCCAGTGCAGCAATCTTTATGGCTTCAACTCCAAGACTGGCGCCCCGGGTTCCTGCCCCAATTTCAGAGGGGACCTCTATGATCTTAATATTTTTCATAGGACCACAAAGGTAAGGCCAAGTTATCCGGGGCTCTCTAAATCTGCGTTAATTCTATGGGTTGAGTGTGGTACAGTAGGATTTGTTAAGGGGGGTGCTTACATTTGCATTGCTAAAAATCAGCTATTTATGTCTAGGTCAATTGCATTTAGAGAAGCGCTTCGAGAGGCTATGTCCGAAGAGATGCGTAGGGACGAACGAGTTTTTCTCATGGGAGAGGAAGTTGCCGAGTATAATGGCGCTTACAAAGTAAGCCAGGGTATGTTGGCAGAGTTTGGGGCTAAGCGAGTAATTGATACGCCTATCTCAGAATTAGGGTTTTCTGCAGTTGGTGTTGGAGCAGCACAAAATGGACTTCGTCCAATTGTGGAATTCATGACCTGGAATTTTGCAGTTTTAGCTTTAGATCAAATTTTAAATACAGCTTCTAAAATGCTGGCAATGAGCGGTGGGCAAATTACTTGTCCTATTGTTTTTCGCGGACCCAATGGATCGGCGGGTCAGCTAGGAGCTCAACACTCCACTGCATTCGAATCGCTGTATGCTAATATTCCAGGTATCAAGGTAGTCTCTCCCAGTAATGGATATGATGCCAAGGGGCTTTTAAAGCAAGCAATTCGTTATGAAGAGGATCCCGTGGTTTTTATGGAAAGCGAGGTGATGTATGGAGACAAGTCAATCGTTCCTGCGGAAGAGTATTATATAGAGTTAGGCAAGGCCGCCGTAGCAAGAAATGGTCGTGATGTTACGATTGTTTCCTTCAATAAAATGATGAAAGTGGCGTTAGGGGCTGCTGAGGAACTTGAGAAGGAGGGGGTTAGTGCAGAAGTGATTGACCTAAGAACCATTCGTCCGCTAGATTGGAAAACCGTTTTAGAGAGTGTTCAAAAAACAAACCGATTAGTGATCGTAGAAGAACAATGGCCTTTCGCATCAGTTTCCTCAGAGTTGTCTTATCGTATACAAAAAGAAGGTTTTGACTATTTGGATGCTCCAATCCGCAGAATTACAGCTGCAGATGCACCCTTGCATTATGCCCCCAATCTGGTAACAGCCGCATTGCCTGATGTGTCCAGAACAGTTAAGTTGGTCAAAGAAGTCATGTATCAATTAAAGTAGTATGCCTCTTCAGCATTTCCTTTTTGTTATTTTAATTAGCACACTTTTAGTGCTGTTGCCCTCTTTTGGTCTGGCCAAACTATTTCAAAAGGCTGGAGAGCAGGCATGGAAGGCTTACATACCATTTTACAATACGTGGATCATGCAGCGATTGAGTGGGAGACCTGTACATTGGGTATTCTGGCAATTTATCCCAGTAGTAGGTTGGTTTATTACACCCGGAATTTTTATTGAGTTCTCGAAATTATTTGGTCGGTTTTCCTTGCTGGATCATACCGCTGCAGTTTTTTTTGCCCCTTTTTATTTTCCCTGGCTAGCTTCACAACAGGATCTTGCTTTTATTGGAAAAGAAGGCGTTCAACAAAATCAAAAGCCTGCATGGCGGGAATGGTTTGATGCGGCCGTGTTCGCCATAGTAGCAGCAACCTTGATTAGAACGTTTGTGTTTGAAGCCTATACTATTCCCTCGGGTTCCATGGAAAAAAGCTTACTGGTAAATGATTTTCTCTTTGTCAGTAAATTTAGTTACGGCCCCCGTGTTCCAAATACGCCGCTAGCTGTTCCATTTGTTCATAACTATATGCCTTTTGGTTCCAATAAAAAGTCTTACACAACATGGGGAGCCCTTCCTTATATACGCTGGTTTGCTTCACCGGTTATGCGCAATGATGCTGTAGTGTTCAATTTTCCAGCAGGTGATACCGTGATTAATTTACCGGAGTTTCAATCAAAAGATCCTTATTACGATGTGTGCCGTCGTTTAGGTAATGGTAATATTGATGCCGGAAGAAATATTGTTTTGAACGATCCTGTGAATTATCCATTAGCTATTCATGCCAATGATAAAACCGATAATTATATTAAACGTTGCGTTGCCATCCCTGGGGATTTACTTAGTTTGAAAGGAGGTCAATTATTTATTGATGGTAAGCAAGTGTCTCCGCCACCGGATGCCCAATACACCTATTCCTTTCGCTCTACGGTTCCATTGGATCCTGAAATCATGAAGGAGGAATTCAATACTACTGAGTTTGGTATGGATATGTCCGGACGCTATGTCATTAATCTGCCTTACAATAAAGTTGCAAAATTCAAGTCTCAGTCTTTTTTAGACGGTCCCCTGGTGGCTGATGACGAAGTCTATGAGTCGGCAGCAGTAGCTGATATGGATCCACGCACTACCTCAGGTGATGTTTATCCTTACGACACTACTTATTTCAAGTGGACAAAAGATAATTATGGCCCCATCTGGATTCCCCAGCAAGGAGCAACTATTCCTTTGAACGATTCTACCTATATTCTTTATGAGCGTGTCATGAGGGTCTATGAGAATAATAGTTTGTATCGGGAAAATGAGAAAATTTACTTGAATGGAAAACCTGCTAATTCATATACTTTTAAGATGAATTATTATTGGATGATGGGGGATAACCGTCATGGCTCACAGGATTCCCGCTTTTGGGGTTTTGTGCCTGAGGACCGAATAGTGGGTAAAGCTTGGCTGATATGGTTTAGTTGGGAAAACGGACCTCGATGGAATCGATTGTTTCGAACAGTCAAATAACTTAACTTTAAAGGCTCCTACGTTGGAGCCTTTTTAGTTAATCTAGCATGAAAAAGGAGCTTTATCAATTTGAGTTTTATCGTGTAAACAATCGTACGGAATTACCTGCTGAGGATGTAGACTTATTAGTAGCAGCAAACGAGGCCGCTCAACAAGCATACGCTCCTTACTCAAATTTTAAAGTGGGTGCTGCTGCAAGGCTTATCAATGGTAAAATTGTTCTCGGATCCAATCAGGAAAATGCATCATATCCTGTTGGTATTTGTGCTGAGCGTGTACTGCTCGGCAATATTGGGGTACAATTTCCTGGTGTGGCAATCGACACAATGGCTATTACTTATTTGCTTGTAGATCGAAAAAGTGATAGTCCTGTTTCTCCATGTGGTATGTGTCGTCAGGCTTTAAGTGAGTTTGAATCAAGAGTCAACCATCCTGTTCGTCTGCTATTAGCTGGCGAAGTGGGAGATCTCTTAATTGTAAAAGCATCAATCGATCTGCTTCCATTTGTATTTCAGCGTCATCATCTTCACTAAATAGATAAATTGTTAGCTAATGAAATCCCAACACATTAACGCTAGAAGGAAGTTTATTAAACAAGCGGGTATGGCAACTGCTGGATGGATGATAGTTCCTCGTTCAGTTCTTGGAAAAGGATTTATTGCACCCAGCGACAAATTAAATGTGGCAGGCATTGGCGTAGGGGGACAGGGTGCAGGTGATCTTGCGCAGATTGCAAAAAGCCCTTATGTGAACATTGTTGCTTTGTGTGATGTGGATGAAAGGCAAGCTGCACGGTCTAGGAAATCCTTTCCCAAAGCCACTTATTACAAAGATTTCAGAGAGATGCTCTCCAAGGAGAAGGATATCATTGATGCTTGTACCATTTCAACCCCTGATCATACACATGCTGTGGCAACCCTCGCCGCAATGCAATTGGGCAAGCATGTATACACGCAAAAGCCCTTAACCCACGACATCTATGAAGCTAGGATGTTAACGATTGCTGCGAAACGATACAAGGTGGTTACTCAAATGGGTAATCAGGGTGGCTCAGGAAATGGTGTTCGTGTTGCACAAGAGATATATAATGCTGGCTTGATTGGAGAGGTGGTCGAAGCGCAAGCTTGGACCAACCGTCCAGTATGGCCACAAGGTATGCCCGCTCCAACTGGTCTGCATGAAATACCAGCAGAATTGGATTGGAATCTATGGCTGGGTACAGCTAAAAACATTCCTTATAACCCGTCTTATCTTCCTTTTAATTGGAGAGGCTGGTGGGCTTTTGGTACGGGTGCGTTAGGCGATATGGCTTGTCATATTATGGATCCTATCTACCGTATTTTACCAATACTTTATCCTACCTCAGCCGAATGCAGTGTAGCTACCATCTGGCGTGAAATGTGGAATGATACACCAGCTGCAGAAGCTTGTCCTCCTTCGTCAATCATTCATCTCAATTATCCTCGCACTGATGGAAAGGGTTCTATAAAAGTTTCCTGGTATGATGGAGGCTTACTTCCTCCTCGTCCAGAGGAGTTATCTCCAGAAGAATCCTTTGGTAATTGGGATGGGGGTGTGCTTTTTATTGGTACAAAAGGAAAATTGCTGATGGATTGTTATGGGGCTAATCCAAGATTACTACCAACCCGTTTAATGAAAGAAATCGAGTTGCCTAAACCAACTTTACCGCGTGTACCTGAAGGGCATTATTTGCAATGGGTTAATGCTTGCATCGCTGGATACGGAAAAGGAGTAACCAGTTCTCCTTTTGAGTATGCGGGTCCTTTTACCGAAAGCATACTAATGGGGAACTTGGCAATCCGTAGCTGGATGATTAAAAATCCAAATCTAAAAGGCTGGGAGGATAAATATTTAGGGCGCAAGAAATTAATATGGGATGCTGCAGCTATGCGTGTTACCAACTTTGAGGAAGCTAACCAATTTGTAAAAAGAGAATACCGGGAGGGCTGGTCACTTTCCTTATAGTGATCTTATAACTTTAAATAACGAGCTAATTCCAAGCATTCATGCGTTTTATAACCCTCTTTGCTTGGGTCATAAGATTTGGATAACTCTTCCAGAACAGTTGCAATCGTATCTACATTTGAACGAGGAGTGAGATAGTTCTGTTCCAAGGGCTCATTGATGCGTTTAAAATAAGTTTCTATGTCCCTGTGTGTATAAATCTGACCACCCGAAGGGTCAATAAAAAAAGCGGCTTTCAAGGTGTTCGTTTCATGATCAGGTTTGAAATATCCCAGTATGAATTGTTCAGGAAGTTGTATTGCCCGGATGGGTAGATCGAGTAACTCGCATAAAACAAGATATAACAGACCATTGCCAACTTGTGAACCTTTTTTGCTGGATAATACTTTATGGATCAGGTGATCTTCTGTTTTGTATTCGTCTCTGGGAATTGTTTTCAAACCAAAATATCCATAAAGAATATTATGGAAAACATTTACTTGCTCCAGTGGAGTGAGGTAATTGTTCAATTCTAGCCAAATATTTCTTCTCAAACGCTCCGTATCAGTAATTACGGGCGCAGTAGCTAAATCGGGATATTGAAAAGTGGAAACCAAGAGGGAACCCGTGAGTAGCTCATGTCGTGAGGCTTCCTTCCAGTCGGTCAAATTTCTTTTTAGTTCTCGCAGTTGTAAACGATGAATGAGTCCTTCGATTCTGGTTTGAACTTGTTCATTGGGGATTGTTTCCCACCAATGCTCTAATGTAGGTATTATGGTAGATCCGTAATCAACAATCCTTGCTGACACAGCACCAAACACTTCCTCATCCGGATCGTCAATCAAATTGAGCAGTGCTGAAATTTCATTCGCGGTTCCCATACACACAATTTCATGCATGGGATTGGTTTTAGGAAGGGGAACTTTTCCACATATCTTAACAGTGGACTACTTTGTTATTTTTTTGGCAACTACCAGCCAGTCCCATGGACGTGGCCGTTTGAGCCAACGAGGGGGTTTTACAAATTCAGTATCCCAGTCGTATTCAATTCTTTTAAACTGTATAGGTTCAAACTGGTGTTGTAGTAAACTTAATGACAGCTCTTCTTGTAAAAAATGTTTATGAGGAACATTGTCAATATTCAACACGCCTTGATTTAAGTTCTTCCAGTTTTGAAAGGCTTTTTCCTTAGTTAACCGTTCAGAGAAAAGGGCTGCATCTATTTTATACTGTTGCTGGATAATCCTGGTCAGCAGGTAAGACTCAACGGAGGGTACTGTTAAGATTAGGGTACCACCTGCTTTTATACAACGCTGTAGGTTTTTAAAAAAAATCGCACGATCCTTTGCATGTGGGGTGAGCAAGGCATTGATGCAGACTCCCATTTCTGCAGGTTGTAAGCGCAATCGATTGTTGCTCATATCACCTTGCCGGTAAGAAATATTTTTTAAGTTCGGAAAGAGTGATTGGGCGATTTTTAAATTATTACTCGAGATATCTAACGCAATCACTTTCTTAAAGAGAGGGGATAAAATGGGAAGCCATTTACCTACTGCACATCCTATATCTATCACCTGATGTTGCGGATTAGCATAGGTACGAATGGATCTGGCAATCCATTTTTTCTTATCATTTTGAAGCACATCAAATATTTCTTCCTGGTAGTGGGGGGCCATTTTCTCCCAGTAATTGCGCTTCATGATTTATTTCTTTTTTTTGGGGCTAGCTTTCTTGGTTTTCTTTGCAGCGGCTGACGTACTCTTTTTTGCAAATGCGCCGGGGACTTGCGTTTCAATGATTGCCTTTACCGCTTCCAACGACAAGGCTTTAGCTTCCTCTGCAGATGTTCTTGAGCCGTCTTCTTTCTTCGGTAAGTAAATTAATTTTTTACCATATCGAACCAATGGACCCCAGCGTCCATTCTCCAAACTAATTTTTTCTGCAGGCCACCGGGTGATGTATCGGTTCTCTTCCTTTTTCATTTTTGCCTCAATCAATTCATGCATTTCGGCCTCTGTTAAATTGGCAAAATCATACCGGCGAGGCACATTGATAAATAGGCCATCCCATTTGATATAAGGACCAAAACGTCCGCTTCCCTTAGTAATTCCTTTTTCCTGAAAGGAACCAACAGGAGCATCCGCTTTCTGTTTTTCCTTGATGTACTCAATTGCCTTTTCTAGTCCGACCGTGCCCAGATCAGTACCCTTTGGTAAGGATACAAATTCATCTCCCCATTTTACATAAGGCCCAAAACGTCCAACATTAACGGATACATCTTTGTTCTCGTATTTTCCCATGGGTCCTTGTGCGCCAAAAAGAGAGAGCGCCTCTTCAAATGTGATCGTTTCGATACTCTGACCCGTAGGAACTTTTGCAAAGCGGGGCTTTTCTGTATCATCCGCTTTCCCAATTTGAATCATGGCGCCATAACGCCCCATACGGGCGATAACGGGTTTTCCTGATTCAGGATCAACCCCCAGTTCTCTTTCACCTTTAATTCGTTCTGCTGTTTCGATGGTTTTGTCTACATCTTTTTTAAAAGGCTTATAAAAGTCTTTTATCATACTATTCCACTTCAGCTTTCCAGTAGCAACCTCATCAAATTCATTTTCAATTTTAGCAGTAAAACCGTAGTCCATTACATCATCGAAGTACTGCAAAAGGAAATCGGTTACTACTAAACCAAGATCAGAGGGGAATAATTTCGATTTTTCTGCCCCAGTGTTTTCTTGTTCTATTGATTTACTAATCTTATCATTTTTAAGTACCAGTACCTGGAAGTCTCTTCTGGTTCCTTCTTTGTCTCTTTTTTCTACATATCCTCTTTTTAAAATGGTTGAAATAGTAGGCGCGTAAGTGGAGGGCCTGCCTATTCCTAATTCTTCCAGTTTCTTTACCAGAGATGCTTCGGTATAGCGTGGTAATGGACGGCTAAAACGTTCAATGGCTTTCATGGATACAAGGGGCAATTCCTGACCCGTTTGCAGGGGTGGGAGCATGCCTTCCTCTTGTTCATTGTCCTTTTCCTCTTCATCTCGATCTTCTCTATATACTTTCAAAAAGCCATCAAACTTTAAAACTTCTCCTGAGGCTGTCAGCTCTTCTTTTTGATCAGTGATACTGATTTGTGCAGTGGTTTTTTCCAATTCTGCATCTGACATTTGACTAGCCATAGTTCTTTTCCATATAAGCTCATACAATCTTGCCCATTCCGCCTCTTTTATCGTGGCGTTATTCATATAAGTAGGGCGAATGGCTTCGTGCGCTTCTTGTGCAGATTCGTTCTTGTTCTTAAATTTTCTGAACTGGTGATATTGCTCTCCGTATTGTGATCGAACCGTATCACTAATTGCTGCCAATGCAGTGTCGCTCAGATTGACACTGTCCGTACGCATGTACGTGATATATCCGTTTTCGTACAGTTTTTGCGCAATCAACATCGTTCTGGATACACCATAACCCAATTTTCTGGAGGCTTCCTGTTGTAGGGTAGACGTGGTGAACGGAGGGGCAGGCGAACGTTTTCCGGGTTTAACCTGAATCGATGAAACTGTATACTTAGCCCCAATACAATTTTTTAAAAATTGATCGGCTGATTCAACAGTGCTTTGTTTTTTTCCCTCCGCTTTGAATTGGACTAGCTTCCCATCTAAATCTTTCGCTGAAAAAATGGCTTCAACTTTAAAATGGCTGGCAGGAAGGAACGTATTGATTTCCCTTTCTCTTTCTACAATTAATCGAACGGCCACACTTTGTACACGTCCAGCGCTTAGGTTGTTTCGCATGCTCATTTTTCGCCAAAGAACTGGGCTAAGCTCAAATCCTACAATGCGGTCTAATATTCTTCTGGCTTGTTGGGCCATCACCAGGTTCATGTCAACCTTCCTGGGTTTTTTTACTGCGGCCTGGATGGCGGGTTTGGTAATTTCATGAAAAACAATTCGCTTGGCCTTTTTGGGATCAAGGCCAAGGACCTCACATAGATGCCAACTAATCGCTTCTCCCTCGCGGTCCTCATCCGTTGCTAACCAAACCTCTTTTGATTTTTTAGCCAATGAGGATAGCTCTTTGACCACTTTTTCTTTATCAGCGGCTACTTTGTAGCGAGGTGTAAAATCTTTCTCAAGATCAATACCCATTCCTGCTTTTTCAAGATCCCTGATATGCCCAAAGCAACTTTTTACTTGAAACTCCTTCCCCAGGATTTTTTCAATTGTTTTTGCTTTTGCAGGGCTCTCTACTATTAATAAATTTGTTGCCATTTGTACAAAAAATTTGCTGCCGGAATGGCCGCAAGTTAGGCAAGAATAGGAAAAATTATTTTAAAGCCCATATCAAGCCTCCTTCTTCGCAGAACTATTACCTTTGCCACCGCTATGTATACAATACGATTTACATTTGAACAATCCGGGTTAGCGCCTGCCATACTCGAAGCAGTAAAGCCTGGCCAGAGTTTGCTTGAAGTAGCACTCCTCAACAATATAGAGCTACATCATAACTGTGGCGGGGTTTGTGCTTGTAGCACCTGTCATCTCTATGTTGAAAGTGGGGAGCAGTATTTGGAAGAAATTAGCGATAAGGAAGAGGATTTTATTGATCGTGCAGTCAACCCACGTCTGAACTCAAGGCTGGGTTGCCAATGCGTGCTCCAGGAGGGACAGGGCGAAATCAACGTTAGAATTCCTGATCAATCTCAATTTTTAGGTGAATAACTATCAACTATAATATGACACATTTTGAACCTCCGATCGGCTGGAGTGACCACGAGGATATCGCCTTAAAATTATATGAGCGATTTGGAGATGACTTTACCGAAAGTAAAATTTATCGCATTCGTTTTACAGATTTGCTGGAGTGGGTACTGGAAATTCCAGGCTTTACAGGAAAACGGGAAGAAAGCACCGAGGGACATTTGGAAATGATTCAAAGCTCCTGGGTTTATGAATGGCGTGATAATCAAAAGTAGAATATGCAAACAGCTTCCACTTTTGAAGAGATTACCGCTTTCTTTTTTGATATGGATGGCGTGCTTACCGATGGCAATATTTTGCTGGCGCCAGATCACATGCAACTTCGTACGATGAATATCAAAGACGGCTTTGCGCTACAATTGGCTGTCAAGAAAGGGTATCATGTTTTTGTTATTTCTGGGGCATCTAGTGAGCCGGCAATGGATCGCCTTGTGAAATTAGGGGTCAACGAAGTTCATATGGGTGTACAGAATAAGCAACAATTGGTACAGGATCTTCTTCTTCAAAAAAAAATCAGTTTCTCACAAGCCTTGTACATGGGGGATGATATTCCTGATTTAGCGGTCATGCATTATTGCGGGATGGCCACTTGTCCTGCCGATGCAGTACCTGAAGTGAAAGCTGTTGCTCATTTTATTTCTGCCAAATCAGGGGGGAATGGATGTGTGCGTGATATTATTGAAAAAGTGATGCGCGCAAGAGGGGATTGGGAGATCGATTCAACCGTCACCTCGCAATAATTTCAAGCGCTTCATGCATACGCTTCGTGGAATTTTTAGATTAATAAGGCTACCCAATTTATTATTTATTGGACTTACGCAGTGTTTGTTGCAAGTTTGTATTTACCAGCCCATCTATCAAGGGTCTATTCCTGCCAATGATACCAATCAGTTTTATGCGTTGTTGGCGGCTTCCTTATTGATTGCCGCGGGTGGTTATATCATCAATGATTATTTTGATGTGGCTATTGATGAGGTTAACCGCCCACAACGGCTGGTAGTTGGAAAAATCATTAGTCGACGGGGGGCTATGATTTTACATTTTTTGTGTAGCAGTTGCGGTTTGATTTTTACCTTTTATGCCGTTCGCTCCGTTTCTAATCTTTACCTGGTTCCTCTCAATTTGGCAGCTATACTGTTATTATGGTTTTATTCTGTTCGATTCAAAAAGAGCTTTTTAGTAGGCAATATCTTGATTTCACTGCTGGTAGCTTGGACCATTATAATATTTTTTCTATCTAAAATCAATCCGCTTGATTTAGTGAAAGGTGAAGAAATTAGACAGGCACGCTTTTATCAATTATGTTCCTTGTATGCTGGTTTTGCATTTCTCTCCACAATGGCCCGAGAGTTGATAAAAGATATTGAGGATCGGGAGGGAGACCGTCGACATGGGTGTAAAACATTACCAATTGTCTGGGGAATTCCAGTGGCGCGCTTTGTTGCCTTACTTTGGCTCTTCTTGCTATTAATTTTATTGCTGGTTGTTATGGTGTATTTGCTTCAATTTAAGATGCGTATTGCTTTTGTCTATGCATTCCTCTTTTTGGTTGCACCTCTTATACTGTTGATCAGGAAAACGACTCAGGCTAACAAGGAGGAAGATTTTAGTTTGTTGAGCAACCGAATGAAGTGGTTTTTATTAGCGGGAATTTTTTCAATGATCTTCTTTTATTTTTAATCTATGAATCCACTCATATTAGCGTCACAGTCCCCTCGTCGTAAGCAGTTATTAGAGTGGGCTAATATCCCGTTTACTGTGCTAGTCAGTGACGCAGAAGAGTCTTTTCCACCCACTTTATCCAAGGAAGAGATTCCTGTTTTTATCGCTGCCAAAAAGGCAAGGGCTGTGCAATCAAAATGTACCTCGGAAAGTATCATTCTTGCTGCAGATACTATGGTGGTGCTTCAAGATCATATCTTGGGTAAACCCGTTCATCGAGAGGAGGCAATCAGTATGTTAGTTTCGTTGTCCGGGGTTAAACATCAAGTTATTACTGGGGTTATTTTAACGCAAGGAGATCGCACTATAAGTTTTTCAGAGACAACTTCAGTAACTTTTCATCCCCTCTCATTAGCTCAAATTGAGTATTACGTAGATCAGTACAAACCCTACGATAAAGCAGGGGGCTATGCTATTCAGGAATGGATTGGTGTGGTAGGTATCCAGTCTATTGAGGGCGATTTTTATAATGTCATGGGATTGCCTGTGAGCCGCGTGATTCATCACTTGCAGCAATTCAAGTAGTCCACTCGCCCCATTCAATTGATATTTTAATATCCGGGTGTAGGCTTTTAATAACAGGGCAACTTTCTCCAGTTTTTTTTAAGACCTCTTTGGTAGAGGTGTCAAGTTGCTGTATTGTTTCTGGAATCGATGCAGTCAATTCAATTGCACTTACTCTCCGTGGATTCGCAGCCATGATTTTAGTAACGCTTAACGTGAATCCCTGCATGTTAATATGCAATTGCTGTGCTTTAATTCCCATCACGGTGAGCATACAAGACGCCAGGCTGGTAGCCAATAGATCAGTAGGTGAAAATTGTTCACCCTTTCCCTGATTATCGGTAGGCGCATCGGTAAGTAAAGCCGATTGGCTTTGCAGATGAACACACCGCGTTCGTAAATCTCCTTGATATTCAACAACAGAAGTCATTCTCAATAATTTCCATAAATTTACGTTGTTATTTAAATGAAAGTCGTGCAAAAGCTTTTCCTTTTTTTTATTTTAATACTATCGCTTGTACAAGTTCAGGCGCAGTTTACGCTAGATCGTCAGGGTAGTCGGGATGACCGAAAAGCAGAAAAACGAAAAAAAATTAATGCACTCATTCGTCAGGCAGAGGAAGGGACCTTGGTTTACACCAAGCAAAGCATTTTTGGATTTCAAGCGCGTACAAATGGATATGGTTTTTTATATGAGCAGGCCAAAATGAAAACACCACTCAAATCAACTGTTTACCGGGTTGAGTTGACTGAAATAAAGCACCCCAAGGAAAATCGATTTCAAAATCTATCCAATCCTTTTTTATTTATCAGCAATCCCTACATCTATGGGAAGAGGAATAACTTTTACCAGTTATCGCTGGGAATTGGACAACAACGTCTGATTGGACAAAAGGGAAACAAAAATGGCGTTTCCGTATCCTGGAATTATAACGGGGGGCTGGCGCTTGGTTTACTTAAACCTTATTTTGTTCAAGTAGAAGATCCTACCGGAACCAATATTAAATACATTAAGTATACACCGGAGGATTCAGTACTTTTTCTGGGCCCTTCCATTCTTGGCGCAGGTGGTTTTTGGCGTGGCTGGAATGAATTACGGTTAAAGCCCGGGGCTTTTGCTAAAACTTCTCTTCGATATGACTACGGAAGGTTCAACGAAGTAGTCAGCGCTTTAGAGATCGGTTGCAGCGTTGAGTATTATCCGGGGGGCATTCCAATCATGGCATTGCAAGATGAAAAGCCTCTTTTTTTTCAGGCATACATTGCACTTCTCTTTGGAAGAAGAAAGTAGCGAAGTACTACCTTTGCAACATGTCCCAATCTCCTGAAAGTATTTCATTAACGCCTCCCCAGCGTAAAAAGCCAGATTGGCTTCGGGTTAAACTCCCCATCGGAGAAAATTACAAACATGTTAGGCATTTAGTAGACCAACACAAGTTGCATACAATTTGTGAAAGCGGAAACTGCCCAAATATGGGGGAATGCTGGGGAGCTGGAACAGCAACTTTCATGATATTAGGTAATGTGTGCACGCGGAGTTGTGGTTTTTGCTCTGTTGCAACTGGCCGTCCGGATGCAGTTGATTGGGATGAGCCTCAACGTGTGGCTGAAGCTATTTTGTTGATGAAAGTTAAACACGCGGTAATCACCTCAGTGGATCGCGATGAATTGCCAGATGGTGGTTCCACAATTTGGCAAAATACTATTAAAGCCGTCAAGGCGTTATCACCTACCACCACCTTAGAAACACTCATCCCGGATTTTAAGGGTAAAAAGGCTGATATAGAAAGAATCATTGAAGCCTCACCAGAAGTGGTTAGTCATAACATTGAAACAGTTGAACGATTAACACGACAAGTGAGAGTACAGGCAAAATATTGGCGTAGTATGGAAGTAATCCGAACCTTGAAAGAGGGAGGCATGCGCACCAAAAGTGGTATCATGTTGGGGTTAGGGGAGAATAAAGAAGAGGTAGTTCAGACCTTACAAGATTTAAAAGATAATGGTTGCGATGTAGTTACTATTGGCCAATATTTGCAACCCACAAAAAAACATTTACCAGTAGAACGGTTTGTGCACCCTGATGAGTTTGCTGAATACAGAGAAATTGGATACGGACTTGGTTTGGATTATGTCGAAAGCGGCCCCTTAGTCCGATCATCCTACCACAGTGAAAAACATGTAATACCCGGTTTTGGTAAAAAGCAATGGGAGGCTGCACGCTCAATTTAGTTGGATGCTGAAATACTTTTTTCTTGTTTACTTTTTTATTCAAACCTGTTTCATACAGGCTCAGCAAAATTGGGTTCGTATGGACAGTGTTTATGCTCCACTTCCTGCTTCTATGGAAGTTTGGCGATCTACTGAATCGGTTGGAGGAAAGCCCTCTATTGTTTATTTAATTCGTGCAAAGTTGTCTGATGCTGGGTTACTGTTTACTGCCGACACTAGTTTTAAAAGGAGGCTTACACCTCGACAATTTTTTGAAAAGAACAAGGCTCCCTTGCTAGTGGTCAATACAAGTTTCTTTTCCTTTAGTACGCATCAAAACTTGAATGTACTCATTCAAAATGGGGTGCAACTTGCTTATCAAGTTCATTCGATACCGGGTAAAGGAAGAGATACGTTAACCTGGCGACATCCATTGGGCAGTGCTCTTGGAATAACCAAAAATCGGGAGGCTGATGTTGCTTGGATTTTTACCGATTCAATTTCTAAATATCCACTGGCAACACAAGCGCCTGTTAAACCTCGCCAAGACAGCCAATCCGTACTCTCTAAAATGGCTTTCTTATCTATGTTGCAACCCGCTAATAAACCAAGACCCTGGAAAATGAATACTGCGGTGGGTGGTGGACCGGTGTTGGTGCAAGGTGGTGCAATTGCCATCTCTAACGAAGAAGAAATGAAGTTTGCTGGTCGTGCAATCGACGATCGACATCCTCGTACTGCAATGGGCTACACCCGCGATGGCTGGTTATTGATTTTAGTTGCAGAGGGCAGACATCCTGGTAAGGCCGAAGGATTAACGCTTCGACAAACCGCTCAATTATTGATTGATTGGAACTGTTTAGAGGGACTTAACCTGGATGGGGGAGGTAGCAGTTCGTTATTAGTGAATGGTAAACCGACCATAACTCCTTCAGATAAAGAAGGTGAAAGAGCAGTTCCGGGTGTATTTCTTATCAAAAGCAATTATTAATCCTCTTCCCAAACTAACGCACTGGCGCCTAAGATAGCTGCATCCGCTTCTTTCAGATTACTAAATACAAGCTTTACTTTATTTTTAAATACTTGAACGAGATTAGCCTCCATGGCCTCTCGTGTTGGATTAAGAATCAAATCACCAGCTTTAGTGAGTCCCCCAAATAACACTATAGCTTCCGGGGAAGAAAACATTACAAAATTGGCTAACGCCTCACCAAGAATTTGGCCCGTAAATTGAAATATATCAAGTGCAATTTTATCTCCAGCAATAGCACACTCATAAACTTTTTCACTTGTTAGCTCTTCTGGTTTGATGGTGCGAAGCGTACTGGGTATGGATGGATTTTGTTCCATCATTTCCAGCGCAGTTTCTCGAACACCCGTAGCGGAGGCATACGCTTCGAGCGGGCCACGTATTCCTGTTCCTTTGTGAAGTCGTCCACCGGGCCTGATAATGGTATGCCCTAGCTCCCCTGCGAATCCGTCATGCCCTAATACAATTTTTCCATTGATAAAGATCCCGCTTCCAACACCGGTTCCCAATGTGATTGTGATAAAGTCTTTCATGCCTTTCGCGCAGCCATATTGCTGTTCGCCAGCGGCAGCAGCATTTGCATCGTTTGTTAATTTCACACGCATGGAAAACTTTTCTTGTAGCATGGAAGCAAGTGGAACAATCCCTTTCCATTTTAAATTGGCGGCATGTTCAATATTGCCTGTATAATAGTTTCCATTGGGTGCTCCAATTCCAATGCCGGCAAACTGTTTACTTCCACCCGCTTTTTCAATCATAGGAGATAAGTGCTCATGCAAATCACTTATAAATCCTTGCACCGTCTCCTGTGCATTCGTGAGCAATCTTCCTTGCTCAAGGATTTTTCCTTCGCGGTCAACAATGCCGAATTTTGTATTGGTTCCTCCGATATCAACACCAATTGCATACGTAGACATGCCTTGTATTTTACTTGTTATTAATGTCCACCACCACCTGAACTGTGTTTGTCGTAATCAATTCCTTGTTTTTTGAGAAGTCCTGACACGCTGATTGCGTAATAGGCGAGATAGGCGAAGCAGGCCACGCCAACTAAATAGGACCACTGTATTCCTAAATAAGCGTCGTCCGCTAAAAATCCCTGAAGTAGACTGATAAAGCCGCCTCCCATGATCATCATGATCAATAGCCCGGATCCTTCGTTGGTATGTTTACCAAGACCCGCAATGGCTAGTGTGAATATACAGGGCCACAAGGTGGAACAAAAGAGACCTACACTAATAAAAGCGTATACGCTCACCATGCCACTAGCTAACATTCCTATCAGCGTGGCAAGCGCACCCATAATGGAAAAAATTAAAAGTTGTCGGGCGGGATTTCCTTTACTAAGAATATCGCCAATAATCATAGCAATAATAACTATCCCGTAAATATAAAATGGAGTGATATCATGATCAGCTAAACTATTGATTAGCAAAAACACGCCGAACGCAATGTATGGCATTATAAAACGTAAAACTTGCTTGACTCCTCCGCTAATGTCTAATGCACCCACCGAACCAGTCCATCGCCCGATCATTAAGCTTGCCCAATATAGTGATACATAGGGGGCGATATCTTTTGTTTCTGTTTGCGCGTGAATCCGCATAAACTCAGGCAAGTTTGAAGCCGTAGTAACTTCTACACCCACATATAAAAAAATGGCAACCATTCCCATTACCAGTTGTGGGTATTTCCATACACTTGCGCGATCGGAAGTTGTTGCGTTTTCATCACTGATTAATGAAGTGGGTTCCACATGGTTGGGAACTGAGGAAAATTTGAAAATTATTGCAGCAACCAGAAATGCAGCACCTAAAATTAAATAGGGTGTTTTTACGCTTTCGATACTGGCAACACCGGTACTGGCTACTACTGAACCAAAAATCGCTAAACTAACCAGTACAGGACCAATCGTGGTTCCAAGGTTATTGATTCCACCGGCCATACTCAGTCGTTGACTTCCTCTTTGGGGATCACCCATCACAATCGCAAGTGGGTTAGCCGCTGTTTGTTGTAATGAAAAACCGAGACCTACAATAAAGAGACCTGTAATCATCAAATTAAATGAAGATTGTTGTGCGGCTGGGTAGAATAACAAAGAACCCAAGGCAGAGATAACAAGCCCAAGCGCAATTCCATTTTTATAGCCAATTTTATTGAGCAGGTCTCCACCCATGAATTTTGATACTCCAAAGTAGATCAATGACCCCACTGTATAGGCTACATAGAATGCAAACGATACCATTTGAGACTGCCACTGTTCCAGATTTAGCTTCTCTTTGAAAACGGGAATGAGAATGTCGTTGGAGGCGGCAACAAAGCCCCAAAAGAAGAAAACACTGATCAGTACACTGAATTGTGACCATTTAGTTTGTTGGCTCATGAATTGGTTTTTTTGGTAGGGTTGAAAATAGGTGATTTTTGGAATGAAGCCTCATTTTTTTGACTTAAATTACGGAGTAACGAGAGGTGACTTTATGGAGATTTTACATGTTGCAGCGGAGTGTTTTCCGGTAGCAAAGGCTGGAGGGTTAGGCGATGTAGTAGGAGCGCTACCCAAATATCAAAACAGGCTTGGAGTCATAGCAAAGGTTGTTATTCCTATGTACCGTACCTCTTTTTTATATCAAGAGGAATGGGAGTTGGTACATGAGGGCGGACAATATTTACAAGAACAATTTTTCAAGTATAGTATCATACGGGAAAAGTCTAATAAACTTGGATTCGACTTATACTTGGTAGATATCAATGGTTTGCTGGATCGTGAAAAAGTGTATGGTTATTCCGACGATACCGAGCGGTTTATTGCTTTTCAATTAGCTGTTTGTGATTGGATCTTTCACTGGCAGCACTTGCCAACTATTGTTCATTGTCACGATCATCACTGTGGACTCATTCCATTTTTTTTGACCCAAACCAATCAGTTTCGTTCTCGCTTACAAGGTATTCCAACCGTTTTTACCGTACATAATGCACAATACCAAGGAGCATTTGATTGGAGTAAGCATACGCTGCTACCTCCTTATGATTCCTGGAAATGGAATTTGCTGGATTGGCATGGTCAGATTAATCCATTAGCTGCCGCTGTAAAATCAGCCTGGCGTGTAACAACCGTTAGCTACAGCTATCTTGATGAGTTGACTGTGCATGCGGGTGGGCTTGAAAAACTATTCGAGTATGAAAAGGGAAAATGCGTGGGAATTTTGAATGGTATCGATACTGAGATATGGGATCCTTCTTGTGATCCCTATTTGCTCTTTCATTATAACAAAGCGACCATGGCCGAAGGAAAGCGCAAGAACAAAGAAGAAGTGTGCAAAGAATTTGGAATGGATCCATCGCTCCCCCTTTTTTCTTTTATAGGTCGTTTAGTGGGTGAAAAAGCAGCTGACTTATTGCCAGTTGCCATTCAGGATGCGTTGTTGCATAATCCCGGCCGCGCCAACTATATAGTGTTGGGCTCAGGGCAAAAAGAGATCGAGTATCAGCTTCAAGAATTACGAAATATTGCAGGGGGTTTTTATAATTGTTCCATTGGGTACCAGGAGGCGCTCAGTCATAGCTTATATGCGGCTTCTGATTTTTTATTAATGCCCAGCCGGGTGGAGCCATGCGGATTAAATCAACTTTATGCATTACGATTTGGAACAATGCCGTTGGTGCGCAGGGTGGGAGGGTTAATCGATACGGTGATTGATATAGGCGATACCGGTGGGTACGGAATCTGCTTTAATGAAGCCTCTGTTTGGGATATCACTTATTCGATTCGTCGTGCCATCAACCTCTACTACGAAAACCCGGAAAAGTATAAGGGCCATTGTGCTCAAATGATGGAGCTTGATTTTTCTTGGGACAAAGCAGCCGCAAACTATCTGAATTTATATACGCAATTAAAATAATGCAATATGGCTATTCGAACAATTACGCATGCGACGGAGATACTTTCTGTGATTTTAGGGGGTGGAGCAGGATCTAGGCTTTATCCTTTGACAGCTACACGATCTAAACCTGCCGTACCAATTGCCGGAAAGTACAGGTTAGTAGATATTCCTATCTCCAACTGTTTGAATAGTGGTATTGGTAGAATGTTTGTTTTAACGCAGTTTAACTCTGCTTCGCTGAATCGACATATTAAAAACACCTATCATTTCAGTGCTTTTAGTAGAGCTTTTGTAGACATTTTAGCGGCAGAGCAAACACCGGATAATCCAACCTGGTTTCAAGGAACCGCTGATGCTGTTCGTCAGGGACTACGTCACATTGAGCCCTTTGAAAGCCAATATGTTTTAATTCTATCAGGCGATCAGCTTTATCAAATGGATTTTGCTGCTATGTTGGATCAGCATAAGCAAAGTGGAGCGGCTATCACCATTGCTACGATTCCAGTAACAGAGCGAGAAGCACCTGAGTTTGGAATTTTAAAAAGTGAAGCGGGGATGATTACCTCTTTTATCGAGAAACCTTCTTCTGCTGTATTGCCTGAGTGGGTAAGTGATACCGGGGAGGAAATGAAAAAGAACGGCCGTGTTTACCTGGCGAGTATGGGTATCTATATTTTTAATCGAAATCTACTTTTTGATTTACTTCGTAATGAGTTCAAAGAGGCTACCGATTTTGGTAAAGAAATTATGCCGCAATCAATTGGACGTTATAAAGTAGCCAGTTATCAATACGCTGGCTATTGGACTGATATTGGAAATATCCGATCTTTTTTTGAGGCTAACATTGAATTAACGGAAGAGATTCCGGCCTTTGATATGTTCGATAGTCACCGAACTATTTATACGCGATCCCGAATGTTGCCTCCTGCAAAGATCAGCGGAACTACCATGGAGAAGGTGTTAGTGGCGGAGGGATCCATTATCAGCGCCTCACGAATGGAACGATGTGTTATTGGTATTCGAAGTAGGGTGGGATTGGGTACAACGGTAGTGGATACTTACATGATGGGTAGTGATAATTATGAAACCCTCGACGAACTACGTGAGAACAAACAAAAAGGAATTCCTCCTGTGGGAGTAGGAGAACGATGTTACATCCGAAATTCTATTCTTGATAAAAATGTCAGAATCGGAAATGATGTTCGGATCAACGGGGGTAATCATCTGGAAAATAAAGATCATCCACTTTATTGTGTTAAAGATGGGATTGTGGTAATTAAAAAAGGGGCGATTATACCAGATAGCTTTACTATTTGATCTCTTGATTTTCTTCCTATATTGAGAAAAATCTAGCCCATGTCAACTGCATATACTGGTCTAAAAACAAAACTTAATTTTTGGCAAATCTGGAACATGTGTTTTGGATTTTTTGGTATTCAATTTGGCTGGAGCCTTCAAATGGGTAATATGAGTGCCATTTATGAATTTTTAGGTGCCAGCCCAGAGGAAATTCCTGGACTTTGGCTGGCCGCTCCCATGACAGGTTTACTCGTACAGCCTATTGTTGGCTACCTCAGTGATCGTACCTGGCATCCAACCCTAGGTAGACGTAGACCGTTTTTTTTAATAGGAGCAATCTTAAGTTCAATAGCACTTTTCTATATGCCTAATGCTTCTGCTGTATGGATGGCAGCGGGTACTTTGTGGATATTAGATTCTTGCATCAATATTACCATGGAGCCATTTCGGGCATTTGTGGCGGATAACTTGGATGAAAGTCAGCAGTCCTATGGCTACGCCATGCAAAGTATGTTCATAGGCGCTGCCTCTTTTATAGCGGGTTTCTTACCAGGTTTATTAGTTAGTTGGTTTGGGGTTTCTCGTGAAAAAGGGGCTGGTGGAATTCCTCAAAATATAATGTGGTCCTTTTATATTGGATCCGCTGTTTTTCTTTTTGCTGTCCTTTATACTGTATTTAAAAGTCGTGAGTACCCTCCCTCCGATCCCGAATGGAAAAGTAAAAAAGAAAATAAGGTGCAGGGGTGGAAAGAGGTACTTCATGCTATTTTACAAATGCCGGACGCCATGAAAAGGCTTGCTGTAGTTCAGTTTTTAACATGGCCTGGTTTGTTTCTGATGTGGTTTTATTATAGCACCGGGGTAGCCAGTTCAATTTTTGGAGGAGATCCTATCACTAATAGTGATCGGTATACAGAAGGGCTCGAACATGCAAATGCCACCTCTGCTATTTTAAACTTAGTCACATTTGCGTTTTCCTTTTCAATTCCTTTTTGGGTGGCCAAGCTAGGTAAGAAATGGACGCATTCGATTTGTTTGTTACTTGGCGGATTAGGGCTGATTTCTGTTTATTTTGTTCAAACTCCAAGTTGGTTATATCTGTCTATGGGATTGGTAGGAGTGGCGTGGGCCTCTATTTTATCCATGCCTTATTCGCTTTTGGCGGGTGTGATTCCACAGGATA
>BJGL01000026.1 GCA_014190475.1 Bacteroidota bacterium
AAGGTTGCTGGAGAATGCTTGTTTTGATATTGATCATTTTTTTCATTAACGGTTGGATTTCCAGTTTTGAAAAATTTGTCGAATTTTTTTCATTCACTTATTTAATTATAGGACTACTCCTGCTTGGCTACCTATACCAACAAAAAAAACTGTCTATTTCCTGGCAGGCAAGTACACTCACGAAGCGGCTTAAAAAACCAATCATAAGTTATACGGGTTTTACGTATGCCGGGACGTTGATTTTTGTTGTAGCGCAGGTTTTTGATTCAATACTAATTCCTTCAGTCCTGGAAAATGCGCTAGCGCAACTAGCCATCTATTCGTTGGCGCAAAACATGGCCTCCATGCTGCAGGCCCCACAGCGAGGTATTATCGCAGCCTCCATGGAGCCGCTGACCAGTGCTTGGAAACAAAAAGATCAAATTACCCTCCAACGCATCTATCAAAGATCCTCTATAAATTTATTTTTATTTGGCCTATGCTTTTTTGGACTATTCGCCATTAATTACCAAGACGCCATCATTACACTTGGACTAAAACCAGCATTTCTTAGCGGGTTCACTGTTTTTTTATTACTAGGTCTTACCCGCATAATAGATATGGGAACAGGTATTAATTCGCAGATTATCGTAACCTCCCCTCGCTGGCGTTTTGAATTTATCAGCGGCGTAATTCTGTTACTATGTATGCTTCCACTAAGCTATTACTTAACCAAATCCTATGGAATAATTGGTACGGCAATCGCTCAATTGATTTCGATCACTATTTATAACAGTTCAAGGATTTTATTTCTCTGGTTTACATTCAAATTACAGCCTTTCACCTTCGCCACTCTTAAAGCGGCACTTGCATTTAGTATATTAACCTTAGGTATTCATTTAGTTTTTGCCGATCAACAGGGTTGGCTATCCTTATGTAGCAGAAGCTTTTTGTATTTGTTGGGGGCAACAATAGGAGTGATCTATCTCAATCTGACCCCAGATATCAAACCGGTATTGCAAACGATAAAGAAAAGATTACTCAAAAGCTGAACCAGTTGCCGGGCCAATGGGCACTCTTCTGGCCCCCACAAAACGACTTGAAAAATAAGGTTCACTCTTGCTACTTACCATTACACCATTGCTGGATGATGCATGTACAAACTTATTATTCCCCAGGTAGATCCCTACATGAGACACAGAGCGTCCTCTTGTTCTAAAAAATAACAAATCACCAATTTGAATTTCATCCTTGTTCACGCTGGGGTACTGCTGATATTGTTCACGACAGGTGCGAGGCAACCGAATTCCGGCATAGGTGGAAAGAACTGAAGCTGTAAAGGCTGAGCAATCAATTCCCTGTGAAGAAGTTCCTCCATTACGATAACGAACACCCATCCAGGGGTCTATTGCAGCTAAAAGTTTTGAATCGGGAAGTGACGTTAATTCCTGTTCCAGCAGTACGGAAAATTTCAATTGAAGAGATGACACTTCCCCTTCTTTTGAAAAAATGGTAGTGGAAGTCGGGTTTGAGAGGGACGGAGGCGCGGCTATTTTTTCGTCAGCGGCAACCACCTCAAACGAGTTCGAGGAGCTCTTCAGTGTCCAGCGAGGCTGTTGATCTTTTTTATCATCTTGCCTGATGGGCAAGGGATCCATAAAGGCGAACGGCTGGTGTCCAACGGAGCTAGTTGCTGGGACGGAAACGCTGGTCTGCCGCATCTTTAAAGGAGGCAGCTTACCAGCCAAATTTCGAATAGTGGTACAACCCGTACTTAACAGCCCCACCAAAAGGAGCCCTGAAAAAATATGAATAGGTATCGAACGCAAGGGGGTCGAGTGAATGATTTTGCGAAGGTAACTAAATTAGCTACTTTGCTGATCCGCTATGCAGTTCTCTCACCTACATGTTCACACCCAATACTCTTTGCTGGATGGTGCCGCATCCATTCCGCTGCTTTATCAAAAAGCAATTAATAATCAGATGCCTGCACTGGCTATCAGTGATCACGGCAACATGTTTGGCGTCTTTGAATTTGTTGCGGAAGCCTACAAAAACAAAGATGCTAACGGTAAGTTAAAAGTAAAACCGATTGTCGGTTGTGAGTTTTATCTCACAGAAAACAGGCATCAAAAAACATTTACCAAGGAACAGCGGGATAAAAGGATGCATCAGATCTTATTGGCAAAAAATGAAGAAGGCTATCGAAACCTGATCAAACTTACTTCGCTAGGATTTGTGGAGGGTATGTATGGAAAGTATCCCCGAATCGATAAAGAGCTAATTCAAAAACATCATCAAGGACTTATTGCTACCACTTGCTGTTTGGGAGCCTCCGTTCCACAAGCCATTCTTCGTAAAGGAGAGGAAGAGGCCGAAAATGAATTTAAATGGTGGTTAAATATTTTTCAGGAGGATTTTTATGTGGAATTGCAACGCCATGGCATGGCAGAGCAGGACAGAGTCAATGAAGTACTTTTGCGCTTTGCAAAAAAATACAACGTAAAAGTAATTGCTAGCAATGATAGTCACTATGTGGAGCAAGATGACTTTACCGCACACGATATCCTCCTTTGTATAAATACGGGCGAAAAACTAGCTACACCGGCCATCCGTGATTTTGCAGACGATGACATCAACGTAAAGGATAAGCGATTCGCTTTTCCCAATGACCAGTTTTTTTTCAAAACAAAGGAGGAAATGGCAAAGACATTCGCCGATCTTCCAGCAGCACTAGACAATACAAATGAAATTGTAGACAAAGTTGAACCGCTCAATTTGACGAGGGACATATTGCTGCCCAACTTTCCGGTAGAAAAGAGATTTCAAATACATAGAAAGGAGGAAATAATTGGGAAAAATAAAATATCTCCCGACGCCAACAATCAATGGGAGTTCTTAAAACATATCACTTACGAGGGCGCAACCAAAAGATATACAACTGTAACACCGGAATTGAAAGAGCGCATTGAATTTGAATTATTCACCATCAAAACGATGGGCTTTGCCGGGTACTTTTTGATTGTTAGCGACTTTATTCGGGCGGGTCGTGAAAAGGGAGTTTTTATTGGACCCGGACGGGGTTCTGCAGCCGGTTCCGTAGTGGCTTATTGTATTGGCATAACCAATATCGACCCTATTAAATACAACTTACTTTTTGAGCGATTCCTAAACCCGGATCGAAAGTCTATGCCAGATATCGATACCGACTTTGATGATGAGGGCAGACAAAAAGTGATTGACTATGTAGTGGAGAAATATGGCAAAAATCAGGTAGCGCAGATCATCACCTATGGTACGATGGCCGCAAAAATGAGTATCAAGGATGTGGCACGCGTCATGGACTTACCACTACCAGATTCAAATGCACTTACAAAACTGGTTCCGGAAAAACCTGGAATTGAATTGCGCCGTGTACTGCATGCGCCCCTGAAATCAAAAGAAGGTGAAAAATCGCTTGAGGAAAAAGAGGCCTTGACAAATGACGAAATAGAAAACGTAAAAAAGCTTAGAGAATTCTATAAACAAGCTACTTCGCCGGCAGGCCGCGTATTGCACGAAGCAGAACGCTTGGAAGGGTCTGTGCGTAATACAGGTATTCATGCGGCCGGTATAATCATTGCCCCTACTGATTTAACAGACCTGATTCCAATTGCAACAGCAAAAGATTCACCACTCTGGGTTACTCAAATTGAAGGAAATGATATTGAAAGTGCAGGCATTATCAAGATGGACTTCTTGGGATTAAAAACACTTTCCATCATCAAAAATGCACTTGCCTTAATTAAGCAATTACACCAAGTAGAAATTGATATTGATAAAATACCATTGGATGATTCCAAAACGTATTCACTTTATCAGCAAGGTGCCACCATTGGAACGTTTCAGTTTGAGAGCCCCGGAATGCAAAAGTATTTGCGCGAATTAAAACCAGATAAATTCGAGGATTTGATTGCCATGAACGCGCTGTACCGTCCGGGTCCTATGGCTTATATCCCCAACTATATCGATCGTAAACATGGACGAGAGGCCATCAGTTATGATCTTCCCGAGATGCAAGAATTTTTGGAGGAAACCTATGGCATTACCGTTTACCAGGAACAGGTAATGTTATTGGCACAAAAGCTTGCTGGATTTAGCAAAGGTGATGCAGACGTGCTACGGAAAGCAATGGGAAAGAAGAACCGAGAGACCCTGGATAAGATGAAAAAGCAATTTATCGAAGGGGCCACTGCTAACTTATTACCCGCAGAGCGTTTGGAAAAAATTTGGTCTGACTGGGAAGCTTTTGCGCAATATGCATTCAATAAATCGCACTCCACCTGCTATGCTTACGTGGCTTATCAGACTGCTTATTTGAAAGCGCATTACCCTGCAGAATACATGTCTGCGGTGCTGAATAATGCGGGCAGCATTGAAAAGATTACCTTTTTCATGGAAGAATGCCGACGCATGGGAATTAATGTACTAGGACCAGATATAAATGAGTCCTTAAAAGGTTTTGCGGTTAATAAAAAGGGAGAAATCAGGTTTGGACTCGGTGGGCTAAAAGGAGTTGGTGAGGCAGCTGTAGAAAATATCATTGAGGAAAGAAATAAAAAGGGTGCTTTCAAGGACATTTTTGATTTTATAAAAAGAGTAAACCAGCGTTCTGTAAATAAAAAGACCCTCGAGAGTTTAGCCTATGCGGGAAGCTTTGATTGCTTTCCCTCACTTCATCGAGCTCAATATTTTACAGTGGCGGCCGGGGAGGATGTAACCGGGCTTGAAAAAATAATGCGGTATGGTCAAGTAATGGGGCAACACCAAGCTAGCGCTGCCAATACGTTGTTTGGGGATCTTCCTGTAACAATGGAAATCCCTCCACCTCGAATGCTAGAAGTAGCTCCCTGGCCCCTCATTGTTCAATTGGACCACGAAAAAGAAGTAACAGGCATTTACCTGAGTGGACACCCCTTGGATAATTACAAATTTGAAATTCAACATTACGGAATAACAACAATTCGTGATTTTCTGCACTTCAGAGAAACGATTCGTGAACAATCGAATCCAGGTAGGCCATTTCGAATCGTGGGCCTAGTAGCAGATGCGCAACACCGTATTGCTAAAAGCGGAAATAAGTACGGTAATTTTATAGTGGAGGATTACACCGGCAAATTAGAGTTTCCTCTTTTTAGCGACGACTATCTTAAAATTTCGCCCCTTCTTCAAGCTGGTAGCACTGTTTTGATTAATGGATTTTTAAAACAACGCTATAACCGTGATGAATTTGAATTTAAAGTAATGGGGGTAACCTTAGCTGAAACGATGATTGGCAGCCTGACAAGAATGTTGCATGTGGATGCAAGACCTCAAGACATTAACGATGAAATAATCCAATTTTTGGAAAAGTACTTTAAGAAAAATCCAGGAAGAACAGCTTTTAAATTCACTCTAACAGATGATCGCAATAGCTTAAAAACCAGTCTTGTATCAACTTCGCAAGGTATTGAAATGAGTCCGGCACTCATTCACTTTTTAAATAACAATCCGGCACTTCAAGTATCGGTACAGACTGTTTAGGCTGACAACTTTTACACAAGTAATGCCAATCGGTCAAGAAGAATAGTACTGGACCTAAATTTGCAACTCACATACAAAACAATCTAAAATGGCTAAAGAATTTACCGACGCGAATTTCAAATCAGATGTACTGGAATCCGATAAACTTTGTGTAGTGGACTTCTGGGCGGAATGGTGTGGTCCTTGCCGTGCTATCGGACCCGTTATTGAGGAACTTGCCAAAGAGTATGATGGCAAAGTAAATATTGGCAAATTAAATGTGGACCACAATCCATCTGTTTCCATGAACTATGGAATCACTTCAATACCTGCCATTTTATTTATAAAAAATGGACAAGTCGTAGACAAGTTAGTTGGAGCACAACCAAAGGCCAACTTTGTAAAAAAAATTGAAACGCACGCATAACTAACAAACAGAATTAAAAAAAGCCTGCTTTTCGGAGCAGGCTTTTTTTTGCAATGACGTTAACCAGATTAATTGGAGTCAAGCCCACTGGGTGTATGACGATGTCTGAATAGCAAGGCAAATAAAACGGCAACCACTAAAGAGTAGCCGGCAAAGGATAGCCAGATATCACGCCAATTCATAGACTGGTCGGGATTCGTGAAATAGTGCTGAATTACCAGCCCACTTATAGTACTACCCAACCAAGCCCCAAATCCATTCGACATCATCATAAATATCCCTTGTGCAGAAGCACGAATGGAAGGGGATACTTGTGTGTCGACAAAAAGCGAACCAGAAATATTAAAAAAATCAAAGGCCATACCATACACAATACAGGACAAAATAATCATCCAAAGCCCTTCGCCCGGATCTCCATAGGCAAATAGACCAAATCTAAACACCCAGGCAATCATACTAAACAGCATCACTGATTTAATTCCAAAACGCCTTAAAAAAAACGGTATGGCAAGAATGAATAAGGTCTCCGACATTTGAGAAATTGACATAATAATCGCTGGATATTGTACCGCTATACTATTCTTAAATTTCTCTACCTTATCAAAATCATGCAGAAAAGTATCTCCGTAAGCATTGGTCAACTGCAAAGCGGCACCCAATAACATAGCAAATATGAAAAAGAGGGCCATTTTATAGTTCTTAAATAGTGAAAAGGCCTGTAACCCCAATAAGGCAGTAAGAGAAGTAGGCCCTTGATTGGTGGATTTAGGAGGACAGGCCGGTAGGAAAAAAGCATAAACACCCAAGAGTACAGAGGCCGATCCGGCTACATAAAATTGAAGGGCAGAAGTTTCCCAACGAAGTAAACTAACCACCCACATAGCCACAATAAATCCTACGGTGCCCCAGACACGAATGGGAGGAAACTCTTTTACAATATCCTTACCTGCTCCCACCAAAACAGTATAGGATACTGTGTTAGCAAGGGATATGGTAGGCATATAAAATAACATATAGAATAACAACACCCAATAAAACTGACCGGGATCATTAACCTGAGGTAGATAAAAAAGCACAACAGCGCCAATCAAATGACAAAGCCCCAACAACCGCTCTGCGTTGAGATAACGGTCTGCAATAATTCCTGCTAATGCCGGCATAAAGATGGCCGAGAGCCCCATCGTGGAAAAAATAGCGCCAAATTCTGCCCCACTCCACTGTCGATTCTGAAACCAATAGGCGCCAACTGTAATAAGCCAGGATCCCCAAATAAAAAACTCTAGGAAACTTAAAATAGTAAGTTTGATTCTTGGTGTCATAGCAGAAAGATAAGGAATTAATACCTTTGCGGCACCCTTTTTAGACAGAATGATTCATACCCCTTCCACCTCCCCCGCCCTGCAAACAATTGCAGAAAAAGTAGCAAACCAAATTCGCATAACCGACCAGGATTGCCAATTATTATTTGAAGAAGCGAGTCTTGGATTTGTTGGCACCTTGGCTAATCAAATTCGTGAGCGCAAACATGGTAACCGTGTTTATTTTAATCGCAATTTTCATATCGAGCCCACCAATGTTTGTGTTTTTAGTTGTCAGTTCTGTGCCTATAGCCGTCTATATGCAAACCGAGAGGAAGGATGGGAATTGAGCATTGAGCAAATGCTTCACCTCGTAAAAAAATATGACGGGATTCCCGTTACAGAAGTTCATATTGTAGGAGGCGTTCATCCTAAAATGAACCTTACCTTTTTTAAAGACTTATTGGCAGCAATCAAGGGCCATCGCCCCGACTTGCACATTAAAGCTTTCACCGCTGTTGAATTTGATTATATGTTTCGCAAAGCTGGTTTATCAATTGAGGAAGGATTAAAAATCTTGATTGAAGCTGGACTAGATTCGATACCTGGCGGAGGAGCAGAAATTTTTCATCCGGATATTCGGGAGAAGATTTGCAAGGATAAAGTAGATGGGAGCGGCTGGCTAGCCATTCATGAAACGGCTCACCAGTTGGGCATACCTTCCAATGCAACTATGCTGTATGGACATATTGAATCTTTTTCCCACCGAGTAGATCATATGAGTCGATTACGTTCCTTACAAGACAGAACAGGCGGTTTCAATACTTTTATTCCACTCAAATTCAGAAATAAGGATAACGACATGAGCAATGTCCCTGAAAGCTCTCTGATTGAGGACATGCGTATGTATGCGATTGCAAGAATATACCTCGATAATTTTTCACACCTCAAGGCGTATTGGCCTATGCTCGGTCGTCAAAACGCGCAGTTAGCATTAAGTTTTGGCGTAGATGATATTGATGGCACCATCGATGATTCAACAAAAATTTATAGCATGGCTGGATCGGAAGAACAAAGTCCAACCTTAACTACTTCTGAACTGGTTAACTTAATTCGTCAGGCGGGTAAAACACCCATTGAGAGAGACACTTTATATAATGTCATTAACGACTTTAGCACTCCGGCAAACTAAGCGGTACATTAATGGCTAGTCCCCCATCAGCAGTTTCCTTGTACTTATGATTCATATCCTTTGCAGTTTCCCACATGGTTTTAATTACTGCATCGAGTGAAACCTTAGCTAAATCAGGAGTACTCTGAAGGGCTAGCTGTGAGGCTGTAATAGCCTTAATCGCTCCCATGGTATTTCGTTCAATACAAGGAACCTGAACAAGCCCCCCGATTGGATCACAGGTCAAACCCAAGTGATGCTCCATGGCAATTTCAGCGGCCATTAACACCTGGCGTTGTGTTCCACCCATGACTTCGGTAAGTCCTGCAGCTGCCATGGCAGCAGAAACGCCAATCTCTGCCTGACAACCACCCATTGCAGCGGAAAGTGTAGCACCTTGTTTAAAAATGATGCCAATTGCGGCGGCAGTTAATAAAAAAGAAGTGATTGATTTATGATCGTTCGTGTCGCAGAACGATAAAAAATACTGCAAAACAGCAGGCACCACTCCAGCCGCTCCATTCGTGGGAGCTGTAACAACTCGTCCAAAGGAGGCATTTTCTTCATTGACAGCTAGCGCAAAACAACTCACCCAATCTAAGGTATAATTAAAACCATGCCCCCCAGCTGCAATACAAGCGGTCCATTCATCATACGTAGAGTATGACTTTCCTTTGAGTAATTTTTTATTTAACTCAGCAGCCCTTCTTACAACGTCCAGCCCACCGGGTAAAATTCCTTGTGTATGACAACCCTTAAAAATACAGTCACGCATAACAGACCAAATTCGATTAGACTGGTCAATGGTTTGCTGCTCGCTGCGCCAGCCCATCTCGTTTTCCATCATAACCTCGTGGATGGAGAGGCCCGTTTTCATACACCAATGCTGAAGCTCCTGTGCTGTAGAAAACGGAAACGACAATTCTACTTTTTTTGAACCATTTTGATTCTCTCCTTCTTGAACTACAAATCCTCCTCCAACTGAATAATATGTCTGGGAAAAACTACTCCCGGAGGCGAGTGTAACTAAAAAAGAAAGTGCATTAGAATGAAAAGGCAAGGATTCTGTAATCAGGTATTCAATATCCTCTTGTGGATCAAAATTAATTTCATGTAGCCCCCCCAACAGAAGAGTTTTTTGGCTTGCGATTGCTTGTAATTGTGACGCAATTTGTTCCGTAGGAAAAACTACAGGATCCGCGCCCAGCAATCCCATCTGCACAGCTGTTGCAGTGCCATGCCCTTTTCCAGTTTTAGCAAGAGAACCATATAAAAGCACCCGAATGGAGGTAACCTTTGAAACTTGTTGTTGATTTTGTAAATGATCAAGTAATCGAAGCGCGGCACGCCAGGGTCCTAATGTATGAGAACTAGAGGGCCCTATCCCAATCTTAAAAATGTCAAAAGCCGATATTGCTTCACTTGACATACTTACTGACTTTAGAGTACATCAACTAGTTCTACTTCAAAATACAGCACAGAATCCCCGGGTATCGATCCAGCAGCATTACACCCATAGGCCAGTGAGGAAGGAATAATAAGACGAATTACTCCACCCTTCTTGATTAAGGGCAAACCTAATTGCCAACCAGGGATGACTTGCCCCAATAAAAATTGTATGGGAACTCCGGTATTCGAATCAAAAATTGTTCCATTCATCAATTTACCTGTGTAACGAACGGAAACACGGGACGTAAGTGTTGGCGTTAATCCACTTCCAGGATTAACAATTTGATATAACATTCCGCTGCTATGTGTTTGAACACTCAACCCATTTGTAGTAGCAAAGTTTTGCATCGTTGCAACTTCACTGGCAACAGTTTTAGGTGTGCAGGCTGTTTCTTTATCACAGCCTATCAGCATGCAGGACATTACCCCAAAAGAAAGTAGAAAAAATAAACTACGCATAAATGCAAATTAAGAGGATTGACGATTGATAAGTTCCAGATACCGTTGTTCGTTCATCTCCCAACGATGACGCGCTGAAAATATGACAATAAATAAAACAGTTGCCACCGCAGCGATAATAAGGACAAGAATTAAAGAAGATTGCTCCCTGAATAGAACCATTTGTGCACGGCTGTACCAGCCAGCAAAAAGGTTGGTAACCGTGGCAAAGACCAAACTAACACCTAAAGGCATGCCCACTGAAAGTTGACGAACCCAACGCTTCTTAGCCACTCTGTTTTTTTCCCAAAAATCAAGAAACGCCTTATCCTGCTCTGTTAACATGGATTGTAAAGTTAGGTCAACCTTTAAGATGATGTAAAATAAAAAACCCCGCTTTAGCGGGGTTTAGAGGTCCCGAGCGGATTCGAACCGCTGTAGGAGCTTTTGCAGAGCTCTGCCTAGCCACTCGGCCACAGGACCCGTTGGAGGACTGCGAAAATAAGCAGTATTTTTGAATCCCTATGAATCCAATAGCTGCATCGGAATTGATTGTAAATAACAGAGGGGCTGTTTACCACCTGGATCTGCGCCCTGAGGAATTAGCCCCTACCGTCATTACCGTCGGAGATCCCGATCGGGTAAAAGCGGTAAGCCGTTATTTTGATCGTATTGAATTTACTTCTCAGCATCGAGAATTTATCACACACACGGGAACGATAGGATCAAAAAGGATTACCGTTTTATCATCGGGAATAGGGCCCGATAATATCGATATTGTGATGAACGAATTAGATGCGTTGGCAAATATTGACTTAGAAACGCGCCTTCCTAAAGATAAAATAGCCAGCCTTCAAATCATACGCCTAGGAACCTCAGGTTCACTACAAGCAGATATCCCAGTAAATAGCTTTGTAGCCGCTACGCATGGACTTGGCATAGATAACCTGTTACACTTTTATCGATTCAATCAAAATGAAGAGGAGTCCTTATTAATCCAATCCTTTTTAACTCAAACACAGCTACAACATCAAACTGGATTACCCTACTTGAGTGCCGCCTCCCCTTCCCTACTAAAGCATTTTGTCAAAAATTTTCACCAGGGTATTACAGTTACTTGTCCTGGATTTTACGGCCCCCAAGGCAGGGTTTTGCGTTTGGGACTAAACAATCCTCATTTAATAAATAGACTAACGGATTTTAAATTTGGTGCACACCGAATTACCAATTTTGAAATGGAAACAGCGGCTATCTATGGACTAGGTCGACTAATGGGGCATCAATGCCTTGCATTAAATGTTATTGTTGCAAATCGGGTAACGCAAACCTTTAGTGATAATGCACCCTTATATATCGACCAGTTGATACAGCAGTTTTTAACCACCTTCTCAGAATCATTTTCATGATTTTACGATTTGAAAAGTACCAGGGAACTGGAAACGATTTTATTATTGTAGACAACCGGGATCAATCCCTGCATACATTAACAGAAGAGACGATACAACTGCTATGTGATCGACATCGAGGAATAGGAGCCGATGGTTTTATGTTATTGCAAGAAAAAGAGGGATACGATTTTGAGATGAAATATTTTAATGCAGATGGTAAAGAAGGTAGCCTATGTGGTAATGGAGGACGTTGCATCACACTATTTGCTAAAAAAGCAGGTATTGACAAAGACCAATTTAATTTCTTAGCAATAGACGGACCTCATGAGGCTCACATTCGAACCAATAATTATGTTGCCTTACGAATGAAGGATGTCAATCAAATTCAGCAACAAAAAGATGACTTTATCGTAAACACGGGTTCGCCACATTTAATTCGATTTGCACGAGGCCTCCAGCAATTAGATGTGGTGAAAGAAGGCAGAGCGGTACGATTCAGCAAAGCATTTGCAGAAGAAGGAATCAACGTGAACTTCATTGAGCTGGAAAAAAATGAAGAGTCCTTACAAATCAGAACGTATGAAAGAGGCGTAGAAAACGAGACGCTTTCCTGTGGTACTGGTGCCACAGCCGCGGCGCTTGTATGTTATCATCACGAGAACGGATTCAATAATGTTGTTGTAAAAACCCGAGGCGGAAATCTTCAAATTGAATACAATAGAATAGCAACCCATCAATTCAACAATATTTGGCTTTGCGGTCCCGCCCACTTTGTATTTGAAGGAACAATTGATCTTTCAACAGTGAGTCATGAGTAAAATTTCAGTGCGCGTATACGGAATTTTGAGAGATGAGGATGGACGTATTTTAGTCAGTGATGAAAAGATAAGAGGTGATTTATTTACAAAATTCCCAGGAGGAGGACTTGAATTTGGAGAAGGAACACGCGATTGCCTGGTCCGCGAACTTAAAGAAGAACTTAATCTACCTGTACAGGTGGAAGAACACTTATATACAACTGACTTTTTTCAGCGCTCTGCTTTCAATGAAGCACACCAAATACTGTCCATCTACTATAAAATAACAGCGCTAGAACCGCTCAGCGTAGACCTGAATAAAAAACCATTTACATTTAGCGAAGAATCACTAGCCCACTATCAGCAAACACAACAAATGGAATCCTTTCGCCTTATACCATGGGAGGAATTCAATCCAGCTGCAATGAGCTTACCGATTGACAAGATCGTTGCCAGAATTATAAAAAGTAGCTACTAATCTTGCATGGCCGCCTTTTTCATTGCAGCAGCTTTCTCCTCACCGAGATACCCCTCAATCAAGTTATGCACCAGGTAAACAACAGGGGTCATAAGCAAAGCAATCACAAACTTGTATAGATAATTTACAAACCCCACTGCCAGAAATAAAGAAAATGGCCAAACAAAATCATCTCCTTGCTGACTCATCCTTGTCCCCACATAGAAAGCAATGAACAAAACAACAAAACTGTCTAAAAATTGAGATACAAGCGTGGAGCCCGTTGCCCGTAGCCAAATATATTTTTCTCCCGTCCACTTTTTGATGCGGTGAAAAATGATTACATCCACCAATTGTCCCACCAAAAAAGCAGTGAGTGAACCTATGATAATGAAACTACCCTGCCCCAATACACTTTGATAAGCCCATTGCATGTTAGGGACACCACTACCTTGCTTTCCAGTAACAAAAAAGTCAGCAGGTGCCAACCAAATGGCTCCAGAGAATAGAATAAAGGCAAAAGCAATTAATCCGGCAGTCATCCAGGATAAAAAACGAACCCCTTGCTGACCATAATACTCGTTAATAATATCGGTTAAAATAAAGACCACGGGCCACAATAAAACACCAGCAGTGAGGTTAAAGGATAAATCATTGCCGAGCACCTGCAAATGAAGCGGCTCAAAACCAAGTGTTTTTTCAAGGGAAAATATCTTTACGCCAATTATTTCAGCAATAAGTGCATTGGCAACAAAAAAGCCAGCCAGTACCAGAAACAAGCGTGTACTTTTATCGCGAAGGATAGTATGAATCATAGTTGTTTTTAGGTTCCATGAAAATAGCATTATTTTGAGACCAAACTTTGCTACATGCCTGACAAATTATTTAAACGAATTCTTCCTCATGCAGGGGTACTGGTGGTATTCCTGCTGACTGCTGCAATTTTTTGTCGCCCTGCACTCGACGGAGAGCAACTGAACCAACACGATAATGTTAGTTGGAAAGGAATGGCGCAAAATGCATTTGAATACAAGGCCGCAAAGGGACATTTTCCGCTTTGGAATCCAAATTTATTCGGCGGTATGCCCAACTATCAAATCGCAATGGAGGGTAAATCTGTTCTACCAGACTTGATTCAAGTTTTTTCATTCGGACTCCCAAAACCAATGAATTTCTTTTTCCTAGCATGTCTGTTTTTCTATTTCTTATCACTCAGCATAGGCGCCAGTCCATTAATTGGGGCTACGCTCTCATTGGCTTATGCATTTTCTACCTATAACCCCGTTATTATTGCAGCAGGCCACGACACGCAGATGATTGCTACGGCGTGCATGCCCTTGCTATTAGCTGGACTGATCCTAATTTATAATAAGTCGTACTGGTTTGGCCTCTCAACAACAACCTTAGGGGCTCACCTGCTAATTGGAGCAAATCATTTACAAATAACCTACTACTTTTTGCTGATAGCCATTCTTCTCACCCTGTCGTTCGCTATTGAATGGATAAAGAGAAAAGAATGGAATCACTTAGGAAGGGCTGCACTAACAACCCTAATTGCAGCGATCCTTGCTATCGGCGGCAATGCGCTTATACTCTGGACTTCGGCGGAATACAGCAAGTATACCATGCGAGGAGGGAAAGATGTCAGCATTACTACTGATGCGGTGAAAAGTACGCAAACTTCAGGGTTAGATACCAGCTATGCATTTGAGTACAGCTTGGGTAATAGAGAATCATTAACCTTATTGCTTCCTAATGCATTTGGAGGTGGGCACAGTCGCAATTTGGAAGAAGGGTCGGCAGTTGCCAGAAAATTAATCACAGCTGGAATTGATGAGGGTAATGCAGAACAACTTGCACAAAGCTTGCCTCAATACTGGGGTAAACTTCCCTACACCGCTGGGCCAGCTTATGTTGGCGTTTTACTCTTCATCATGGGTATACTCGGATTTTTTCTGAATCGGGGAGCATTATCCAACGGTGTCTTAGCTTTTACCCTTTTTGGAGTATTTATTTCATGGGGTAAAAACTTCGCGGTCTTTAACCTTTTTCTTTTTGAGTACCTGCCGCTTTTCAACAAATTCCGGGCGCCATCAATGGCACAGGTAATCCCTCAACTAGGTCTTGCTGTTTCTACCTTACTCTTGCTGAACAATATTTTTCAAGAGAAAATTGTGCTCTTTAATAAAAAAACCGGGATCATCCTTGGTAGCCTGTTTGGACTTTTATTTTTATTATGGCTACTGCAAGATTATTCTGCTCCAATTGATGAACAGATCTTGAATGCATACACGGACAAAAATGGATCAGACCAATTAGCTCGATCAATCATTGCTGGACTACAGGAAACCAGAAGCGGCCTGTTTGGTTCAGCATTATTACGTGCAATTTTATTAACGGGCATACTAGGAGGAATACTCTGGGCCTTTTCAAAAAAATGGCTTACGGCTGCTCCTGCAATGGGTCTGATTTTAATTATTTCAACCGTGGAGATCACAACGGTCAGCCATGATTATTTGGACCAGAGCATGTATATGTCACCGGAGGAGTATGGCACTTCTAATTTTGCACCCAGCTCTATTGATCTGGAGATTTTAAAAGACAAGAATCCCAATTATAGAGTACTGAACCTAGCAGCCAGCACATTCAACGATGCACGAACTTCTTACTTCCATAAATCGGTGGGCGGATACCATGCTGCAAAACTCAGAATCTATCAAGACCTGATAGAAAAATATTTCAGTGCTGGGCTAAACCAAGGCATTTTGAATATGCTCAATACGCGATACGTTATCGTAAGTGACCCAAATTCTGGACAACAGTCATTGGTAAATAATGACCAGGCATATGGAAATTGCTGGTTGGTAAGCCAGTTAGTAACGGCACCGAATAAAGCAGCTGTACTGGCAAGTATCGGATCCACTAATCTTCAGGATACCGCCATTATTGAAAAGGATCTTTATAAAGGTCCTCTCAGTTTTCAAAAAGATAGTAGTGCTTCTATTTCACTGACCAAGTTTGACAATGACACACTTACCTACACAGTCAAAAGCAATTCTTCTCAATTTGCCGTATTCAGTGAGATTTACTACCCGAAGGGATGGAATGCCTACCTGGATGAAAAGCCAATTGCCTATCAACCTGTCAACTATGTTTTACGCGGTTTGGCTATACCAGCTGGAGAGCATACCATTCAGTTTGTGTTTGAACCCGACTCCTTCAAAAAAGGGAGTACTATCATGTATGCCAGTTCGTATTTAATATTGCTGGTAGTAATAGGCGGACTTGCCATGGGACTAAGGGTTCAAAAAAACAGCAATAACAAATGAAAAAAGTGCTGGCGATAGCGCCCTACCGTTTTTTACCGGCTCGCTCGGGGGGGCATCGTTATATTGAAGGCTGGTACCATGCACTTTCTCAGCAAGTACAATTAACCGTAATAAGTACAGCTGATAATACAGTTGTTGACAATTGCCCTTATCGCGTACTCCCTCTTTTACCTAATTCATTTTTTAGATATGGCGATCTAACTTTACGAGCCACCATCCGTGATCTGATTCAACGCAATCAATACGAATTATTAGTTTGGGAACATCCTTATTATGCCTGGCTCGCCCACCTGATTAAAAAAGATACTGGCATCCCGTATTTACTTCGTGCACACAATATAGAATATCAACGCTTCAGGACACTTCATAAAATTTGGTGGCCGCTGTTAGCGTATTATGAGAAATGGAGTTTTCAGGTGGCCGACTCAATTAGCTTCATTAGCAACAACGACAAAAATTTTGCCATTACAAATTGGAAAGTGGCCCCTCAACGTTGCATTGATATTCCCTTTGGGATTCAAAATGATAAAATCCCAGAAAACAAAATACAGATACGCCAACAGATTAAGGAGCGTTACTCCATAAATGAAAATGAAAAGATTTTACTATTCAATGGCCCACTCGATTACAAACCCAATCGGGAAGCGCTTGAATCGATCATCCAATTTATCGTCCCAAGCCTCTTAACTCAGGTTGGCGCATTTAAGATCTTACTATGCGGCGGGCATGCCCCAAAGAATTGGAAATACCGAAAAACAATTCAAAATGGCCCTTACATTGAAGCTGGGTTCGTAGAAGATATCAACCAATATGTAATGGCAGCAGATCTACTATTGAATCCAATACAAAAAGGAGGGGGTGTTAAAACAAAAATAATCGAGTCTATATCAATGGGCACCCCCGTGTTAACAACAACGGCAGGTGCGGTAGGCATTGATCGGAACATAACTGGAAATTACATGCAAGTTTTAAGCGATGGGGCTTGGGATCAATGGGCCCCCTCAATTGCTACCCTATTGCATAATACTTCCTTTGAACCAGCATCGCTTACAAACTTTTTCATGCACTATAACTGGAACCATATTATTGAAAGAGTACTGCCCGCTTTACCGGATTAAATTTCCAGTAACTTTAAAAACTACCCACTTTATTGTAAGCCGCAAATATTCTTTGGCTAAAAAAAGACTCGCAAAAGTGTAATAGTATACCCCTTTCCCTTTGCGCCATTGCATGATTGCTAATTCATTTCGCATCATAACACGGCGTAATTGTAGCTGCTTATGAATAGCAGTGCTGGCACTTGCAATATGAACAATAGTGGTTGAGGCTAAAAAATATACCGTATACCCTAATCGCTTTAATTGCTCGCACCAGAGTACGTCCTCGCCGTACATAAAAAATCGACTGTCCAATTCCTGGTTGGGCAACTTAGAAAGTGCAGCACGTCGTATCAGAAAAAAAGCTCCATTGACCCAATCAACCTCAATTGATTGGTCATGCTTGAAATATTGTCCTAACATTTTTTTACCGCGCGCAACCGGAGGAAATAGATAAAGTAGAAATCTAAATAAATCAAAAAGCTCCCAGCTAATAGAGCGGAAACGCCTCGCTGAAAATTGAATTGCTCCATCCGGAAATACCTGCCGGCATCCCAAAACTCCCACCTGCTCATGCGCTTGCATGAAAGCTGCTGAAAGGCTAATACTATCTTCCAACAGGTAGGTATCACTATTTAGCAACAAAATAAAGTCCCCCTTAGCAGCACGAATACCCAGGTTATTCCCTCCGGCAAACCCTAAATTTTTATCGCTACATAGCAAGTTGAGGGTCGGAAATTGTTTTAAAAATTCGCGAGGATCCTTTTCAGTGGAGGCGTTGTCAACTAAAATAATTTCAATCGGAACCTCCTTGGTATGATGCAGGACAGATGCTATACAATCGCAAGTAAGTTGAAACGTATTATAATTAATAATGATTACGGATACCATACTATCGATTGAATTCATAAGAGAGGAACATCAACAGTTTAGAGAGTACCCCTTTACGAAGCAAGGAAACTGGAATTTTTCTTTGGAAACGAAGGATCGATAACAAAAAAGCCGGTATAGTATGCCCTACCGCTAGCGCACGCAAAGTGGATTCATCTCTTATCTCCAAATTACGCATCAGTCGCCACCAACCGTCATAACTTTGAATACTTCGAATACAGGCACCCCCATGTTTTTTATAAAAGTATAATGCTTCAGGCACTTCCACTTCAGGATTACGGAAGCAAAAATTAGTTACCTGCGAATCATTATAGCTCATTGTAATCAGGGGGAGAGGAATGTAACGACAAGAATATCGTCGCATCATCCTAATATAAGCCTCTAAATCTACCAACCACTTTAACCGTGGATCGTATAACTCTTGCATACTCCGTCTAAACAATACCACACTAGGAGGGCCTATTAAATTATTGGCAAATAAACGAAAAGGGTCTTTTTTAATGGATTGAAATCTCCCAATGGATATCGTTTTATTCTTTAGCTGACCACTACGCTCGTCATGGGAGTAATACCCTGAAAAAAGCACGTCTGCTCCCTCATCCAACTGGGCGGCATAATTTTCCAGCGCGTATTGATTCGTAAACCAGTCATCATCATGCATGATCTTGATCCATTGCCCAGAGGCATGCTTAATTCCTTCCAACCAATTACCAGGAGTACCTAAAGGGCGAGGATTTTTTTGATAGTGAATTGAAAACTTATAGGGAGTGTTGAACAACAACTCCTCATTGTCACGGGAACTTGAATCGTCTGTTATAATCACTTCAAAATCCTTGAACACCTGCTTTGCAATACTATCCAACAGTCGTTTGAGCAATGCAGGACGTTCATAAGCTGGTATACAAATAGATAGTAGGGGTCCCATCGGGGCTAAATTCGTAATTTTAAGGCACAGATCAGCAAAATGTTATCCCATTCGTTTTTAAAAAATGTATATCGGGGCATCTCTAACCGATTATTTCATAAGAAAGCAACAGGCTTAGATGCATTGTCCATAGGCTGGCTGGAGCAAAAGTACCTAAAGCACCTGCCAGCAGGAAAAACAAGAGCAATCAAATTAAACGGAGGGCAATTATTTTACAATGCTCCACAGGAACTGCTACATGGGTTACAGGAAATTTTCATTGATCAAATCTATAAACAATCGCTACCCCCTAAGGCCCTCATCCTGGATTGCGGAGCAAATATTGGCCTTAGTGTGCTATGGTTTAAGCAATTGAATGCCGATGCACAAATTATTGCCTTCGAACCTGATCCCGCCAATTTTTTACTGTTAAAAAAGAATATCGACTCTTATAAACTTGAAAACATTACCTGCCATCATGCTGCCGTATGGAACGAGGATACCACTCGTACATTCTCTGCTGACGGTGGGATGGCTAGCAGCTTTGCCTCTGCTAATTCAACAAATACCATCAGTGTAACTTGCCTTCGACTTAAAAAATTTCTTCAACAGCCCATAGATTTTTTAAAACTTGATATTGAAGGTGCAGAATGGGACGTATTAAAGGACTGCGCCGAGAGTCTCGTATCCGTGAAAAGGATTTTTGTAGAATACCATGGGCAGTTTGATGAACAGGAAAAACTAATCCAGCTTTTAGAAATACTTAGAAGTGCAGGATTTCAGTTTTACATAAGAGAGGCAGCTCCACTACACCCCACCCCATTTTACAGAGATAAACGCAAGCAACACCCCTACCAAGTTCAACTAAATATTTTTGGATTCAGGAATGAAGGCTAGTGGCTACAATGTTGAACAAAGTGACAGAAACTGATGCAGCGCCTTTCTTTTATCCTCCGTTAACCGGTAATCAATATTTTGGGTAAAATAATGATGTAAATCATAAGAGACCTTTCCGGCATTTTCTGAGGCAAGTTCTGCTAACGAAAGCATCCCTAATTCATTAGCGTCAACAAATCGTTTGATAAAACCCTCCTGTAGAGGAACTACCGCAACCCAAGCAGCAAATACAAAAGGTAATCCTGTCATCTGATGCCAGGCCTGGCCCAAATCGTATTGATAGTTGAACCGGTTATGCGCATTCAAGGCACGATCGCCAATAATTAATCCTCCGCTTCCTCCTCTAATTTCATCGATATAAGCAGAGGAAGAGGAGGGTAAAAATCTAACCTCTTTTTTCCAATGATCCCGTAATAGGATCCGAAGTAACTGAACAGAAGTACGACTTTGGTAATCTAAAAAGATAGTATCCAGGGTTTCAATTGGCTGTTCACTGAATAAACAAACGGAGGCAACAGATCCAGCGGTAGCAATACAATGCGATCCAATGATCGTGGCTTGGGGTAAACGAGGTAAAATAGCAACAGGAACCAGTCCAATATCTACTTTTCCAACCATCAAGTCCTCGGCAATTTGGGCAGGATAATTTTCAGTCAGTAGTATCTCTCCAGTAAGGGCTAATTGCGTCAATCCTTTTAATAGGGGGCGGGTATTCAAATAGTTAACGATTCCAACCCTTATCTTATCCAATTCGATTAATTTTGCAAGTGCAAAGGTAGTATTTCAAGGCTGCCCTTCCTCCTCAATATGGAACTTAATACGCTCACAGCATTATCTGCCATTGATGGTCGCTATCACAGTCAAGTACATCAATTAGATGAATTCTTCTCGGAATTCGGACTCCATAAATATCGAGTATGGGTAGAGGTTGAGTACCTGCTTGCTTTGGACCAAAAAAAGCTATTTAAACTCCCCCTTTCCGCAAGAAAGCAGCTCAAGAAATTAATTGAAGAGTTTAGTATGGAGGATGCGATTGCAATCAAAAACATTGAGAAAACGACCAACCACGATGTAAAAGCGGTTGAATATTTCATAAAGAACAAATTACAAGAATGGGGTGCAGGGGAGTGTACGGAGTGGGTTCATTTCGGATTAACTTCTCAAGACATCAATAATACAGCCCTACCCCTTGCATGGAAACATGCCATGGAATACGAATACCTTCCCAGTCTTCTTAATTTAAAAACTGAATTATCCTTGCTCGCAAAAAACTGGCAAGAAATTCCCATGCTGGCCAGAACGCATGGACAACCTGCTTCTCCCACAAAATTGGGTAAGGAGATAGCTGTATTTGTAGAACGACTACAATATCAAATCGAACAGTTTATTGGAATCCCGTTTACCGGAAAATTTGGTGGAGCTACAGGTAATTTCAACGCCCACCACGTTGCCTACCCCACCATCAACTGGATAAACTTTGGAAATGAATTCTTAAATCATCTGGGGTTGGTACGTCAGCAACATACTACTCAAATTGAACATTACGATCTGTTAGCAGCCCAGCTGGACACGCTGAAGAGAATCAATACGATTCTGCTTGATTTCTCCAGAGATATGTGGACCTATATCTCCATGGAGTATTTTTTGCAAAAAACTAAAAAAGGGGAAGTAGGATCTTCAGCTATGCCGCACAAAGTCAACCCCATCGATTTTGAAAATGCAGAGGGAAATCTGGGTATAGCCAATGCCCTGCTTTCTCATTTAGCAGACAAACTTCCTATTTCCAGATTACAACGAGACTTAACAGATTCTACCGTGTTAAGGAACTTAGGAGTCCCCGTTGCGCATACACTGATAGCCTTTCGGTCAATAGAAAAAGGGTTGGGTAAATTGCTTCTTAATGACGCAAAAATCTATACCGATCTGGATACAAACTGGGCCGTGGTTGCAGAAGCCATCCAAACAATTTTAAGAAGAGAAAAGTATCCAAACCCCTATGAGGCACTGAAGGAATTAACACGGGGCAAACAAAAAATTGATCAAAAAACAATTCATCAATTTATCGAGAAACTTGCGGTTACAGCAGCTGTAAAAAAGGAACTTAAAAAAATCACCCCACACAATTATACAGGAATACAAGCTCCGATTCCTAGTTAACTAAGCACGATGAATTTCACTGGTAAAGTGAAATTGAATATCCGGGTTGTTGGAAATTTCAGTATTGAGAAACCATTCACTTTGTGCCAAGTAAACAGGATTACCATCCTTATCCACTCCCGCATTGGCTTGTTTAAAACGTAGAAAATCCTCCAGCTTTTTTGAATCCGTAGTAGTTAGCCAGCAGGCTTTATAAAAAGGAAGTGCATTAAAAACAACAGAGGCTCCATACTCGTGCAATAAACGATATTGAATTACTTCAAACTGTAGTTCACCCACACAGCCAATAATCTTTTTTGTTCCGCCAAACTGAGTAAATAATTGGGCCACTCCTTCGTCCGTCAACTGTAATAACCCCTTCTCCAATTGTTTTGTCTTTAGCGGGTCTTTGTTAACCACCTCCTTGAAGATCTCTGGGGAAAAAGAAGGAATTCCCGTAAAATAAAAGTCCTCCCCCTCTGTAAGCGTATCCCCAATTTTAAAATTACCTGTATCAAATAAGCCTACCACGTCTCCGGCATAAGCATCTTCAATTATACTTTTATCGCGCGCCATGAAAGAATAGGGATTACTAAATCGCAACTCCTTGTCAAGCCGAACATGATGAAAATATTTATTTCGTTCAAACTTTCCAGAGCAAATTCGCATGAATGCAATTCGGTCTCGATGCTTAGGATCCAAATTGGCATGGATTTTAAAAACAAATCCGGTCATTTTATCCTCGTTAGGATCTACCTGACGGGAAGAGGTTGCCCGAGCCTGTGGAGGAGGCGCAATACGAATGAACGTATCCAGCATTTCCCGAACTCCAAAATTATTGATAGCACTACCAAAAAATACGGGGGCTACTTGCCCGGCTAAGTACTTTTCAACGGATAAAGGTCCATGCACTCCATCTATGAGCTCCACATCCTCACGTAGTAGGGCAGCATCTTTTTCTCCCAACCGAACATCCAGCGTAGCATCCGACAAATTATCTACAGCGAGCGTATCCTCATTTCCTTTGGTACCAGCTTGAAATAATAGTAAACTTTTTTCAGCGATATTATAAACTCCTTTGAACTCCTTCCCGCTATTAATGGGCCATGTCATGGGATGTAATTCAATTGATAATTCCTTTTCAATCTCTTCTAATAAATCAAACCGATTTTTCCCATCTCGATCCATTTTATTAATAAATAGAATGACTGGAGTATCACGCATTCGACACACTTCCATCAAACGGCGGGTTTGCTCCTCTACCCCATTAACGCTATCCACTACCAGAATTACACTATCTACTGCGGTGAGCGTACGGTAAGTATCCTCCGCAAAATCCTTGTGCCCAGGTGTATCCAACAAATTGATCAGAATCCCTTTGTACTCAAAACTCATGACAGAAGTAGCCACAGAAATTCCACGCTGCCGCTCAATTTCCATAAAGTCGCTTGTAGCATGCTTCTTAATCTTATTGCTCTTAACAGCCCCTGCCACCTGGATGGCGCCCCCAAACAACAAAAACTTCTCCGTAAGGGTTGTCTTTCCTGCATCAGGGTGAGATATGATGGCAAAGGTTCGCCTGCGAGCTATGGGTTCCTGGTATTTCATGATGCGGCGCAAAGGTAAGCCAGCCTTTCTAATCACCGTCTGTCAATTTATTGAAAATGCCAGCCAATTTGACTCTACATTTGCAATATGTTTCGTAGAACAGTAGAGATCATATCCAGCAGCTTTAAAATGGCTGTTCAGGAACTTTGGAAAAATAAACTAAGAACTTTCCTCTCCTTATTTGGAATAACGATAGGCATTTTTTGCATCATCGGAGTCTTGGCCACTGTAAATAGTCTGGAACAAAATATTCAGAACGAAATAAAATCCCTTGGAAATAACACTATTTACATTGATAAATGGGAATACAGCGGGGGCGGCCCTGATTACCCCTGGTGGAAATTTGTAAAAAGACCCTCTCCGAGATACGTGGAGGCGGAGGAAATTCGGGAAAGGACTCCCGCCGCACAATATGTGGCCTTTCATATTCAAATTAATGATCCCATAGAGTTTGGGGGTCAGCAATTGAGTGGAGTGAATGTGCATGGCATCAACCAAGATTTTGAGAAAATTCAGGTGATTGACATTTCCAATGGTCGTTCTTTTTTAGAGCGCGAATTTGATAATGCGGCCAACGTCGGATTGATTGGATATGAAGCGGCTGAAAAACTTTTTGGAAAACCTGAACTGGCCACAGATAAATATGTGGAAGTAAGAGGAAAAAAAGTTTTAGTGATTGGTGTCATAAAAAAACAAGGGAAAAGCATGTTGGGAGATGGCGGTTGGCAATTTGATAATAGCCTCTTTGTTCCCTATCGTTTTGGACGTACGATCATGAATGAATTGAGAGCAGATCCGCTCATCATGGTACAAGGGAAACCAAACCTGAGCAGTAAAGCCGTCAAAGATGAATTAGCCGGTACGATGCGTGCAATTAGAAAATTATCTCCTACCCAAGAGGATAACTTTGCCTTGAATGACATCAATGACTTTAGTAAAGTGATAGGAGACATCTTTGTCAATGTTAATATTGGGGGCTGGGCAATTGCTACGCTTTCCCTCATCGTAGGAATGTTTGGAGTTGCGAATATTATGTTTGTTACGGTACGTGAAAGAACCAGTCAGATCGGTTTAAAAAAAGCAATTGGGGCAAAAAGCCATATAATTTTAACTGAATTTCTGTTGGAGTCTTCATTTTTGTGCATCATTGGCGGACTCATTGGGTTAACACTCGTTTTTTTACTTACTCAGGTGCTGACCAAAGCCTTGAACTTTCCAGTTTTCATTTCTACTGCAAATATGTTTTTAGCGATTGGGATTTGCATTTTGGTGGGAGTCATTGCGGGATTTGTTCCTGCCAGACAGGCTGCCCGCATGGACCCAGTAGTTGCCATTCGAAGTAAATAAACTAGGCGACAGGACTTCCCTAATTTTGCTGGCATGCCCGTTCGAATTTTAGCCATAGAGTCCTCCTGTGACGAAACGTCCGCCGCAGTCTGTGTGGATGGTTGTATCGTATCTAATTTTATTGCTGGCCAGAAAGTACATGAACAATACGGGGGTGTTGTGCCTGAGTTAGCATCCAGAGCACATATGCAACATATTGTTCCGGTAGTAGACGCTGCTTTAAAAAAAGCAGGAGTACGTATGAGCGAGATCAACGCAGTGGGGTATACACAAAGCCCTGGACTGATTGGGTCATTGCTAGTGGGTGGACAGTTTGCTAAATCACTGGCCCTTTCCCAAAAAATTCCTCTGATTGCGGTTCATCATATGCAGGCTCATGTGCTAGCTAACCTCATTGATTCCCCAAAACCAACCTTCCCCTTTTTATGCCTGACTGTTAGTGGCGGGCACACACAGATTGTGCAATGTGATTCACCACTCTCCATGAAAGTAATTGGTGAAACAATCGACGATGCAGCAGGAGAGGCATTTGATAAATCTGCAAAACTATTAGGGCTTCCCTACCCTGGAGGTCCGCTAATCGATCAACATGCACAAAACGGCAATGGCAATCGTTTTAAATTTCCTAAGCCCTCGATTGAAGGGCTTGACTTTAGTTTTAGCGGACTCAAAACCTCCATATTATACTTTCTTCAACAGGCTGGAAAATCGGTAACCTACAAACATAGCGATCAGACCACAAAAGCTGAACAGGAGAAATTTATTGCAGAAAACTTATCGGATATCTGCGCTTCGATACAACAAAGAATTATTTCCATCTTATTGGATAAACTGGAAAAAGCGGTTCACCAAACAGGTATTCAATCGGTTTGTCTGGCGGGGGGCGTCTCTGCCAACAAGGGATTACGAAAAGAATTTTTATCAATGGCCAAGCAAAATGGTTGGGAGGCATATATTCCTGCATTTGAATACTGCACTGACAATGCAGGAATGATAGCCATTACTGCTTATTATAAATATTTAGAGAACCAATGGAGCGATATTTCAACTCCCTCTACGGCAAGGGCTAACTGGTAAAATGGGACAAGCTACTTTTACTTGTAAGAAATTCACCATAAAACAGGATCAATGCGCAATGAAGGTGAGCACAGATGCCTGTGTTTTTGGCGCATGGGCAGCGCAGAAAATATACCATCTTAACTTACCCTCCCCTCGCATACTCGATATAGGAACAGGAACGGGGCTGCTTTCCCTGATGACAGCACAGCAATTAACCAAATTTGATATCACCGCTATAGAAATTGATTGGGCAGCGGCGATGCAGGCAAAAGAAAACATTGAAAAATCGCCTTGGAATACTAGTATTCATTTAATACATGCTGATATTAAAAATTATTTCGACCACAAGTGTTTCGATATAATTATCAGTAACCCCCCTTTTTTTGAAAGAGATTTACCGGCAAACTCACCTGTCAAAAATCAGGCATTTCATGACAGCAGTCTCACCTTAGCTGATTTAATGATGGCAAGCCGAACATTATTGAAAACAATGGGCCACCTTTATCTAATCTTACCTGCCAGCAGAAAATATGATTTAGAGAGGAGCTGTGAATCGCTGGACTTTGTGGTAACAGCCTGTTGTAGCATTAAGCCAAGCGAGTATAAAAGTGTTTCAAGAATTCTGGTTGAATGCAGAAAGAGAGTAGAAGCAAATA
>BJGL01000027.1 GCA_014190475.1 Bacteroidota bacterium
AATTGAGTCAGGCAAGTAATATGACTCCCTCGGTAGATTCATTGCAATCAAATCCACTGCCGATACGAACTGAATTAATCAATGGGCGAACATATTATGTTTACACGCTACAACAAGATTTTATTTTCAGTCAGTCCGGCAACTATACGATACCGATTACCTACACGGCAGATGAAGTTGAAAATTGTAGTCGCACAGAGTTTGCACAAGTGAATGTAACAGTTCGCCCAGGACCAATAGCCGACTTTACTTATTCAAGTAATAATTGTGTGAATGAGCCTGTACAATTTACAGGTATTAACACCTCCGGTTCTTTTACTATTGCTACGCATAGTTGGTTATTCCCAGATAACTCTACCGCAAACACAAGAATTACAACAAAACAGTTCCCAACAGTTGGTAACGTAAATATTCGCTATGCGGTAGTGGCCAGTAATGGGTGTGTGGGAGATACTGTTCGTTCTGTTCCTATTGGGATAAAGCCAGTTGTTGATTTTAGTTTTTCTGGAAAGCCCTGTGTAGATAGTGTATTTCAATTTAATTCTACAGCTCTTACTACCGGAGGGGCAACCGCATCTTGGTATTGGGATTTCGGCAATACACAAACGTATAGCTCTACTGCTCAATCAACCGCCAGTATCACCTATTTGGCACCAGCCACGTCAATACAAGTAAAGCATTGGATTACGGCAACTGGTGGTTGTAATAGTGATACGATAATAAAAATAATTCCTGCAGTTCGTGCTAACCCTATTGCTGATTTTACAATCACCCCTGCTTTGTTTTGTGCTGGCACGCCTTTGATTTTTACTAGTACGCTAACGGGTATCACACAGTGGAGTTGGAATTTTGGTACCGCTACAAGTAATAGTGCATCACCAGTTACGCATACGTATTTGAGTGTGGGTACTGCTATAGCCAGTTTACAGGTGGTGGATAATGCCGGATGTGGTTCTGCTATTAATCGACGTAATTTGACGGTCCAACCTGCTCCACCAATTTCTGCAGGTCCGGATAAAAATATTATTACTGGGGCTTCTGTTCAACTGGAAGCTGCTATTGCAAATCCAGGATTATATCAATTTCAATGGACCCCTGCTAACTTTTTATCAGATCCTCGATTATTACAACCCGTAGCGAATCCAACTACCACTACACGCTATGTAATAAGCGCTACAGATACACGTTCTGGTTGTACCGCAGTAGATACGATGCAAGTGGGAGTATTTACCGCTTTGTTTATTCCAACTGCATTCACTCCCAATGGCGATAGTAAGAATGATACTTGGGAAATTCCGGGGTTGGCCATGTACCCTGCTGCAAAAGTGTATGTATTTGAGCGGGCTGGCCAGTTAGTATTTGAATCCTCGAATTATAGTGCAGTTTATTGGGATGGGCGTAACAAAGGAAAACTGCTACCAGCCGGTGTCTACGTGTATATGATTCAATTGAACGATGAAAAGAAAACCTTATTAAAAGGTACACTAACGATTATCTACTAAAATTATTCAGTAAATCTTCCTGACTTTTTCAATACCCGAATCAATACATAAACGCCAGTCAGGGAGGTTAAGCAAATCGCCAATAATTGATCACGCCACAGTTCATCATTACAGGCAATTGCTGGATAACGCCAAACAGGAATGGGGGCGAACAAGAGTAAAAAAATACCAGCTAACCAAATGTATTGTGTAGTATGCTCTTTGAGGATCCAACGCTTCCAGCTGAACTCCATGCTGGAAAGTGTGGCACCAAGCCCTTGCAAACGAGGCCACCAGCGATTCACATCCGCACAGTAAGCGTCAAAGCCTGCCCCAAATTTTTCACGTAAAAAATTTTCTTCCGCTAAAACAATGGCTTGATAAATAAATAAGAATACCGGTACCATTACAGCCACGTAGAAAAGTGAATTAGCAAGAATGCCTACACCTAGCAGCATCAGAATATTTCCAACATAAAGCGGATTGCGACAATGACGAAAAATTCCTTCTGTTACAAGTCCATCGGCATAAGGTTTGCCTTCCTTGCCTCCTCGAACAATGTAAGCTAATCCAATAGTGGCGCCACGAACGGCTTGTCCTAACACGGTTGTGAGTAGTCCCAATATGATGGGCCATAAATAATACGTGGGCCCACAGCTGGCTTCTGTAAATAGTGCAGGAGATGGCAAAAACAAGGCACCGTAAAAAAGTATAAAAATGATATTACGGTATTTGAAAAAGAAATTACCGATTGAAACCATACAAATAAGTTGAGGATTATTTTTTTACAGCCACTAGTCCGGTAAAATTATACCACTTGAAAAATACTTCACAATGTGCAAAGCCTTGGTCGCGTAATAAACTAATGTTCTCACTCAATTTATACGGCACCAATACATTCTCTAGCGCTTCTCTTTTTTGTGAAATCTCTAGCTCGCTATATTGATTACGGCGCTTGTAATTATAGTAGTAATTGATAAAGTCACGATTAAAATTACTTTCTTCGGCTAAAATTTTTTCAACGATTATTAGAACTCCTCCGCTGTTCAATCCACTCACAATATCCTGTATTATTTTCTCTCGGTAAATGGGACGAACAAATTGTAGGGTAAGACAGAGTACTACCACCGATGCATTTTCAATTTCTACTCCTTGCCCTAAATCCTTGCAGCGTAATTCATAAGGGCGACCAAATTTGATCTCATCGAATTTTGCCTTGCACTTATCCAGCATTTCGGGTGAGTCATCGATGCCTATGAATTTGATGGATTTGTCCACGAGTGTATCCATTCCAATCATCGTGGTTCCTGTTGAGCAACCCAGGTCGTATACAAAGGTCCCTTCACGTGCGTGATCGGCAGCGAGTTCTGCTACCATTCGTTGGATTTCTCCATAATAGGGAACGGAGCGATTGACCATGTCGTCAAATACGCTGGCTACATTAGCCCCGAATTTAAAATCACTCGCTTTGTTGATCTCTTCGCGGAATACCTGGTCTTTGGACATAAATTAAGTTGTCCGCAAAGTAACGAAATATCTATCCCTATTCAGGCTGCTGCCCCCATTTCTCTGGTGAACGCCAAAGTGCGGAGAGTAATAGTTCGCGCATATAGAAAAACTCCTTGGGAAGTTTGTCGTATACTTTTTCAAATAATTCCTGATGACCTAGCAATTCTCGTTTCCCCTCTTCGCGATCAATGATCATCACTTTATCAAAGTCCTCTTTTGAAAAATTCTCCATTCCTCTCCAGTCTAAATCAACATATCGGGGTCTCCATCCAACCGGACTCTCAACGGCCTGCGCCTGCCCACGAATTCGTCCTACAATCCATTTTAATACGCGCATATTTTGTCCGTAGCCGGGCCATAAGAATTGTCCGTTCTCATCTTTTCTGAACCAGTTTACACTGAATATCCGTGGGGCATTAGAAAGATCTCTTCCAAATTGCAACCAGTGATTTACATAATCTCCAATATGATAGCCCATAAAGGGTAACATCGCAAATGGATCACGACGAACTTTTCCTACTTCGCCAAATGCAGCGGCAGTCATTTCACTTCCCATGGTAGTAGCGAGATACACTCCAAAGTTCCAGTTGAAACTTTGATAGACCAGGGGTACACCGGTGCTTCTTCTTCCACCAAAAATGAAACCTGAAATATGCACGCCATCTGGATTTTCCCAATCTTCATCGATGGCTGGATTTTGATGGGCGGGTGCACAGAAACGAGAGTTAGGATGCGCGGCTGGTTTTCCAGTGCTGGGATCATAGGGTTTACCGGTCCAGTCTGTTAGTCCTTCGGGAACTTCTTTGGTTAGTCCTTCCCACCAAACATCTTTATCGGGTGTAACGGCCACATTGGTAAAAATGGTATTGGCCTTGATGGTCTCCATCGCATTGGGGTTGGTATGGTAGTTAGTACCCGGAGCTACCCCAAAATATCCTGCTTCTGGATTAATAGCATGTAAGGCACCTTTTTTGCTTTTGTGAATCCAGGCAATATCATCTCCCACGGTGCTCACTTTCCAATCACTGAATTCCTTGGGTGGAATCAGCATGGCAAAATTTGTTTTACCGCAGGCACTGGGGAATGCGGCAGCTACATAGGTCTTTTGTTTATCAGGAGACTCCACACCCAGGATCAACATATGTTCTGCTAACCATCCTTCTTCACGTCCCATTACTGAGGCAATCCGTAATGCAAAACACTTTTTACCCATGAGTGCATTACCACCATATCCGCTTCCGTAGGAAATTATCAATCTTTCCTCAGGGAAATGCGAGATATATTTTACATCAGGATTGCAAGGCCAGGTACTATCTTTTTGTGGACCACCTAATGGGGCACCCACGGAATGCAAACATTTTACATATCCTTTCTTTTGTAAGTAAGGAAGGATTTCACTGCCCATCCGCGTCATGATTCGCATGTTCACTACGGCATATTCAGAGTCGGTGAGCTGAACGCCGTATCGGGAATAGGGCGAACCTACAGGACCCATACAGAAGGGGATTACATACAAGGTTCTTCCCTTCATACTTCCTCTTAAAAGATCATTCAACTTGGTTTTCATCTCCACCGGATCCATCCAATTGTTGGTGGGACCTGCATCTTCTTTACGAAGACTGCAGATAAAAGTCCGATCCTCTACACGAGCCACATCACTCGGATCACTGAAACAGGCAAAACTGTTGGGTCTTTTTTCTGGGTTAAGACGAATAAAGGTTCCTTTCTTAACCAGCATTTCGCAAAGGTTATCATACTCTTCCTGGGAGCCGTCGCACCAGTGAATTTTAGAAGCTTCGCAGTACTTGGAAATTTGGTTGACCCAGGTTTCTAATTCAGCACGGGCCTTGGCTGTTTCTGTTGAGAAAAAGTTAGAGGCTAAAGACATGGATAATGGCTTGTAATCGTTGGACCGAATTGCCCGGTCTGCTGCAAAGGTGCCAAGAAAAAATTAAACTAACGACTGTTTGCTCGACCGAATGCTAACTTGCTAATAACCAATGCACTAAGTATGAAAATTGCTCCCATAAAAAAGGCTACTCCGGGAAAATAAACCGGTTGATCCGGGCTAGTAAAGAAGGAGAATAAATTATTCATGATTAATGGTCCTAACATGGCTGTGAGGCTCATAATACTGGTCAGTGCTCCTTGTAATTCTCCTTGAACATTCGCGGGAAGTAAGCCTGCCAATGTTGACTGAAGGGATGGTACAGCAATACCCCCCAAGCAGTAAGGGATTAAAAAAAAGAACATCATCCAACCTTGTGTAGCAAACGCAAATAAGGTTAATCCAAGTGTATAAAGTGATAGTCCCAGATAAATACTTTTTTCGTTGCCAATACGCGGATTTATAACTCTGATTAAAACGGATTGTACAAGTGCTACCAAAATTCCTGCTGTTGCTAAGGAAAACCCCACCCTGCTTTCACTCCAGTTGAATCGATAAATTGTAAAGTAGCTCCAGGTACTCTGAACAGCTTGCGCCCCCATGTAAATCAGAAAATAAGCAATACCCAGTTTTGCAACTTGAGGAAAGGAGGTAAAAATCTTCAATGCCCCAAATGGATTAGCTCTTTTCCAGTCAAACGCTCTGCGATTTGCTAGTGGCAGCGATTCTGGCAGAATAAAAAATCCATAAAGGCTATTGATCAGACATAACAAGGCAGCGGCATAAAAAGGAGCACGGATTCCCCACCCTGCTAATAATCCACCCAGTGCGGGACCTAGAATAAAGCCAAGCCCAAAGGCAGCACCGATCATTCCAAAATTTTTGGCCCTTGATTTCTCGTCACTGATATCTGCTATATAAGCACTACCTGTGCTAAAACTTGAACCTGCAATACCAGCAATAACTCTTCCAACCAGCAGCCAGGAGTAGGTGGGAGCCCATGCTAAAAGCAAATAATCAATTGAAAATCCGAACAAGGAAAGCAATAAAACAGGTCTTCTTCCATATTGGTCGCTGAGATTGCCCATAATCGGGGCGCAAAAAAATTGAGTAAATGCATAGGCAAAAATCAGTACTGCTCCATAGGAGCTGGCTTCATTGACGGGTACTCCTTTTAGGGTAGCTACCAACGAGGGCAAAACAGGGATAATCAGGCCTAACCCCATGACATCTAAAAACAGGGTTATAAAAATGAAACCAACTGCCGCCTTTCTTTTCTGTTGCATCTACAAATTTAACAGGTTAGTGATACGAGATGGTTTTTATATTTGCAGTACTAACCTTCAATTTATATCCATGCGTTTACGTTCCTTCCTCCTCATCGCTATCGCACCCCTCTTTTTGTTCTCTTGTGTAAGCAGCAAGAAGTTTAAAAATGCACAAACGGAGTATGCAAAATTGCAAGACCGATACAAAACACTGGAATCAGAAAACAATGTTTGTGGCGAAGAAAAAGGAATTCTTACACGTCAGAAAGAAACCTTAGAGCGCGAGAAGGCCTTATTAACTGCGCGTATCAAAGAATTACAAGAGCAAATTGATTATTGGAAAGCTAATAACAACCAAACACTCAAGCAACTTGAAAATCTGTCTGTAATCTCAACCCAACAGGCAGAGAGTATCAAAAAGTCAATGGACAATCTGGGAATCAAGGATCTCTATATTCAAAATATCCAGCAACAGATGTCCTATAAGGATTCGCTGAATATGGCTTTAGTGATGAACCTAAAAGGCGCGATTGGGAATTTAGCGGATGAGGATATCAATATCAAGGTAGATAAAGGAGTGGTGTATGTAGATATTTCTGATAAGCTATTGTTCAAGACGGGCAGCTATCAAGTAACAGACCGTGCCAATGAAGTGTTAGGTAAAGTGGCATTGGTGCTCAAGAATCAACCCGACCTGGAATTTATGGTGGAAGGCCACACAGATGGAGTAGCCTTTAATGGCAGTGGGGTAATCAGTGATAACTGGGATTTAAGTGTTCTCCGTGCTACTACCGTAGTGCGTTTATTGCAATCAAAATATGGATTAGATCCTGCTAAAATGGTAGCTGCGGGTCGTAGTGAATACAAACCGGTTGCAGATAATGGAACTAAGGAAGGTCGTGCTGCAAACCGTCGTACCCGTATTGTGATTTTACCACAACTGGATCAATTCTTCAAGTTATTGGAAAAGCCAAAGGGATAAGAGGGGAATAATCGTATTACATTCCGTACTTAGTCAGGAATTTGATACGCATTATTTTCAATTGTTCCCAGGTAAAGTCAAATTCTGATAACTCTTCTTGTGCTACTTGCAAGGAGGAAGTTTCACAACTTTTGAAATAAGCGATGATTTCCTCTTGTTCGTCCTCATCGATCATTTCATCGATGGCGTAATCAAGATTTAATCGTGTTCCACTCGCAGCAATGGTTTCCATTTCTTCCAGCATTTGGTCCATCCGCCATCCTTTATTCTTAGCAATGGTTTCGAGAGGAACTTTTTTATCGGTGTTTTGAATGATGTAAACCTTGTCCCCACTTTTATTAACCACACTCTTCATTACAAAATCATCGGGACGCTCTATATTATTTTCCTCAACATAAGTGGCAATTAGTTCCACAAATGGCTTACCATATTTAAGTGCTTTTCCTTTACTAACGCCCTGACATTTTTCTAATCCCTCCAATGTAATCGGATAGGTAGTGGCCATGTCTCTCAGGGAGGTTTCTAGGAAGATCACAAAAGGAGGTAAGGATCTTTTTTTCGCTTCCTGCTGACGTAAGTCCAATAATTGTTTGAAGAGGGCCTGGTCAACGGTGAGCTCTTCAATCTCCTCTGCTACTTCCCAATCGTCTTCACCATCTGCATTTTCGTATTGTTTATTCAATACAATACTGAACGCTTTGGGTTTTTTCAAAAAGGCCTCACCTTTTTTTGTGAATTTCAATACGCCATATTCTTCAATATCTTTTGAGAGCAGTCCTTCTAAAATCATTTGACGAACCAAGGAATGCCAGAAAAAGGCATCTTTATTATTTCCACTGGCAAATACCTCTAGTCCTTCATGTCTGAAGAGTGTAATCTGCGGTGTTAATTTTCCTGTGATAATTTGTACTACGTATTCAGTGGCAAAACGTTCGTCCAGTTGACGAATTGCTTTTAATATTAATGCGGCTTCCTCTTTGGCTTCAATTTTTTCCTTGGGATGTTTACAGTTATCACATTGACCACAGTTCTCTTGGGTGAACTCTTCACCAAAATAACTCATCAATACTTTTCTGCGACAAACGCCTGTTTCCGCAAAGGCTACTGTTTCGTGAATCAGTTGTGCCCCTACCTCGCGTTCACTCAACGGTTTATCACGCATCAGATGTTCTAGTTTAGAAACATCTTTGTGAGAATAGTATAAAATACAACGACCTTCTAATCCATCACGTCCGGCTCTTCCAGTTTCCTGGTAATAATTTTCAATACTTTTTGGAATATTGTAATGGATCACAAATCGGATATCTGGTTTGTCAATTCCCATTCCAAAAGCAATGGTGGCGCAGATCACTTGCATTTCTTCGCCCAAAAATTGATCTTGTCTTTCTGCACGCACTTTGCCATCCAGTCCTGCATGATAGGCAACTGCTTTGATTCCATTGGCCATCAGCACATCTGCCAGCTCTTCCGTTGTTTTTCTATTGAGCGTATAAATTATTCCACTTTTGCCCTTCATACTTTTGATAAACCGAACAATGCTCTCGTCAGTTTGTGCCTTTTTTACTTTAGGCAGTACTTCATAATAAAGGTTAGGGCGATTAAAGGAAGAAATAAAAACATTGGGATCCCTTAAATCCAGATTTTTTATGATGTCACTTTGCACTTTTGGCGTGGCTGTTGCAGTTAACGCCATCACTGGTGCTGCTGCATTAATTTCCGTCATCATCTCTCTTAACCGACGGTACTCAGGTCTGAAATCGTGTCCCCATTCTGAAATACAGTGTGCTTCATCTACTGCAAAAAACGATACAGGCAAGGCAGCAAAAAAGTCAAGATTCTCCTTTTTGGCCAGGGTTTCTGGAGCCACATATAGCATCTTGGTAGTGCCGCTGAGCAAATCATCTTGTACGGCACGTATTTCTTTTTTGGAGAGAGTGGAATTTAAAAAATGTGCAACCTGATCATGACTGCTAAATCCGCGCATTAAATCAACCTGATTTTTCATGAGTGCAATCAGGGGCGATACAAAAATGGCCACCCCCTCACTGATCAAGGCGGGTAATTGATAGCATAAGCTCTTTCCACCACCAGTGGGCATAATTACAAACGTGTCATGCCCCGCCAATAAACTCTCAATGGCTTTCTCTTGTGTACCCTTGAATTTCTTGAAACCAAAGTATTGGTGTAAGGCCTGGTGAAGATCTTTTTTAGGAGCAGCGTTGGATGCTTTTTTCTTTCCGGGTGATTTTTTAGCAGGGGTCTTTTTGGTTAGCGTGCTCATGAATTCTTAAGATACTCCTTTTATTTGGTAGACCCCTGTGGGGGCTCTTTTTATAAATAGTTGGTTATGAACTAGTTGATTATTTTTTTAGAAAAGCAAACAGCAACAAGTCGGATAACGAATATACTTAGTATAACACTATTGTGGAAGAGATGTTTAGTTAAAATTCCACATTTGTAAACAGGGCTGATTTGTACCTAAATGGGGCTAATTTTGACTCCCGATTCCGGAAAATAAACGCAGTAATTGAAGCAGAACGATAACCGGCCTATGAAGGAGTTGATTCAGCAAACCGCCCTAAGAACCCTTGACTTGGAGGCCCAATCTATTCTGGGACTTCGTTCTTCCATAAACGATCAGTTTATTAAAGCTGTTGAAGCGCTTTCGACTACTAAGGGACGTGTAGTGATTAGTGGGATTGGCAAAAGTGCAGTCATTGCTCAGAAAATAGTTGCCACCTTCAACTCTACCGGTACTCCTTCTTTATTCATGCATGCAGCAGATGCCATTCATGGAGATCTTGGGATGATTCAGCAAGATGATGTGGTGATTATTCTTAGCAAAAGTGGAGAGAGTCCTGAAATTCGTGCCTTGGTTCAACTAATTCGCAATTTTGGAAACACCATTATTGCCATGGTGGGTAATATTCATTCTTCATTAGCACAACAAGCTTCCTTGATTTTAGATACAACGGTACAACAGGAAGCTTGTCCAAATAATCTGGCTCCTACTACCAGTACTACGGCTCAACTAGTGATGGGTGATGCACTGGCTATTTGTTTAATGGAGTTGAAAGGATTTCGTTCAGAGGATTTTGCAAAGTTTCATCCAGGAGGTGCGTTGGGTAAAAAATTATATCTGCGTGTACAAGATTTGGGTGTGCAAAATGAAAAGCCCGCAGTAAAAATCAACCAAACCTTACGAGAAGTTATTGTAACCATGACCGCGGGACGTTTGGGCGTTACAGCAGTGGTGAATGAAGCGGATCAATTAGTAGGGATCATTACGGATGGAGATTTACGTCGCTTGTTAGATCAGGATAAATCGATCGATGGATTAACCGCAGCGGATGTGATGACTAAAAATCCTGTGACTATTTCTCCAGATGAGTTAGCAGTATCAGCACTAGATCTACTTCGAAAAAAGAAGATCACACAAATTGCAATTGCAGAAAACCAGCAGTACCTCGGTATCATTCATATTCATGATTTGTTACGAGAGGGCTTGTTATAAAATATCCTATGAAGAACAATCAGTATGTGGCCATCATGGCCGGTGGAATTGGAAGCCGGTTTTGGCCCATGAGTAGAACCCGTTATCCCAAACAGTTTCTGGATATTTTGGGAATGGGACGAACGTTGATCCAACAGAGTTATGATCGCTACAGCAAAGTAGTACCTCCTTTAAACGTTTATGTAGTTACTTCACATGAGTATGTAGATATTGTAAAGGCACAACTTCCTGAATTGCCTGCTTCAAATATCCTGGCAGAGCCTTCTCGAAAAAATACGGCTGCCTGTATTGCTTACATTGCTTTTCATTTACAAGCTAAGGATCCAAGTGCGGTGATGATTGCCGCTCCTGCGGATCATTTAGTAACGGAAACAGAACAGTTTGTGCAAACAGCCCGTAAGGCAATGGATTTTGTAGAGAGCGTTAGTGCTTTGGTAACTATTGGTATCAAACCTACCCATCCCAATACGGGCTATGGCTATATCCAACATGATATGGCACCCGCCGCACAAGATGTATTTAAGGTGAAGACTTTTACTGAAAAACCCAGCGAGGAGATTGCAAAAGCTTTTATTGCCAGCGGAGATTTTTTATGGAATGCCGGCATTTTTACTTGGAAAGTAAGTACCATTCTCACAGCTTTTGAATCGCATCTGTCCGAAGTATATGAGGTATTTGCCGCAGAGAAAGAGCATTTTAATACGGCCACTGAACGAGAAGCTATTGAGCGTATCTATCCCCAGTGTACTAATGTTTCTGTTGACTTTGGAGTAATGGAAAAAGCTTCTAATGTATTTGTGATTCCTGCCAGTTTTGGATGGAGCGATTTAGGAACCTGGAACAGCGCTTGGGATAATATGGAAAAAGATTATTTCGGTAATGCCGTGGTTGGTAAAAATGTGATGGTGGTAGACGCTAACAATTGCATGGTCCATGCTCCTGATAAAAAATTAGTATTGTTACAAGGTTTGCGTGATTATATCATTGTAGATACGGAGGATGCTCTGTTGATTTGCAAGAAAGACAAAGAACAGCAGATCAAAGAATATGTAGCTGAAGTAAAACGAAATATGGGCGAACACTATTTATAATTTTATCTTGACAATTGCATCTAAACTTCCCGCGGTAGGTACTACCATCTTTGCTACGATGAGCGCTTTAGCGGCGCAACATAAAGCCGTTAATTTGGGACAGGGTTTTCCAGATTTTCCCATGGACGCTGGTTTGATTGAGCTAGTATCAAAAGCCATGCGAGAAAATCATAACCAGTACGCGCCGATGCCGGGTTGGATGCCCTTGCGTGAAGCCATTGCTGAAAAAATTAAATTCTTATATGGAGCAACGGTGGACCCAGACGTTTCAATTACCATTACACCGGGGGGAACTTATGCCATTTATTCGGCTCTTACCGCTGTCTTGCATCCAGGTGATGAAGTGATCTTATTTGAGCCCGCTTATGACAGTTATATTCCCAATATTGAAGTGAATGGTGCTGTTGCTGTTCGTTTGCCATTGGTTTATCCAGATTATAGAATTGATTGGGAAGCGGTGCGTGCAGCGATCACTCCTCGTACCAAGGTGATTTTTATTAACTCTCCCCATAATCCAACGGGAGCCGTGTTGGGTCCTGCTGATATCGAGGAATTAAGAAAGATTGTTGCCAATACTTCTATTTTAATTCTCAGTGATGAAGTGTATGAGCACTTGATCTTTGATAATATTCCCCATCAAAGTATTTTACGTTATCCTGATTTATTGGAACGCAGTTTTGTTTGTTTCTCCTTTGGTAAAGTATATAATTGTACAGGTTGGAAGTTGGGTTATTGTGTTGCACCACCCTCGCTGATGAAGGAGTTTAGAAAAATTCATCAGTTCAATGCATTCAGTTGTTTTACACCCACGCAGGTTGCGCTAGCAGATTTTTTAAAAAACAAAGAAGCTTATTTGAGCTTGGGTGCTTTCATGCAAGAGCGCAGAGATTATTTTATACAATTAATGCAGCCGACACGATTTGAATTACTACCTAGTCATGGCAGTTATTTTATCTGCGCTCGGTATAACCAAATCAGTGAAGAAGGAGACTTAGCATTTGCTACGCGACTCACCCAAGAGGCGGGCGTTACTACCATTCCTGTTTCTGCTTTCTATGCAGACGGCAAAGATGATCATGTGATCCGCTTTTGTTTTGCGAAGAAAAAAGAAACGCTGGAACAGGCAGTAGAAAGACTCCTGCGCTATTAGTAATTGATCACCTGCTCTTCAATAGTAGCAGGAATTTCTCTCCATTCATATTCCTGATTGCGAAGTTGAGGTTCAAAACCAGCTTCACGAATTGCTTCCTGAATTGTTTTGTAGGTAAATCGATGAGGTGCTCCTGCTGCACTCACCACATTTTCCTCAATCATGATTGATCCGTAATCATTAGCGCCCGCATGTAAGCAAGCACCGGCTGTTTCTTTGCCCACGGTTAACCAACTGGCTTGAATATTTTTAACATTTGGAAGCATGATTCTACTGATGGCAATCATTCGGATATACTCTTCTTTAGTAGTCAAGTTTTGTACTCCTCGTATCTCTGCTAATAAGGTATCTACATCCTGAAAAGTCCAGGGGATAAAAGCCAAGAAACCTTTTGCAGTTTCGGGTTTACGCGCTTGCACCTCACGAATCTTTATCAAATGTTCAAATCGTTCTTCTAGTGTTTCTACGTGCCCAAACATCATAGTGGCCGAAGTAGTGATATGCAGTTTATGTGCTTCATGCATCACATCAAGCCATTCTTGTGCTCCACATTTTCCATTGGAAACTAAGCGACGAACACGATCTACTAAAATTTCTGCACCGGCACCGGGTAAGGAATCCAGCCCTGCTTCCTGCAGTGTTTTCAGGACTTCGTGGTGTGTACTTTTCTCAAGTTTAGTAATATGTGCAATCTCTGGAGGGCCTAATGCATGTAATCGTATATCTGGAAATTCGGATTTGATTGCCTTGAAAGTATCTACATAAAATTGGAGGCCCAATTTTGGATGATGTCCACCTTGTAAGAGTAACTGATCGCCCCCGAACCGAATGGTTTCTTTTATTTTTTGTCGATAGGTATCCATATCGGTGATATAGGATTCCGGATGGCCGGGGATACGATAGAAATTACAAAACTTGCAATTGGCAATACAAACGTTGGTGGTGTTCACATTGCGGTCAATCTGCCAGGTTACTTTGCCATGTGGGACCTGAATTTTTCTGAGTTCGTCCGCCACATACATCAGATCAGCCAAAGGTGCCTGCTTGAATAAGTGCAAACCCTCTTCCTGACTCAGCGATTCAAATTGTATGGCACGATGTAATAACTGATCTGTTAACATGACCGCAAAGTTACATCTCTTCCTCCAAGAAAGCCTGCTGAACAGTTAACTTTGCCCCTTCATGATAACATTTGATCGATTTACGCTTTCCAATGGGCTTCGTGTGTTGGTGCACACGGATGTTTCCACCCCTATGGCTGTAGTGAATGTTCTCTATGATGTGGGGGCCCGCGACGAAGACCCTGACCAAACAGGCTTTGCTCATTTATTTGAACACCTGATGTTTGGAGGATCTCTTCACATCCCTGATTATGACGAACCCTTGCAATTAGCAGGGGGAGAGAACAACGCTTATACAACAAACGACCTTACCAATTATTATATACAGTTACCCGCTGATAATTTGGAAACAGCTTTTTGGTTAGAGAGTGATCGAATGCTTTCGCTGGCATTTAGTCAAAAGAGTTTAGCTGTACAACAAAAAGTAGTTTGTGAAGAATTTAAAGAGCACTATTTAAATAAGCCTTACGGCGATGTGTGGAGTCATATGCGCAGCTTGGCTTATCAAGTTCATCCTTATCGTTGGATGACCATTGGTCGCGAATTGGCGCATATTGAACAAGCCCGCTTGCAACAGGTGAAAGATTTTTTCTTTAAACACTACACCCCTTGTAATGCTATTCTGGTAGTGGCAGGCAATGTACATGTAGCACAAGTGCGTGCGTTAGCAGAAAAATGGTTTGGCCCTATTCCTGCGGGGACTCGCTATCAACGCAAGTTGCCGGTTGAACCTACTCAAGCGGCTCCCCGCTATAAAATGATACAAGCGCCCGTTCCGTTGGATCTCCTTTGTAAGACCTGGCATATGACCGATCGGTTGGGTGCCACTTATCATGCTACCGATTTATTAACGGATATGCTAGGAGGCAGTGCTTCCTCTCGTTTACATCAACAATTGGTCAAGGAGCAAAAATTATTTGTGCATATTGATTGCTATCATTTTGGGAGTAGCGATCCGGGACTAGTTACCATTGAGGGAAAACTAGTGGAAGGTGTTAGCATGGAAAAAGCAGAGCAAGCCCTGCAGGAGCAACTGAATGCTTTCAAGTCCCAGCCTCCCTCGGAACAGGAGTTAGAAAAAGTAAAAAACAAAACAGAGAGTGCTATTGCATTTGAAGATATGAGTGTGATGAGTCGCGCTAGTAGCTTAGCTTATTATGAGTTACTCGGTGATGCTGCCTGGATGAATGAAGAACTTGGCAAATATGCTGCCGTTACTACTGCACAAGTGGCAGCTGTGTCCAATGAGTTATTTCGCTCTGAGAATGAAAACACGCTTTATTATTACGCAAATCCCCCCGCATGATTGATCGCAAAAAAATGCCACCGATAGTCGATGCGGTACATTACCAGCTGGAACTAAAGCCCTATGCGCATCATCAATTAGATAATGGAGTGGAAGTATATATGATTGATGCGGGCGCCGAAGAGGTTTTGCAAATTGAATGGCTCTACAAAGCAGGCAACTGTTATGAAACCCAAAACCTGATCGCAGCCACCACTAATTATTTATTGCGCGCAGGAACCACCACACATACGGCCTATGAGTTGGATGAAAAGATTGATTATGTGGGCGCCTATGTCAATCGGGGTTGTTATAACGAACAAGCGGCAATCACCTTGCATTGTTTAAATAAGCATATCGATGTGCTGCTGCCCTTGATACGGGAAGTACTTACCGAGTCGGTATTCCCTGAACATGAATTGTTGTTGTATCAGCAGAATATGAAACAACGGTTATCTGTTAATCTGCGTAAGTCAGATTATGTAGCAGGCCGTTTGATTGACGCCTATTTATTTGGAGAGGAACATCCCTATGGAAAATATAGTTCTCCTACCTCTTTTGATTTGTTAACGCGTGATGCGTTGCTTGCATTTTATGACCGGTATTATAAAAGGGGGCATTTTCAACTTTTTGTAGCGGGTAAAATTCCTGCTGATTTATTAGAAAAACTAAATCGATATTTTGGAGATCTCCCCATTGATTCCCCTTCTTTACCGACTCATTTACTATATCCAGCTGAACAAAGGAAGTTTACTATTCAAAATGATCCGGCAGGTGTTCAAGGCGCAATTCGTATAGCACGCCCTTTCCCTAACAGACATCATCCTGATTTTTTACCCGCCCTTGTATTGAATACGGTGTTTGGAGGATTCTTTGGTTCACGACTTATGAGTAATATTCGGGAAGAAAAAGGATATACGTATGGGATTCACAGTTATCTGCTTAATCTTCAGCAAGCATCTGCTTGGATGATCAGTACAGAGGCTGGAAAAGAGGTGTGTGAAGCTACCATCAAGGAAGTATATGCAGAGATGAATCGATTATGTAACGAGTTGATAGCCGATGATGAATTAAATCTGGTACGTAATTATATGATGGGAGGACTCTTGGGCGATTTAGATGGCCCTTTTCAATTGATTGCAAGATGGAAGAATCTTATATTAAATGGTTTGCCTCCTGCTCATTTTCATCGTACCATCGACACCATTCGAAGCATAGATGCGCAGCAGTTGCAAGTGCTGGCGCAGCGTTATTTTGATCCGGCTGATTTCTATGAACTGGTTGTGGTCTGATGGCTTCTCCATTTATTTTCTGAACTTTGTACTATGACCTTTGATCGAAAGGATTTATCAAACGAACAATTGCTTGCATTCTACAAGCATTTGTTGTGGCCCCGTATGATCGAGGATAAAATGTTGGTGTTATTACGACAAGGAAAAATTTCAAAATGGTTTAGTGGAATTGGTCAGGAGGCTATTGCGGTAGGCGCTACCTTGGCACTGCAGGAGGATGAATGGATTATGCCCTTGCACCGCAACTTGGGTGTATTCACTACTCGGCAAATGCCCTTGCATCAATTATTTCTTCAATGGCAGGGTACGCAACAAGGATATAGCAAAGCAAGAGAACGTAGTTTTCACTTTGGAAGCAAGGAACATCATATCTGTGGAATGATTTCACACTTGGGTCCTCAGTTAGCAGTAGCGGATGGAGCGGCCTTGGCTTATAAATTGGCCAAGAAGGATAAAGTCTCGCTCGCTTTCACGGGTGATGGGGGTACTAGTGAGGGAGATTTTCATGAAGCTTTGAATGTAGCCGCAGTGTGGGATTTACCTGTTATTTTTTTGATTGAAAATAATGGGTATGGATTAAGCACGCCCGTGCAAGAGCAATATCGATGCGAGCGATTAGTAGATAAGGCGGCGGGATACGGAATGGAGGGGGTACGTATTGATGGAAATAATATTTTAACAGTATACGATACCATTAAGGGTGTACGCGAGTATTGTATTCGACATCAAAAACCTTATCTCATTGAGTGCATGACCTTTCGGATGCGCGGGCATGAAGAGGCCAGTGGAACTAAATATGTACCGGCTGAATTATTTACTACCTGGGAACAAAAAGATCCGATAAAGAATTATGAACGCTACCTAATCGAACAAGGTGTACTGACAAATTTTGATGTAGCGGATATCAGAAATGAATTCAAACAAAAAATAGAGGCAGAGCTTGCCATTGGACTGGCACCTGCTCCGGTTATTGCTATACCGGAAAATGAATTGAACGATGTGTATGCTTCTCGCACCGAACCACTGGCGCTATTAACTGCCGACGATCAGGGCAGAGAACTTCGTTTTGTGGATGCGATCAGTGAAGGCTTACGGCAACAGTTAGAAAAAGATCCTAGCCTGGTTTTAATGGGGCAAGACATTGCTGCTTACGGAGGAGCTTTTAAAATTACGGAAGGATTTGTACAGCAATTTGGAGAACAACGAATAAGAAATACACCGCTTTGTGAAAGTGCAATTCTTGGTACCGCTTTAGGACTTTCCCTCGAGGGGTATTCTTCGATGGTAGAAATGCAGTTTGCAGATTTTGTATCGGTTGGGTTGAATCAGATTGTAAATAACCTGGCTAAAATTCATTACCGGTGGGGACAAAATGCCAACGTAGTAGTTCGAATGCCTACAGGAGCTGGCGTGGGTGCTGGTCCCTTTCACTCACAGAGTAATGAAGCTTGGTTCACACATATACCCGGATTGAAAGTGGTGTATCCTTCCACGCCATTGGATGCAAAAGGATTATTAATAGCGTCACTCAATGATCCTAATCCGGTTTTATTCTTTGAGCATAAGGCTCTTTACCGTTCTGTAACCGGCTTAGTACCCGAAACCTATTATGAAATTGAAATTGGAAAAGCCAGGCAAATCTCAACTGGGGTAGAAATTACTATAATCACATATGGTAGTGGGGTGCACTGGGCCATGGAGTATGCGGCCGCTCATCCAGATTATTCTATCGGTATTCTCGATTTGCGAACCTTATTACCACTCGATACTGATGCGATTAAAAAAGCTGTGCGTGATACGGGTCGTGTATTAGTGTTACACGAGGATACACTCACCGGTGGTTACGGAGGAGAAATTGCCGCCTGGATTGGTGAACATTGTTTTGAATGGTTAGATGCTCCAGTTATGCGTTGCGCGTCGCTGGATACACCTGTTCCTTTTAGCACCGTGCTGGAAAAACAATTTTTAGCAACCGCAAGACTGGATGCTTCTATTCAAAAGCTACGGTCTTATTGATCAGTCTTGTATGGCTTGGTAGACCATTGCTCTAAACTTTTCTACCATCTCCCCTTTGGTTGTGTTTTGTAATTGTCGATAAAACAAGTACACCATATTTTCTTTCGGATCTACCCAGTACGAAGTGGCAAAGGCGCCACCCCAGGCAAAGGTTCCTGCGTTGGCGGGGGTTCGTCCTTGACTTTTATCTGTAATAATAGAAAATCCTAAACCAAACTTGTCATTATTACTATACGGTACATCTCCAATTTGATTGGTGATCATCATATCTACCGTGTTACGACCGAGAATGCGTTTGCCATTATAGATACCTCCATTCAATAACATTTGTAGAAAAATGGCATAGTCTTCTATGGTTGAAGAGAGTCCTGCTCCTCCTGAGTAATACGTACTACCCTCCAAAGGATAATCAGGGGTAATGGTTCGGCCGTTAAGCATATTGCCCGCTGACTTTTCCAATTTTCCTCCGGGCATCTCACGGTAAAGTTTTACTAGTCGATTAGCTTTTGCTGCAGGTAAGTGAAAGTGCGTGTCTTTCATTCCTAATGGCTCAAATATTTTTTCTTTAAAAAATTGATCCAATGTTTTACCAGAAATCTGTTCTACTAAGCAACCCAACAAGTCGGTATTTAAGCCATACGTCCATCGCTCTCCCGGCTGATGCATGAGTGGAAGTTTGCCCAATCGGTTCATGGCGCTTAATAAATCGTCGCCAACCACTCCAACTCCTGCGGTCAAGTTTGCTTTAGCATAAATAGCATTGGCTTCTTTAGATCCGATTTGTGCATAGCCTAGCCCTGACGTGTGTGTCAACAATTGACGAATAGTAATTTCTGATTTAGCTGGAATGGTTGTGTAGGTAGTATCTGCTTCATTAAAGGTGGCTAATACTTGTTGCTTACGAAACGCAGGAAGGTATTTGGAAACAGGGTCATCTAATAACAGCTTGCCTTCTTCGAATAATTGCATGATGGCTACACTGGTAATTGCTTTTGTTTGTGAGGCGATACGGAAAATATCATCTTTTTTCATGAGTACTTTTGTCTCCATATCGTTATAGCCAACAGCTTTGTGATAGACAATTTTCCCATTTCGGGCAATCAAGGCTGTTCCGCCTTGCATCCATCCTTTTTCTACCCATTCATTCAAACGGGCATCCAATACTTTTAATCGCTCTGCTGAAAACCCACCCGCCAGCGGCGTGGGCGCCAATTCTAATTTTTGCGACCAACCGGTGGTAGCAATAAATAACCATAGAATTGAAACAACAAATAGGTTACGTTTCATCTTTTGCATACGATTATGATTTTAATTTTCCGGGGCCATATAAAATTTTACCTGCACGTGTGCCATTGTGTTTTTGTTGGTCAACTGTAACTTTTCCATTGACAATCACGTATTCAAAACCGATCGAGTACGCATGCGGTTTTTCAAAACTGGAAAGATCTAATACTTTTTGTTCGTCAAAAATTACAATATCAGCAGCCATACCTGGTTGTAGAAGACCACGATCGTTTAGTTGAAATTTTTGTGCGGGTAACGAGGTCATCCGACGGATTGCTTCCTCCAGTTCCATTACTTTCTTTTCGCGCACATAACGCCCCAAGACTCTTGCATTGGTGCCGTATCCGCGTGGATGAGGCACGCCTGCATTGAGCACACGAATACCCGCATCACTTGCAATCATATTAAAAGGATACCGCATGATTCGTGTAACATCCTCTTCCCCCATTCCGTGAAAAACGGCACTGGCTCCACCGCGACTCACAATATCCATTACTACCGCGGCTTCTTCTTTCACACGATGTTTATTTCCTAGCTGTTGATTAATTACTTCAATACTCTTTCCATTGTATGTTGTATCAGGGCCGAAGGATGCCACCACTGCATAACTAAGATGTTTGAGTCCTCTTTTTTTCAACCGCTTTTGAATGGATGCTGTTACATACTTTCTTATTTCTGGTCTATTCAAGCGCGCACGAATGGAGTCTTGTCCGTCTGCTAAAATTTCGTCAGGAATTAATGTATTGATTGATGTGCTGCTGGCGGTGTAGGGATATTGATCAATGGTTACGTCCATTCCTTGTTCTCTGGCTTTTTCAACCATTGCAATAGTTGTTTTGCTACGTCCCCAGTTTTGTTGTCCGCTTAATTTAAAATGCGAAAGTTGAACGGGGATAGATGCATCGCGACCAATTGTCAATGCTTCTTCGATGGCTTGTGTTACACTGTCCCCTTCGTCACGCATATGCGTGGCATACACGCCTCCAAAAGCTGCTGCTTTTTTGGCGAGTCCAATAATCTCGGGAGTTTTACTGAACGTACCAGGAATGTAGATCAGACCTGTACTCAATCCAACAGCTCCATCTCGCATGGCTTTTTCTACTAACTGTTCCATTTGTAATTGTTCCTGATCAGTAGCATCCCGATTAGCGCGACCCATTACGGCGCGTCGAATGTCATTATGCCCAATTAACATCGTTACATTGATGGACATCCGCAGGGAATCGATAAAACTATAGTAGCGGTTTACATCTACTTGTGATAAACCACAGTTACCCGTTATACAGGTGGTTACTCCATCATAGATAAAACTTTTTGCTTCTGGATCTCTCTTTTCGTCTCCTTCAATATGCGTATGCACATCAATAAATCCGGGGGCTATAATTTTGTCTTGTGCATCAATGATGCGAGCCGGCTGCCATTTATTTTCTTCATTACCAATTACAGCCGAACGAAAAATGGAAATAATCTTTCCGTTATTAATAACCAGGTTTCCACGGTACCAGCTATTGCCGGAGCCATCTACAATTCTTCCGTTTTTGATCAAAAGTTCACAAGGGGTTGGAGCTTGTGCCAGCAGGAGGCTGGGCCATACTAATAGGGCAAGCAGTTTTTTCATATTGAAAAGATACAAATTTGAAACCAAGCTTACGCGTGCTACTTTATTGATCTAATAAATTTTCTTCTTCCCAAACTAAAGGAGGCAGTCCTCTTTTGAATCGGTATAAACTTTGTTTGATATACAACCGAAATTCATAGTCGCCGGAAAGTTTGGTAAATAAATAGGAAGGCCTGAACAGTCGCATGAACTTTTCTAATTCACCCCCTTCCAATAATGTTAAGCGACGAACCAAGGCTTTGTTAAATCGATAGTCAATAAACTTTTCTTGTTCTTCCAGTAAAAGCCGTTGTTGAAAGCCCAGCATGCTTTTATTTCGACGGAATCGAAACATATTGATCAGCTCATTCACATCCAGCCCCACTCCTGCTCCATATTGTGGCGTAACAATTTTGAGACCCGGTTTTTGGTAGTTAAAAACTTTGGCGTATTCCTGTCGGTTACGAATCGAATCTAATTTATAGTTGCGGGGAAATACTTTTACCTCTCGTAAAACCGGAATGCTAACCTGCAACGAGATATCGAATTGCATGGGGTTTGCAATTTTTAAAACAGGAAATTTTACAGTCGGTTTATTCAAATAGCTGAACCAAATAGAATCCCGATCGGTAACTCGTATCTCGTAATAACCATCGGCATTGGTCACTGTTCCTCCCCCTCCTGTTGAAAGCACGCTCACTAACTCCAGTGGGAAATTGCGCGAGCTATCATAGACAACACCTTTGATCAAATAAGATTGAGAAAAGCCAGCGTTTGCCCAAAGTATAAATAAGAAAAAAATGAAAATATTTTTTCGTAACCCGATCATGCGGAATGGGATAAAATTTCTTTTTCAATGATAACCGGGTAATGCAAATGTTCCAGCGCATGAATTTTGTTCGCTAAACTCGCTGCGTTATCAGTAGGCAATACGGGGCAGGTAGCCTGAAAAATAGTGGCGCCATGATCGTATTGCTCATCCACATAATGTATGGTGATGCCGCTTTCTTTTTCGTTGGCTGTTATCACTGCCTGGTGCACCGCTTCTCCATACATTCCTTTTCCACCGTATTTGGGTAGTAAGGCAGGATGAATATTGATTATTCTTTTTTCCCAATGATTCAGCAATGAAACTGGAATTTTCCAAAGAAATCCAGCTAATATAATCCAGTCAATTTTTGCAGCCTGTAATTCGGCTACGTAACCATCTCCTTTCAAAAATTTTTCTCGATCAATAATTAGTGTGGGAACTGAATACTCTTTTGCAAAGTTTAAAACGCCTGCATTGGGTTTGTTGGAAACGATTAGTGCTACCTCAACTTTGTTACCGGTCTTGAAATGCGCAAGAATCTTTTGGGCATTACTCCCAGCTCCTGAAGCAAAGATGGCGATGCGTTTCATGTCACAAAGATGTAGAATGCAATTTGTTCCTCAGCGTTTAACGCAAAAAGCCCATTTTCTCTCCAAGCTTTTTGATGTAGGATCGGAAAAAACGAAATTGACCAAATGGAATACTAATGGCTAGCACCATCAGTGGCCAAACTGCGGTTACCAGCAAGATGTAAAGCGTGGCCCATATCCAATCCTGTTCAGGTGCTAGATAATTCATGATTTTTTTAGCGGCCCATCCGGTAGCGCTGCCTCCGATGGCAAACGTGCAAAGGATTAACCCTAATTGGAGGGGCCCAACTTTCCATTTTTCGCGTAAACGTTTAAACATGCGGATGCAACAGGATTTTAGAGGTCGCAAAGGTCACGAAAAATACCATCCACCCCCTTTTTTTACGGTTTTGAGGCTTCATTTTGGCGGTTTTTTACCATTTCGTGACAGGTAAATTTTGTTCCACGACTAACCCTTCCAAACCCCTTGACTTGCAACAGAGTTATGAAAGAAAAAAAAGTTAAACTCTCTGCATTTTTCAAGAGGACAACGCGTAATTTTGCGCGCGAGAAGCATAATTTTTCCACATTTCAGCTTAACCGCGTTTATAATGTCAATCAAACAATTTTCAACGCATCTAGTTTTCTTCCTTTCTTCCTTTTTATTTTTCTCTGTTACAATCTCAAATGCACAGGATGCTGCAGCAGGGAAAACTATATTCATGAGCAAGTGCGCCTCGTGCCACAATGTGCTTAAAAAGGGAACGGGTCCTGCATTGGCCGGATTGGAAGAGCGTCACAAATGGGCCGACCACAAGGAACTGCTTGCTTGGATTAACAACCCGGCTGCCTACATGGCAAAAGATCCTTACACGCAAGGGTTAAAGGCGGAGTATGGTTCCATGATGACAGCATTCGCTGATGTTACCCTTCAAGATGTTGACAATATTGTAGCTTATGTGAATGAGGCTGCTAAACCTGCACCGGCACCTGCTGCTGGCGCTGGTGAAGCAACAGAGGAAGGTGGCGGTAATTCCGTGTTTTTTGGGATCATCTCCTTGCTTCTTGGAATTATTGCTTTAATCCTGATGCAGGTGAACAGCAACTTGAAGAAGCTTTCTGATGAGGCGGAGGGTGTTAAAACACCAGCTGGTATCCCTATCTGGCGTAATAAGACTTATATCACATTGATTTCCATAGGATTATTTGTATTTGGCGGTTATATGGTGGCCAAAGGCGCCATTGGATTAGGTCGTCAAAAAGACTACCAGCCAGTACAACCAATCTACTATTCTCACAAAGTACATGCGGGGATTAACCAAATAAATTGCTTGTACTGTCATGGAAGTGCAGAACAGAGCAAGCATGCGGCTATTCCTTCTGTGAATACTTGTATGAATTGCCACAAGGCTATTCAGGCTTATGAGAAGGGGCCGAAGTTGTTTGACGAAGATGGCAATGAGATCGATGGTACAGCGGAGATCCAGAAATTATATGAATATGCCGGATTCGATCCTAACCAGCCCAATAAATGGGATCCTTCCATGATCAAGAAGCCAATTGAGTGGGTTAAGATTCACAACCTTCCTGACCACGTTTATTTCAGCCACGCTCAGCACGTGAATGCCGGAAAGGTTCAGTGCCAGAGCTGTCACGGTGCAATCAATGAGATGGGTGAGGTAAAACAAGTAGCCGATTTGAGCATGGGATGGTGTATTAATTGCCACCGTGAGTCAAATGTTCAATTTAACTACGATAGCACAAAAGGTAATAAATTCTATAGCATTTACGAAAAGTTTCATAATGACTTAAAGGCCGGAAAAATGGATAGCATCAAGGTGAAGGATATCGGCGGCCTGGAGTGTCAAAAATGTCACTATTAAGATTATTTGAACCCACCAACCAAGGAAATTATGAGCCAAAAAAAGTACTGGCAGAGCTTCGGGGAGGTTAAGGAAAGCGAAAGCTTCAAACAACAAAACCAGGATGAATTCCGGGAAGAGTTGCCCTTCGAAGGGATGGACGACAAAGGTCTTTTGGATGCCACGGCACCCCGCCGGGATTTTCTAAAATACCTCGGATTCAGCACCGCCGCAGCAACCTTAGCTGCAAGCTGTAAGATTCCGGTTAAAAAGGCTATTCCTTTTGCCAATCGTCCAGAAAATATTATTCCGGGTGTTGCCCAATATTATGCTACCACTTTCGTGCAAGATGGCGATGTGGTGCCTGTGTTGGCAAAAGTTCGAGATGGACGTCCGATTAAAATTGAAGGGAACGATCGCTGTGCTTTTACCGGTGGAGGAACTTCCGCCCGCGTTCAAGCATCCGTATTAGATCTATATGATACGCATCGTCTTCGTTTTCCTCAGCAAAAAGTAGGAAATGGTGAGGAGGCTCGTTTTGAAGAGGTACCTACCTATGAGCAAATGGATAAGCTGGTGGCTGATGCCATCAAAGCAGCAGGTGGTTCAACTGTGCTATTAACCAGCACACTCAATTCTCCTTCTACTAAAGCAATTATCGCGGCTTACCCAGGTTTACGACATGTACAATATGATGCTGTTTCTTTCAGTGGCATGTTATTAGCCAATGAGGCAACAGGGTTTGGACGTCGTTTGCCTTCTTATGAGTTTGGTGCGGCAAAAGTGATTGTGAGTTTAGGTGCTGATTTCTTAGGCTCTTGGTTAAGTCCTGTTGAATTTGCAAAAGGCTATGCAGCCGGACGCAAGATCGACGAGAAAAATCCTTCCATGAGCAAGCACTATCAATTTGAAGGATATTTGAGTTTAACTGGTGCCAGTGCTGATGAAAGATTTGTATGCCGTCCTTCTGAAACAGGATTGGTGGCATTGGCTTTGTTAAGTGCTGTCAGTGGAAAAGGTGCTGAAGGAATTAAGGATACTAAATTAAAAGCAGGGATTGAAAAAGCGGCTGCAGACCTTCGTAAAAATGCAGGCGCTTCTTTAGTTGTATCCGGAAGCAATGATACCAATACGCAGATTGTAGTAAACGCAATCAATCAAGCCATTGGTGCTTACGGAAAAACTATTGATTGGGGCAAGTCTGTTAACTACCGCGCAGGTATTGATGCTGAGTTTGAACAGCTGGTAAAAGATATGGAAGCTGGAACGGTGGGTACATTACTTGTGTACGGCGCCAATCCTGTGTACACCTATCACAAAGCGGATGCATTCAAGACCGCATTGAAAAAAGTAAAAGCTACTGTTTCCTTCAGTGAACGAATGGATGAGACAACTGAATGTTGCCAATTCATTCTTCCATCTAATCATTATTTGGAAAGCTGGGGAGATGCCTCACCAAAAGCAGGCGTAACTAGTTTTATTCAGCCTACTATTTATCCGCTATTCAAAACTAGAGCTTTCCAAACTTCATTGTTAAAGTGGAGTGGAAATGATACTACTTATGAAGAATATTTCAAGCAGTATTGGATCGGTCAATTAGGTTCTGAAGTTTCTTTCAATACAGTTTTACAAGAAGGAA
>BJGL01000028.1 GCA_014190475.1 Bacteroidota bacterium
ATCCTTGTACTCTATCCCTCAATTGAGTTTTGAGGGCGAGTATTCTGGTTCTTTGAATGATTTGCAGAACATTATTAATACAAATACTAGCAACAATATGACTCAAGTTGCCCGTATTTTAAAGGCTTACATTTTCAGTACTATTACTGATCGTTGGGGTGATGTTCCCTACTCACAAGCTTTAAAAGGTGATAAGACTCCTGGCTTTGATAAACAAGAGGACATTTATCGTGGTTGTATGCGTGAATTGACACAGGCCGTTGCTGCTTTCAATTCTAGCTCTGCTATAACTGGCGATATTATGTATGGCGGCGATGTTGCTAAATGGAAGAAATTCGCTAATACGCTTCGTATGCGTCTTGCCATCCAGGTTAGCAAGCGTTTCCCCGCTTCAAACGGTTGGGCTGCCGGTGAATTCCGCGGTGCATTAGCTGATGCGGGTGGAAGTATCACTGCAAATGCTGATAATTTTGAAGTTAAGTACCCAGGCGGAAACTTTCAGTCTCCATGGTTTGCACTTTATTTCACGCGTAGTGATTATGGTGAAAGCGCACCAATGGTTACTATAATGAATTCATTAGGGGATGGCCGTCAATCCGCATTTGGATCTTCAAGTGTAGGTGTACCTTATGGTCGTGTTCGTGGCTTTGTTGATCCTTGGTGCCAGGCAAATCCTACCTGGGCTCGTATTCTTTCAGCTTCAAACCGTCAACAAAACAGTTCTGTAGTGCTTGTTTCTGCTGCAGAGACTCACCTTCTTCGTGCTGAAGCCGCCGACCGTGGTTGGACTACTGAAAACATGAATGCATTATACCAAGCTGGAATTGCCGCATCTTTCTCTCAATGGGGATTGGCTCTACCTGATGCTGCTTATTACACACAGACAGGGGTAGCTTTAGCAAACCCTGCTGGTACTGCTGCTAATATCAGAAATATTGCTGTTCAGCAATATATTGCTGCATATCCTGATGGATTACGTGGCTGGAGCGTATGGCGTAGAACAGGCTTCCCCGTGTTATCTCCTGCGCCGGATGCCGTGAATACCTCTCGTCAAATTCCAAGACGTTACACTTATGGTACAACTTCTTATGCAACAAATACAGCTGCTGTAACAGCCGCTGCAGCTGCTATCGGAGGTGATAACCAGGATACAAAAGTTTGGTGGGATCAGTAATCTTAACTACAAAAAGAAATAATCATGAATATGAAATCATCAATACTCGTTTTCCTCACACTTGCGATGGGATTCACCGCTTGTATTAAAGAGGAAGTTACACCCCTTAAGGATGAAGGTTCAACCTTTGTAAAAATCCTGGGTGGTAGTAGCCCATCATCACTGGTTAGTAACCCTATTGATTTCGTGTCCACTCCGCAAACCATTGTAGTTTGTGATGTGCGCAAGGATGCTGCAAATAGTGCAGCTCTTAGTAAATCAACCACTGTTACAATCAAGGACGATACCGCTGCCGTTCGCGCAATGAACCCTAACTACTTACAGCTTCCCTCTAATTTTTACACGCTCACTGGTAGTGGTGTAACTAAAACAGGAGGAATGGGGGGGAATTATACTGTTACATTTAACAGCGGCGATTTTGCAAAGGAAATCAAGATTACTATTCCCAATGCACAGGTGTTAAACCCTAGCCGTCTCTATGCCCTTGGGTTTACAATTACTGGCGTTTCTGCAGACAGTAAGATTTCTTTTGAGAAATCTCTTGTTGTGGAAATTGGTGCAAAAAATCCTTGGGATGGTGTTTATTTAATGACCGGAACGTTTTCGGAAGTTGTTAATCCTACTGCTTGGTCTTACATTGGCGATCAGCAATATTCTTTGATCACTATCAGTGCTTCAAAATGTGTTGTTCGTAATGATGATCTCAATGGTGGAATTCCTGGCTATATCTTTAGCAACGCAGGTGCTGGAACTTATTTTGGTTCTTACGGTTTGGTAATTGGTTTTGATGCCGCAACTAATAAGATCAATGAGTTCTATAACTATTATGGAGATCCAAGCTTACCTGCAACAGCCGGGGGTAACCCTGCTGCAGGAACTGGTGCACCACTTTATGCCTCCTCAAATGGACGTCGTGCTGTATTGGATCCCTCAGGTGTAAATGCAGTACAGAGCAATAAAGACATTCTTGTTAAACACTGGATGCTGCAGCCTTCAGTAGTGCCAAATGGACCACGTGCTTTCTTTAACGAAAGATGGAAATATTTAGGTCCACGCTAATCGCTCCAATAACTTATTTTGAAAGAGGGTCCTTATGGGCCCTCTTTTTTTTATCTTTGAAAAAAAGCAAGATGAGTAATCCTGAATCTGCGCCCAATCAACTGAACATCGAAATATCTGAAGAGATTGCGGAGGGACAATATGCTAATTTGGCCATTATAACGCATTCTCATGCCGAGTTTGTGGTTGATTTTGTAAACGTGATGCCCGGCACTCCCAAGAGTCGAGTAAAATCAAGAATTATTTTAACACCACAGCATGCCAAGCGCTTGATGCATGCTATCACAGAAAATATTCAGAAGTACGAATCCATCAATGGGGCTATTAAAGATCTGGAGGAAGTGCAGTTGCCATTGAATTTTGGAGGACCTACTGCTCAAGCTTAAAATTTACATAAATCCTTCGTCTGCAAAACTGTAATACCCTTGATCGCTTACGATGATGTGATCGAGCATGGTGATGTCTAGTAACATCGCTGCTTCTTTTAGCTTTTGTGTCAAGAGCTCGTCAGCCCGACTGGGTCTTAAATTTCCTGAGGGGTGGTTGTGGCATACTATAATACTTACCGCATTTTGTTGCAATGCCTTTTTTAAGATGATTCGTGGATCTGCCACAGTTCCCGTAATACCGCCTTCACTTACAATTTCAAAGTGATTGATTCGGTTGGCTCTATTAAGAAAAAGAACCGCAAAAACCTCATGTCGTAGATCTTGTAAGCGAACTTGTAAGTATCGCGCAATATCTGCGCTACAAGTGACCTGTTTTTTATCAAGTGGTAGTGAAGCATGTCTCCTCCTTCCTAGTTCCAATGCGGCGCTGATTAAGGCAGCCTTGGCATTTCCAATTCCCTTTAATCCTGCTATTTCTTGTGGGGTTAGTCGGCCTAATTCGTGCAGATTCTGTTTGGCCAATTCCATTAATTCCATGCCCAGCCCCACCGCTGTTTTTTCCCGGTTTCCTGACTGCAGTAAAATTCCAATTAGCTCGGAGGTGCTGAGTTGTTCCACGCCCATCCTGAGTAATTTTTCACGGGGTCGGTCTTCCTTGGACCAATCCCGTATTGCTTTTTTTTCAGCCATCATTCAAGTATAATGGGTTGAAAGAGTAGTGACAAGACTGTGCATAGGTTTTTTTGATTCGCAGGAAATATGTCTAGCCTGATTGATATCTTCGTGCCACATCCACACGATAACTCTGCTATGCAACATGCCAAAATCTTTTCCGGAACCGGCTCACAGCAGCTGGCGGAACAAATCTGTAAGCAATTCGGGGCCAAGATGGGACAAGTTAATATCCAACGTTTTAGCGACGGGGAGATATGTCCTGTATTCCTGGAAAGTGTAAGAGGGGATTATGTATTTATTGTCCAGAGCACTTGTGCTCCCACAGATAACATAATGGAGCTTCTCTTAATGATAGATGCTGCAAAAAGAGCCTCTGCCTATAAAGTGATAGCTGTATTGCCCTACTACGGATATGCCCGTCAGGATCGAAAGGATAAGCCACGAGTTGCTATAGGTAGTAAGCTGATAGCCAATATGTTAGTAGCGGCGGGGGCAGATCGGGTGATTACCATGGATTTGCACGCTCCCCAGATTCAAGGGTATTTTGATATTCCAGTGGACCATCTGGATAGCCATGCTGTTTTCATCCCTTATATCGAAAAACTGAAGCTGGAAAACCTTACCTTTGCGGCCCCTGACGTGGGATCGGCCAACCGAATCAGGCAGATTGCCAGCTATTTCAATGCCGAGATGGTTATTTGCGACAAACATCGCAAAAGAGCCAACGAAATAGCCAGCATGGTGGTAATAGGAGATGTGGTGGGCAAAGATGTGATCATTATTGATGACATCTGTGATACCGGCGGAACTCTTGCAAAAAGTGCAGGGTTGTTGAAAGAAAAGGGGGCTCGTTCAGTGCGTGCGTTGATTACACATCCTGTACTCAGCGGCAAAGCGTACGAGAATATTGAAAACAGCGTGCTGGAAGAACTGGTGGTTTGTGATACCATACCAGTAAAACAGCAGGGAAGCAAAATCAAAGTGTTAAGTGTGGCGGACTTATTTGCCGTAGCCATCCGTAACGCTTTTGAGAATAAGAGTATTACCAGCCTCTTTGTGTATTCTCAGCTGAAAGGAAACTGAACCAATAAAACAAAATAGACATGAACACGATTACAATCGAAGGACAACTGAGGACCGCATTTGGCAAAGCAGCCACCCGCCAACTACGCTCTCAGGAAATGGTGCCCGGTGTAATTTATGGGGGTGCGCAGGAGATCAATTTTGCTGCTCCTGCCGCGGCTTTCAAAAAACTGGTGTACACGCCCAGCTTCCAATTTTGTGAAGTGAAATTAGATGGTAAAACCTATCGTACCATCCTCAAGGACCTGCAGTTTGACAAGGTGAATGACGAACTGATCCATGTGGACTTGCTGGAGCTGGTAGAAGACAAGAAAGTTATTGCCAACATTCCGCTTAAGTTCGTAGGTGCTTCCAAAGGTGTTAAAGACGGTGGTAAGCTAATCACCAAAATGAAGTCTTTAAAAATAAAAACCTATCCAAAGCATCTTCGTGAGCAGATTGAGGTAAACGTAGAAAACCTTGAGTTAAATGGTAATGTCCGGGTAGAGGATGTAAAAATTGCAGAATTTGAAATTTTGAATTCCCCTCGAATTCCTATTGCATCTGTTGTACTGACTCGTCAGTTAAAACAGGAGGAGGCTGCTGCGCCTGCTGCCGCACCTGCTGCTGCCGCACCTGCTGCTGCCGCACCTGCTGCAAAGAAATAATCATTCGCTTTGCGATAATAACTTCAAAACCCGCGTCATTCGATGCGGGTTTTTTGTTGCGGAAGGCCGATCTTTGGACACCTCTTGTCTATGAAGTATCTAATTGTAGGTTTAGGTAATGTTGGGGACGAATATGCGCATACCCGTCACAATATTGGGTTTGATGTGGTGGCCTCTTTTTTACAAAAGCATCAAAGGCATTTTTCTATCGGTCGCTTAGCTTATCATGCAGAGATTAAGTGGAAAGGGAAAGTGTTTGTTTGTATCTGTCCTACTACTTACATGAATCTCAGTGGAAAGGCAGTAAAATACTGGATGGAAAAAGAAAACATTGACCGTTCTAATCTTTTAGTTATTGTAGATGATTTAGCAACTGCCTTGGATAAGATTCGGATCAAGCCAGGAGGGAGTGATGCGGGCCATAATGGTCTCAGAAGTATTCAAGAAAGTATTGGCACTACAGAATATCCTAAACTACGTTTTGGTATTGGGAGTGATTTTCCAAAAGGAAAGCAAGCGGACTTTGTGTTAAGTAAATGGAAAAAGGAAGAAGAGCGGGTGGTTCAAAAAAAAATAGATGCGGCTGTAGAGGCGATCGAGGTTTTTGCCACACAGGGAATTGCCATAGCCATGAATCAGTATAATAACCTCTCATACGCTTAATTCAATTACTGCGATCATGAAAATAATTTGTATTGGACGAAATTATGTGGCACATGCCAAGGAATTGGGAAATGAAGTTCCCACCGAGCCCGTTATTTTTTTAAAACCTTCTACGGCAGTGCTCCCGCTTCCCGGACCTTTTGTGATACCTTCTTTTTCGAATGATTTGCACTATGAATGTGAAATTGTGTTGCGTATTTCTAAAAAGGTTTGTTGTATTGATCAGGAAGTAGCGGCTACTTCCTACGATGCTATGACCGTGGGAATTGATTTTACGGCTCGAGATGTACAACAACGTTTAAAAGACAAAGGTCTTCCCTGGGAGAAGGCCAAGGCGTTTGACCAATCTGCTGTAGTTGGAGAATGGCGTCCGGCAGATCAATTCAAAAACAAAAAGGATATTCATTTTTGTCTCTATAAAAACAAAGAGTTGGTCCAGCAGGGACATACCGCTGCCATGATCAATTCCTTTGATGCTATCATCTCACATGTTTCAAATTATTTTACGTTAGAGCCAGGGGATTTGATTTTTACAGGCACCCCAGCCGGTGTCGGACCGGTAGAACCCGGTGATCAGCTGGAAGGATTTTTGGAAGACGATTCTTTATTTGATATTCAGGTAAACTAGTTCCAATAGTACGATGCAAGACCTCGCTTTACTCCGCCGTGCATTTTCTCTGATGTGTCAGGTGCGTGCGATGGCATCTACGTACGAGGCTAATCGATCAGTTTGCACCTATGTTCATTCTACATCCAGGGGGCATGAAGCTATTCAATTAGCAGCCGCCTTTCAGTTGCAGGTACAAGATTTTGTCAGTCCTTATTATCGTGATGAAAGTTTATTATTGGGTCTTGGTTTCTCCCCCTATGAATTAATGCTCCAACTATTGGCAAAAGCGGAGGATCCGTTTTCTGGAGGAAGAGAGTATTACAGCCATCCCAGTTATAATGGCAAAGGCAAGCCAGTAATTATCCATCAATCAAGTGCAACGGGTATGCAGGCGATTCCCACAACTGGAATTGCACATGGGATTCAGTATTGGGAAGAATGGGTGCGTATTCAAAAAGAGAAAGGTGCAGCTATTGATAAGACGCTTCCTGCCTTTATGAAAGCAGCGCAAGCTCCAGTGGTGATTTGTTCTTTAGGAGATGCCAGTGTAACGGAGGGGGAAGTGAGTGAGGCCATGCAAGTGGCGGTTTTAAAAAAATTACCCATCATCTTTTTGGTGCAGGATAATAATTGGGGGATTAGTGTAACGGCGAGTGAAGCCAGAGCGATGAATGCATTTGAATTTGCTGCTGGTTTTAAAGGATTGAATCGGGTGCAGGTGGATGGCAGTGATTTCGAAGCTTCTTACTCAGTATTGCAGGAAGTAGTTGGGCAAGTTAGAAAGAACAGACAACCTTATTTGATTCATGCACAAGTCCCCTTGTTAGGCCATCATACCAGTGGGGTGCGAAAAGAGTTCTATCGAACAGACGAGGACTGGCAAAAACATCAGGCCCATGATCCTTTTCTAAAACTTCGTAAAAAATTAGTAGCCATTCTGGGTTCCGAACAAGAAGTACTTGCTATGGAACAAGCGGCTATTGCATTTATAGAAAAAGAGTTTGAGCATGCCGTGGCCGCACCCGAACCTGATCCTGTTACTGTCTCAGATCATATTTATGCACCCACTCCTGTAATCGAGGAGAGCGGAAAGCGAGATGCAGGTCAGGGACAAAAAATACCCATGGTGGATGCTGCTTTATTTGCCATTCGAGAAATCATGGAAGCGCACCCCGAAGCCATACTGTATGGTCAGGATGTAGGAAGAAGGCTAGGCGGGGTTTTTAGAGAGGCTGCTACCTTGGCTGAACAGTTTGGAGATCATCGTGTTTTCAATACTGCCATACAAGAGGCCTATATTGTAGGCTCCACGGCAGGAATGGCGGCTGTTGGATTACGCCCCATTGTTGAAGTACAATTTGCAGACTACATCTATCCAGGATTTAACCAGTTGGTCACAGAACTCTCCAAGAGTTGTTATTTATCGATGGGTAAATTTCCCATTCCTATGATCTTGCGTGTTCCAATTGGGGCTTATGGCGGCGGAGGTCCTTATCATAGTGGTTCTGTTGAGTCAACCTTACTGACAGTAAAGGGGATTAAAGTGGTTTATCCCTCTAATGCGGCTGATATGAAAGGGTTGATGAAAGCGGCATTCCTCGATCCTAATCCAGTGGTGATGATGGAGCATAAAGGACTTTACTGGAGTAAGGTGCCGGGTACTGAATTTGCAAAAACCCCAGAGCCTGATGCAGACTATTGCATTCCACTTGGGAAAGCATCCCTAGTATTAGATGCGGATTCAGTGCAACAGGAACTAGGATCTACTTTGGTGATTATTACGTATGGCATGGGTGTACATTGGGCTTTGGCTGCAGCCAAACAATTTCCGGGACAGATTGAAATCATTGATCTGCGCACCTTGTATCCACTAGATGAGGATTTGATTTATTCCCGAGTAAAGCAACATGGAAAAGTTTTGGTTTTGACGGAAGAACAGCAACGTAATTCCTTTGCAGAGGCATTAGCGGGAAGAATTGCTACGCATTGTTTTCAATCGTTGGATGCTCCGGTAGAAGTGATGGGGGCATTAGATTTACCCGCTGTACCGATGAATATAAAATTGGAACAGGCCATGTTACCAAATCCAGAAAAAGTAGCGGAAAGACTCAAGCAATTACTGAATAACTAATCAAGCCTTCTTGACGTCTGTTCGAATCTGTAATTCCTTTAGCTGAATTTCATCAATAGTGGCGGGTGCATCCAGCATTACATCTCTTCCTGCATTGTTTTTGGGGAAGGCAATAAAGTCGCGTATGCTTTCGCTACCACCTAAAAGAGCACACAGACGATCAAAGCCAAAGGCAATTCCTCCATGGGGGGGAGCTCCATATTCAAATGCACCCAGTAAGAATCCAAATTTGAGTTGTTGTTCTTCGCTACTCATTCCTAATGCCTCAAACATTTTTTCCTGTAGTTCTCGTTGGAAAATTCGAATAGATCCACCTCCAATTTCGTTTCCATTCAATACCATGTCATAGGCATTTGCCTTAATAGAGGCGTAAGGGTGTTGTAAATAGTTAGCCGCATCTTCAATCTTAGGATTATTTTCAATCATCGTCTTGATCTGCGTTGGCTTAGGCGCAGTAAAAGGATGGTGACGGGCAACCCAACGGTTTCCTTCTTCATCATATTCAAAAAGCGGAAAGTCCAGTACCCAGAGTAATTTATATTCATTGGGTTTGCGCAATCCTAGTCGCTCACCCATCTCCAAACGAAGCTCACTGATTGCTTTTCTTGTTCTCTCTTCTGCGCCCGCTAAAATCAGTACTAAATCACCAGGATGGGCACCTGCTGCCACCGCAATTGCCTTTCTTTTGTCTTCGTCATAAAACTTATCGATACTGCTTTTGCAAGTACCATCAGCATTGTATCGAATAGTTACCAAACCTTTCATTCCAATTTGAGGACGCTTTACCCACTCCGTTAACTCATCTGTTTGTTTTCGGGTGAACTCCGCAGCATTCGGAATGGCAATGGCCAGCACTGTTTCTGCTTCGTCAAACACATTAAAGGAAGCCCCCTCAATCAAGTTGCGGCAATCATTCCGATCCCGAAAAACGGAGGAAGGTTTTTTTAAATTGAGGATGGGTATTTCAAACCGAATATCAGGTTTATCATTACCAAATTTCCACATGGCTTCTTCCCAAGTCATACGCTCTACCGGGTCTGTGTAAGATATTCCTTTCACTTCCTGGAAGATGTGCTTGATCAAGCCTTCAAACATATTGAGAATGTCCTCTTGCTCTACAAAGGACATTTCACAGTCAATCTGGGTGAACTCCGGTTGTCTGTCAGCACGAAGGTCTTCATCACGAAAACACTTTACAATTTGATAGTAGCGGTCATAGCCACTCACCATCAATAATTGTTTGAATGTTTGTGGAGATTGTGGCAGTGCGTAAAATTGCCCTGGATTCATTCGGGAGGGAACTACAAAATCACGTGCACCTTCCGGGGTGGATTTGATCAGGAATGGCGTTTCAATATCCAGGAAATTTTGCTGATGTAAGTAGTTGCGTGCCGCTCTGTTCACGGCATAACGTAACTCTAGATTTTGTCTGACGGGATTTCTTCTTAAATCTAAAAAGCGATACTTCATGCGAAGATCATCTCCGCCATCGGTGTCGTCCTGTATTGTAAAGGGAGGAACGGCAGCGCGATTTAAGATCGAGTAGGCTTGAATATCAATTTCAATTTCTCCTGTGGGAAGTTGCGTGTTTTTATTACTGCGTTCAATGACTGTTCCGTTCACTTGTATTACAAATTCACGACCAATGGGATTATTATCCAACTGTGTATTGATCGATTCTCCAAACAGTAATTGCGTAACCCCATAGCGGTCTCTCAAATCCACAAATGTAATGGCCCCATATTTTCTGACGGTTTGTACCCAACCGGCCAACTGCACTTGTTTTCCTTTGTCTTGTAAACGTAATTCTCCACAGGTATGTGATCTGTACATATTCTTTCGGCAGTTAGGGGTTCAAAGTGTAGTGGTTCTTTTTAGTTTTATTTCTTTCGGGCGTTGAATGAGGTAGTAGTGTAGTAAAATCAGCGATCCGATTATAAAAGGGATCATGGATAGCTGTTTTCCTGTCAGCCAATTAAAAAAAATAGTTTCGTCCTGCTTTATAAATTCCATAATCATCCAAGTGGAGTTGGCACAGATCCAAAAAGCCACTGCCAAGTTATGGGCCAGCTCAGAATGAATTTTACGCGTCCTCCAGGAAATAAATAGCGCTACCAGCAGGGTGGGTACAATCATCGCAATTCCTAATACTTTCCATCCCATACACCAGCTCATATCTTTAACGATCCAAAAAACAATATGGAGGTTCTCCATACGTCTGAAACGTGCCGGAATCGAGTAAATGGATTCTTGGGGGTTTTGCATAGGTGATTTCGATGCGGAAAGGTAAGAAAAACAGCCCTTTTTATTGAAAACGGGTACAATTGGCTTCCGGATCAATGATAGTCCCATGCACCATATTTTCAACCAGCTGATGGGCAAAATAGGGAGCCAGCGAACAGCCTTTTGTGCCCAGCCCATTGAGTAGGCCCCGTTTTTTTTCGGGAGAATCAAAACCTACCAGCGGTCTTCTTTCCATCGTACCCATCCGAATAGCAGCACGCTGCTCTACCACTTCAAAAGGAATTGCCAGCCATTTTTCTAAGGTGCTTACTGTTTGATCTTTAAAAGTGCTAGTGGGATTAGCGTGCTCAAAGGCCCACTCATAACTTGAACCTACCCACCAGTAATTGGGTTCAGATAAAGGTAGTAGGCTTAATTTGTTTTTATAAACAAAAGAGGGGGGGAGGTCCGGAATTTTAAGTATTAAGGCTTCACCCTTTGTGGGCGCCAGCGGAATAGTGGATGAAATTGTGCGTTCTTGTATACGAGCCCCATCACAAAAAATGATACGATTACAAATAATATCATTGTAGGTGAATCCTTCGGTTGTTTCTTTTAATTGATCAAGATCAAAATTGTACTCACCAATTTTTTGCAGAGCACGCAACCGGTTACGCCAACTTGATAGAAGTAATTGAACGTTTACTAAATAAGCAGGTCTGATCAACCCCACCTCATGACAATTGTGAAATAAATCCAGTTGAATGGGTGAACGACTTGGAATTTCAAGATAGTTTGGATTCTCATTTACTCTTCTTGAAAATAAAGCTGCTGCTTCGGGATTAGTAAAACATTCCATGATTGCTTTTGATTCAATCACAGAAGTTCCTAGACAGGTTTCCATTTGCTGATAGGCGGTCAGGCAAAATGGAAGTAACTGGTCTGCCAACCATGTTTTTACTTTATTTCTTCCGGTAACTGGATTGATCAATCCTCCCGCTTGTCGGGAGGCAGTATATGGACTTTCTTGGTCGATTACAAAATGATCAATCCCCTTTTTTTCAAGATAATAACTAAGCCAGGTACCACTGATTCCCTGTCCAATGATCAACACTTCTGTTTTCATGGGTGCTTTCGCTGTTCAATAATAAGGGATGAATAGGAGGAACGAATAGTAGGCTGTGTTGAATCTGAGGTACTGAATTTGACAGGTGGGATTTGAAAGCGACCTGAATATGTTGCTAGTAATTGGTAAGAAATTTTCAATTGAGATTGATTGGTTTTAACCCACTCCATCTTTAATTCCTTATCTGTTAATTGAAGCACTCTTCCGCCTCCGGTATGGGTGCTTAATGACCTCGCCATATTAGGTTGGGTACCAGCAGGCCATTGTTCATACAATATAACTTTATTACTTGTGCTTCCGGTCAGTTCAATTTCTACCTGGAGCGTATCTCCAGTTAACACCGTGGCATTTTCTGCAAGTAGCTCCAATTTGACTTGTTCATTTTTAGTAAAGCGTCTATAGATTTTTTTTGTTATTACCGGGGAGGCTGGATCCAAATCTGGAGTAGCAGCTTCGGCTGCATATTCCCATGGGGTAATTCGTAATGCACCGCTCTTGTATAGGGTATCTGCCCCGGTTTTTATACGCAGTTCCCATACAGTGGGTTTGCTGAACTCAAATGGGATATGAATCGGAAACTCAATCCATTCTTTTTTATTGGGTTCTACGGTGAAATATTGATTTCCTTGTTGATTAAAAAACCAACCATCTACTGGATGCCGTTGAAGAGAATCGATCAATTGTAAATGAACAGTACCCGTCCAGTCTTTTTTTGAAGTGTTAAAGAGTTGGAATCCCAAGGAGGGCTGATCCCCCTGTCTTACAAAGAGAGGAATATTCAACTGATGGATACCAGTTGTCTTTTGTTGTGCGCTGGCAAGGAGAGGAACTATTAGAAGTAGGCTAATCAAAAATTTCATAGACATTTCAGTCGATAAAAAAACCCCTCACGGGGTTTGATATTATTTTTTTAAGATACTAGCCATTTTAATTCCAATATCTGCGGGGCTACTCACCACATGTATGCCGCATTCACTCATGATCTGCATTTTTGCAGCGGCAGTATCCTCGGCTCCTCCAACAATGGCACCCGCATGCCCCATTCTTCTACCGGGAGGTGCTGTTTGACCAGCTATAAAACCAACTACAGGTTTTTTGTTGCCGTTCGCTTTGATCCAACGAGCAGCCTCCGCTTCCATACCCCCGCCAATTTCTCCGATCATCACAATGGCATCTGTTTCCGGATCATTCATAAAGAGTTCAACCGCTTCTTTAGTAGTAGTACCAATGATGGGATCTCCCCCGATACCAACGGCCGTAGAGATACCCAGGCCGGCTTTTGCAACTTGATCAGCGGCCTCATAGGTAAGTGTTCCCGATTTGGAGACGATTCCAACTCGTCCTTTCATAAATACAAAACCTGGCATGATCCCTACTTTACATTCACCCGCAGTGATTACACCGGGGCAGTTAGGCCCTACCAATCTGGTATTTTTTCCTTGTAAGTAGCTTTTTACTTTCACCATGTCCTGTACCGGAATTCCCTCAGTAATGCAAACCACTAATTCAATACCTGCTTCCGCGGCTTCCATAATTGCATCGGCTGCAAAGGCAGGCGGAACAAATATGATACTCACATTGGCTCCAGTTTGCTTGACACCGTCCGCTACAGAATTGAATACTGGACGATCGAGGTGAAGAGTTCCTCCTTTGCCTGGAGTTACGCCGCCCACCACCTGGGTGCCATATTCAATCATTTGCGTAGCGTGAAAAGTACCTTCTGTACCTGTAAAACCCTGAACAAGGATTTTAGAATTCTTATTTATCAAGATGCTCATAATAACAGTCTAAAAGTTGCCGCAAAGGTAGGGAAATGTGCTCAGGGTCGGGTCATTTGATCCATGTCCCTTTCATTGGGGATTTTACCCGTTTCCTCCAACATGCGCATGTCTTTGGCATCCCGTAAAAACTCAGAGGCAAAGATGAAGTCGTTCAAGCGTTGATTTTTGCTAAAAATGATTTCTTTACGGGTGCCTTCCCACTCTTTTTTACCCTGGTACATGTATAGAATGTAATCTCCAATTTCCATAACACTGTTCATGTCGTGCGTATTAACCACCGTGGTAATCTGGTATTCTACAGTTAACTCACGTATCAGCTTATCAATGACCAGTGAGGTTTGTGGATCCAATCCGGAGTTGGGCTCGTCACAAAAAAGATATTTAGGATTTAGAACTACGGCTCGAGCCAGTGCTACTCTTTTTTTCATACCCCCGCTTAACTCGGCAGGATATTTTTTATTGACGCCGGACAGATTAACTCGGTCTAATACTTCGTTGACTCTTTTAATTTTTTCACCAGTGGTATCCTTTGTGAACATATTCAGCGGGAACATGATATTTTCCTCTACGGTCAATGAATCAAATAAGGCGGATCCCTGAAAAAGCATTCCTATCTCCTTGCGGATTAAGGTTTTTGCTTCAGTATCCATGGTAGTGAAATTATTTCCATGATAAAATATTGATCCCTGATCAGGATTCAACAATCCTACCATACATTTCATCAATACAGTCTTTCCGCTACCACTGGCTCCAATAATTAAATTACAGCGGCCAGCTTCCATTCGAGCGCTCACCTCTTCAATTACTACTTTATCGGCGAACTTTTTTTGTATGTTTTTTACTTCAATCATGGAATTAGAGTAGTAATGCAGAGAGGATATAATCTGCAAATAGAATTAATACACAACTGACTACCACTGCTTTGGTACTGGCTTTTCCTATTTCCAGGGCCCCTCCACGTACGTGATAGCCATAAAAGGCTGGAATGCTTGAGAGGATGAATGCAAAAACATAAGATTTAGTCAGCGCAAAAAATACGTTGTAGGGGAGAAAGTCGGAGGTCAGTCCTTTATCATACATGTTGGGAGAAATAATACCAGCAGCAGTTCCTGCTAAGCGACCTCCCCAAATTCCTAATACCATGGCAATGATAACCAGTAAAGGGATCATGAGCATCGCTGCAATAATTTTAGGAAGGATTAAATATGTTTTTGTGTTAATCCCCATGATTTCTAGTGCATCAATTTGTTCGCTGACCCGCATATTACCTAGTTCGCTGGCAATTCTACTGCCAGCTACTCCGGCCAGCACCACGCAAACAAGGGTAGGGGCAAACTCAAGAATAACGGTATCTCGTACAATCTGTGCAATGGTGGAAATTGGAATCAGTGGACTTACTAGCTGATAGGCTGTTTGTATAGTAGAAACCGCACCTATAAAAACGGAAATGATTGTTACAATACCCAAGGAGCCAAACCCAATCTCTGTGCACTGCCGCATGAGTTCTTTCGAATACATCCGCCGGTTCTCTAATTTTTTAAACATGCCCTTTAGCATGAGTAAAAAACGGCCTATGTCTGAAAGTAATGTCATGGATTAACCTACTTACTTTTTAAATCGTTTCCACCAACGGGATTTCTTGACAATTTCCTCGGAATTATTGGTCTTACACTTTAACTGTGCATCCACAATGGCAATAGCAGCCATGTTCACAATACTACGAATGGAGCTGCCTAATTGTAAAATATGCACAGGTTTCTTCAATCCTAATAAAATGGGACCAACTGCATCGGCAGAGCCCAATTCTTTCATAAGATTGTATGCAATGTTACCTGCGGAAAGATTGGGAAATATCAACGTATTTACATCCTGATCAGCCAACTCGCTAAAAGGATAATTTTCTAGCATTAATTCCTTATTGAAAGCCAGACTCGCTTGCATTTCTCCATCTACAATCAGGGATGGAGCCTTCTCTTTAATGATTTTTCTTGCTTTGGCTACCAGTTTTGCTTCGGGCGAATTGCTGCTTCCAAAATTGGAGTAACTCAACAAGGCAATGCGAGGGGTGATATTGAACTGACGAATTTCCTTCGCAGCTAATAAAGTGATCTCGGCCAACTCTTCTGCCGTTGGATTGAAATTAACCGTGGTATCTGCTAAAAAAATTGGTCCTCTTTTGGTCAGCATCATGTACATGCCTGCAATTTTACTAACGCCTTCTTCCATTCCAATGATTTGAATGGCTGGGCGTATCGTATCCGGATAATTTTTAGTTAATCCGGAAATCATGGCGTCGGCATCCCCGCACTCTACCATCATACAACCGTAGTGGTTGCGATCTTTCATGATTTTTTTTGCTTCATAAGCATTGAAACCTCTCCGCCCCATTTTTCCCAGGAAAAGTTCACCATATTGGTTTCTCTTCTCCTCCGTAACGTCGCTGCGAGGATCAAAAATGGGCAGACTTTCCAGATCAACGGCATTCTCCTCCGCTATTTTCCTGATCTTGTCTTCGTTCCCTAAAAGAATAGGGAATCCAATCCCTTCGTCAAATACAATTTGTGCTGCTTTAAGCACTTTTGGATTATCGGCTTCTGCAAATACTATTCGTTTTGGATTTTTTCTGGCTTTACTTCCAATGGCGCGCATCACTTGGTTGTCCAGTCCCAGTCTTTTATTTAGCTCCTGTTTGTATCGATCCCAATCCTGAATTGGAGCTTTAGCTACTCCACTTTCCATAGCGGCTTTTGCCACCGCAGGGGCAACGCTTGCTAACAAGCGCGGATCTAGTGGTTTTGGGATGATGTAATTGGGTCCAAAACTGATGTTGGACTCGTTGTAAGCCATGTTTACAATATCAGGCACCGGTGATTTGGTAAGCTCGGCTAGTGCTTTTACTGCAGCAAGCTTCATGGCTTCATTGATAGTACTGGCTCTTACATCTAATGCCCCTCTGAATATATAAGGGAACCCTAGTACGTTATTCACCTGATTAGGATAATCACTCCTTCCTGTGGCCATGATAATATCCTTACGCGCTTCTGTGGCTTCCTCCCAGCTGATTTCAGGATCGGGGTTTGCCATCGCAAAAACAATTGGATTTTTTGCCATGCTCTTGATCATCTCTTTGTTGAGCAAGCCGCCTTTGCTAAGACCAATAAATACATCGGCATCTTTTAATGCTTCAGTCAAGGACAGATTTTTTCCTTTGGCTAGGAACTCTTTTTTCAATTCATCCAGGTCATTTCTACTTTCATGTACCAGCCCCTTTGAATCATAAACCCAAAAATTTTCTCGTTTGGCACCCAATGCCACATACAGTTTCATACAGGCAACGGCTGCAGCACCCGCTCCACTCACTACAAATTTTAATTTGTCCATTCTTTTTTTCTGCAACTCGCAGGCATTGAGTAGCGCAGCTGCACTGATAATGGCGGTCCCGTGTTGGTCATCGTGCATAATCGGAATCCGCATTTCCTCTTTTAGGCGTTTCTCAATGTAGAAGCATTCTGGTGCTTTGATATCTTCCAAATTGATACCGCCAAATGTGGGCTCCAAGGCTTTTACGATCTCTACAAATTTTGCAGGATCTTTTTCATTAATCTCAATATCAAATACATCGATATCTGCGAAAATTTTAAAAAGAACTCCCTTACCCTCCATTACGGGTTTGCCTGCCGCTGGTCCAATATCGCCGAGTCCTAACACCGCAGTTCCATTGCTGATTACCGCTACTAAATTTCCTTTAGCGGTGTATTTATATACATCATCAGGATTTGCTGCAATTTCCAAGCAGGGAGAAGCAACACCGGGCGAATAAGCCAGCGAAAGATCTCGTTGGGTTTTTGCTTCTTTGGTGGGGACTACTTCAATTTTTCCTGGCCTTCCTTTTGCATGATATTCCAAGGCCTGTTGCTTACGTAGATCACTAGCCATTTGTTCGTATTAATTTGATACTCAGTTTTACTGAATCGATTTGTAAAGGTAGGGCAAAATAACAGCCCAAGTTCATTGGGGATGAAGCCACATCAGGTGGCAGGATTCATTGATACGGCAAGCCAGGCTAAGAGTCCCGCTCCATGTTCAAGCGCTGATTCGTCCACATCAAATTTTGAAGTATGAACACCATGTACAATTCCCTTCTCTGTATTGCGCGTTCCTAATCTAAAAAAACAGGCAGGTATCTCTTGCGCATAAAATCCAAAATCTTCAGCACCCATTCTAATTTCTGTTTCTGAAACATTTGACGCACCCATAAATGTGCAGGCTAGTTGCTTAGCTTTTGTAGTTAAGTTCATCTCATTTACTACGCAGGGATATCCAATATCAATATGTAGGTCTGCCTTGCCTCCCATCGACGCAACCAGTTGTTCTGTGGTGGTTCTAATTAGTTGATGTGCTTCAAATCGCCACTTTTCGTTCAGTGCCCTGAAAGTTCCCATTAACTTAACTTGATCGGGGATAACATTGGTTGTGTTACCACCTTGGATAGAGGTGATGGAAAGTACACAAGGATTAAAGGGATCATTTCTTCGACTAATTAACTGTTGCAAGGCAGTAATCAGTTGTGCGCTTATCAAAATAGGATCAACAGCTGCATGCGGTGATGCAGCGTGTCCGCCTTTCCCATGTACAGTAATATAAATCTCGTCTGCACTAGCCATTACTTTTCCAGGTCGAAAACTCACTTTTCCAGCTTCAAGCGTGGTGTGTACATGTAAGGCAAAAATTCCATCAGGCCTTGGATTCTCTAAAACTCCTTCCTTGATTAACAGCGAGGCGCCTCCAGGATTTTTTTCTTCGCCTGGTTGAAAAATCAACTTCACGGTGCCCTCCCATTGTTCTTTGGTTTCTTCTAAAATCTTTGCCGCACCTAGTAAGCAAGTAGTATGTACATCATGTCCACAGGCGTGCATGATGCCTGGTTTGCAGGATCGATAGGGTACATCATTCTCTTCCTGTATAGGAAGCGCATCCATATCAGCACGCAACGCAATTGTTTTTGTATGGGGATTCTTGCCTTTTATCAGTCCAATCACACCAGTACCCGCCATTACTTCAAATGGAATCTTCCATTCGGTTAGTTTATCCTGTACAAACTTGGATGTTTCAAATTCTTGATAACTCAGTTCTGGATGTTGATGCAAATGACGTCGCCAATTGATGAGCTCCGGTAAATAGGTATTGGCTAATTGCTGTATCCTTTCTTGCATGACGCAAAAATAAGTTCTTCTGTGCTAGCGCTATCAGTCTTGTTCCAGGACTTCCTCTTCTCCAGGAAGCTTAAGTTTGATCTCAATAATATCGTTGATGATAAATACGCCTTTCGGAAAGAGTAATTCCAACCTGCGTTGGTAGAGCTCGGCCTCTTTACGGTCTTTGAAATTACCTGCTTTTACTTTGTAATAAGGAGATTGATGAAAAAGATAGGCTTTGAGTTCTGGAAAATAAGAGTAGACTTTTGTTTTGGCGGCTAATGCTTCTTCTCGTAAAGTAGTGCTGATAACCAATAGACGAAATCCTTTGTCTTGTCTTCTAGCGCTGCGACTTGTTTCCTCGTTTACCTGAATTTGCTTTTTAATTAATCCGTCAATGCGGCTGTCTTTGATAACGGATACGGTTGTTGTATCTCTTTTAGTGATAAACAGGCTATCCTGTGCTGCTACTTTCCAAAAGGATACTGGTAGTGTCAACAAGGTGATAAGAAGAAAAAAGCGAACCATGCTGCAAAGATAGCCGCTTTAATAGGCGCCCCCACTGCCCGCAATGGTTTGTACGGGATGCCAGGTGGTTTTTATTTCCTGTAAATCCATTATTAAATAGGGAGATTGTCCGCCTTGAGCATATAATTGGGTGGCTGGCCAGCGAAACATTCTTTTTACATGACTAGCTCCCTTTTCTTGCATCTTTTGCCAGTCAAGTTCTCCTTGCTCATAACAAACAACAGCATTCACATCCAGGTGTGCGCAGATCCAATCTGTTAATTCTTCCTGATACCCTGTTAAAATATTTACGACGCCACCGGGAACATCCGAGCTATTTAGTACCTCAGCAAAACTTACGGCTGCAAGGGGTTGTTCTTGGTTGGCAAGTATCAAACAAGTATTTCCGCCGGCAATACAGGGAGCCATCAAGGAAATGACTCCCAGCAACGGAGCCTTTTGGGGAGCCAATAGTCCAACAACGCCCATGGGTTCTGGAACAGAAAAGTTGTAATGTGCAGAGGCAACCGGATTTACTGAACTAAAAAGCGATTGATATTTATCGCACCAGCCCGCATAATAGATCAGTCGGTCAATAGACAGATTTATTTCTCGGGTGGCAACTGCTGAAGTATATCCTTGTGCAATTAGTTCGTCTTTTATTTGCTTTTTTCTTCCCTCCAGCATCTCTGCAATTCTGTATAAAATTTGCCCACGGTTAAATCCACTTCGATTACTCCACCCGCCCCAGGCTGCTCGGGCAGCGCTCACGGCATCTCTTACATCTTTTCGGGAGGATTGGCAAACATTGGCAATAGTTTTTCCCGCTGCATTTTTAACAGCGTAACTCCGCCCGGATTCGGTGCGGGGAAACTGCCCTCCAATGTAAATCTTGTAGGTTTTCCAAATCTCTAATCTTGATTGCTCCGACATAATGTAGTGTTTAACTCAATTGAACATAAGGTTGTAGTCCCTGTAATCCTCCTTCTCTGCCAAAGCCACTTTCTTTATATCCTCCAAAGGGAGAAGTGGGATCAAATAAATTATAAGAATTGGCCCAGATTACACCAGCACGTATTCGTTTGGATATGTTGAAAATGCGGGAACCTTTATCAGTCCATACACCCGCACTTAAGCCATAGGGTGAATTGTTTGCTTTCTCAATTACTTCGTCGTCAGTGCGGAACGTTAAAATGCAAAGTACGGGTCCAAATATTTCCTCTTGGGCAATTCGATTACTTTGGGCCACATTCGTAAATAAACTGGGTCTACAGAAGTAACCCTTTTTAGGTAGTGCACAATCGCTTTCGTAAAAACTGGCGCCTTCAGCTTTTCCAATTTTTATATAGGATTGAATGGTTTTAAGTTGTTGTGCAGAATTAATGGCACCGATATCCGTATTCTTATCTAGGGGATCTCCCACTAGCAAGGTGCCAATGCGATCTTTTAATTTTTTGATGAAAATTTTTGCAATGGACTCTTGTACATACAAGCGAGAACCTGCACAACAAACATGTCCTTGGTTAAAAAATATTCCATTGATTACGCCTTCTACCGCTTGGTCAATTGGCGCGTCCTCAAAAATGATATTAGCTCCCTTACCACCCAATTCCAAGGTTAATTTCTTTTGGCTTCCTGCTAATGTGCGTTGAATTATTTTTCCAACCTCGGTGGATCCCGTGAATGCAATTTTATTGATATCCATATGCTTGGTCAGTAAAGCACCAGTTTGCCCTGCACCCGTAATGATATTGACAACTCCTGGGGGAAGGTCAGCTTCTTGGATAATTTCTGCCAATTTTAAAGTAGTCAGCGAGGTGGTTTCAGCTGGCTTTAGTACAACTGTATTGCCTGTAGCTAACGCAGGAGCAATTTTCCAAGCTGCCATCAGTAATGGAAAATTCCAAGGTGTAATTTGTCCTGCCACACCTAGCGCACTTGCTTTTTTGTTGGGGAATGCAAAGTCTAATTTATCCGCCCATCCCGCATAATAAAAAAAGTGATTGGCTGCAGTGGGGATATCAAAATCACGGCTTTCCCGAATGGGTTTTCCGCCATCCATGGTTTCTGTAACCGCTAATTCTCGTGCTCTTTCCTGCATGATTCTTGCGATCCGAAAAATATATTTACCTCGTTCAGCGGGTGTAATTTTCTTCCAATATTTTTCATATGCTAGGCGAGCTGACTGCACTGCTTTATTAACGTCTGCTTCATTAGCAGCGGCAATCTCACTTAATTTTTCTTCGGTGGCAGGATTGATGCTGCTGAAATAACTCCCACTGGTTGGCTGCTGCCATTTACCATTGATAAAAAGCTCGTAACGCCTGCTAATAGCAGCGGGTTGTTTGCTTTCAGGTGCAGGGGAGTAGTCCCATTTTTTTTTCTTGGCCATCCTTTATGTCTTTTAATCAATTGAAAAGTAATTGGGAGACTGATAGTGCCCCAATGTTTCTTTTGCGACCTGCATCAGCACATCATTGGCTAAACTACTGGCTCCAAAGCGAAACAATTGTTTATCCAGCCAGGCATCCCCCAGCGTTTCCTTGACCATCACTAAATAGTGAAGCGCCAGTTTAGATTTTGAAATTCCACCGGCAGGCTTCATCCCTACTTTTTTACCAGTTTTGTAAAAGTGATCGCGAATGGTCTCCAGCATCACCAGGGTTACCGGCATTGTTGCGGCCGGTTGAATTTTTCCCGTTGATGTTTTAATAAAGTCTGCACCAGCTGCTATGGCGATGGTACTTGCTTTTTTGACTTGATCCAGGGTTCCCAGTTCGCCCGTTTCTAAAATTACTTTTAGTCTTGCCTTACCACAGGCCTCTTTCACAGCAGCGATTTCATCAAAAACATAGGCGTATTCCCCGGCATGAAATTTGCCTCTGCTGATGACCATATCTACTTCATCGGCACCTTCCTCCACTGCAAATCGAGTATCTGCCAGCTTAATCCGCAGTGAAGATTGGCCACTGGGAAATGCGGTAGCTACTGATGCCACTTTAATAGTGCTTCCTTGTAATGCTTTTTTAGCAACGCTAACCATGGATGGATAAACGCAAATGGCAGCCACGGAAGGAAGCCCAGGAATGTGGTCATGAAGATGTCTCGCTTTGATACACAGTTGATTAACTTTTCCGGGTGTATCTTTCCCCTCGAGGGTGGTAAGGTCAATCATGCTAAGGACCATGTGCAAGCCCTGCATCTTGCTGGCCCCCTTAATACTTCTCTTTGTAAATCGAATTGCTCGCTCCTCAACACCTGTCTGTTCAACAGTGGAATGATTGAGAATCTGAATGTTAAATGCGGGTTTTTTGCCAGCCATCAATTTGAAGCCTTTGGTAGGTTAAAAGTAAAACTAATTACCTATCATTGCTGTCCGTTATTTTTATTTCAATTAAAACTCTGGCTATGCGATTGAACAAGCTTTTCATGTGGATCTTGTTGCTGGCAGGTTCTTATGCCCTACATGCACAACCTACTTTTCCGGAAAATGGAGTGGCGGACCCCCGCTCAGGCTACTTTGCTTTTACCCACGCAACGATTGTGAAGGATGTAAGTAGTACATTACAAGATGCAACACTTGTAATACGGGATGGTCGTATTGTGGCAATTGGTACAGGATTGTCTGTGCCAGCTGGGGCTGTTGAAATCGATTGTAAAGGAAAGTTTATCTACCCCTCTTTCATTGATTTATATGCTGATTATGGCATACCTTCTTCACAGCAGCGTCCTGCCGGTCAACCCTTTGATTTTTTTCGTAGTGCACAACTAGAAACTAATCAGAAGGGCCCTTATGGTTGGAACCAGGCTATTCGTAGTGAGCAGCAGGCGCATACCGTATTTACCTCAGATGAAAATAAAGCTAAAGCACTGCGTGAGTTGGGTTTTGGCACTGTGTTGAGTCATATCCGAGATGGTATCGCTCGCGGTACGGGAACTTTAGTAACGCTGGCCAATGAAAAAGAAAATCTGATCATTCTAAAAGATAGAGCAGCCGCACATTATTCTTTTAACAAAGGAAGTTCTACACAAAGCTATCCCAGCTCTATGATGGGTAATATTTCTTTGCTTCGTCAAACTTATCTCGATGCACAATGGTATAAGACACAACCCCAGGAAGAAGGATACAATCTTACTTTGAAAACCTGGAATGAGAATCAGTCTTTGCCTCAAATTTTTGAGTCCAATGATAAATGGAACGATTTGCGTGCTTACCGAATCGGAAAAGAGTTTGGTGTGCAGTATATCTTAAAAGCGGGGCAGAATGAATACCAACGTATCAGTGAAATGAAAAATACAGGTGCTTCATTTATTCTTCCGTTAAATTTCCCTAATGCACAAGATGTGGAGGATCCTGCCGAAGCTCGATTTGTAGCGTTAAATGATATGAAGCACTGGGAGCTAGCTCCTTCTCAGCCTGCTGCTTTTGAGAAAGCTGGAATTCCATTTGCATTAACCACAGCTGATTTGTCTAGCGTAAGTCAGTTTACACGTAATCTGCAAAAGGCTAGAGAATATGGACTCTCCGAGACTAAGATCATGGATGCATTGACAAAAACGCCTGCAGAAATGCTGGGAGTGTTTGATAAGGTTGGTAGTTTAGATAAGGGAAAGCTTGCCAATTTTATAATTACTACGGGCCCCTTGTTCCAAGAAAAAACAACCTTGTTGCAGAATTGGATTCAGGGCATTAAATATACCGTCAAAGAGGATGCAGGGAATGTTGCAGGTACCTATCAGTTGGTGGTTACCACACAGTCAGGCAAGGAGAATTACACATTAGAAGTTAAATCTCCTGGAGCGGCAACCTTGTTTGCAAAGGACACGCTACTTTCTCGCTTTAGTTTTGATGGCAAGCAATTAAAAATTTATTACGCACCTGCTCCAGTCAGACAGCGTCCTGCTTTTGATAGTACCCGTGCACGTGGAGCTGGAATGGGAGCGCGTTTTCCAGGAATGGCAGAACAACCTTTACCACTGACTGCTACCAGACTCAGTGGTGT
>BJGL01000029.1 GCA_014190475.1 Bacteroidota bacterium
TCCAATGAAATACCCTTGATTATAGCAATTTTTTCTGCGATTATTTTAATATAAGAGGATTCATTCCTTTTTCCCCGATGTGGCACCGGAGTCAGATAGGGAGCATCCGTTTCCAGCACCATATTCTCTAACGGCAACTTTTCAACCACAGCCGCCACGCCGGCATTTTTGTAAGTGAGTACGCCACCAATCCCCAATAAAAAACCTTGTTTGATGATGGCTTCTGCTTCCTCCAAACTTCCACTGAAGCAATGAAAAATCCCCGTTAGTGCGGTATGCTTATATTCTTTCAATACCTCAACACAAGCCAACGTAGATTGACGAGAATGTATAATGATGGGAACTTTTTTTTCAAGGGCCCACTCAATTTGAGTACGAAAAGCAATGTATTGTTCCTTTTCAAAAGTTCTATCCCAATAAAAATCCAATCCGATTTCTCCAACTGCCACAAATGACCGTTGATCCCACCAGGCTTTTGCTAACGCAAGCTCCTCTAGATAATTTGTTTTGACAGAACAAGGGTGCACCCCCATCATAGCCCGACAGTGAGGAAAGCTGTTTTCCAATTCAATCATTGATTCATGCGTTGTGGAATCAATAGCCGGTAAATAGATCTTTTCGACGCCCTCCATTCTTGCTCTATCCAGCATGGCTGCTCTATCTGATTCAAATTCAGGTAGATACAGGTGAGCATGGGTGTCGATTAATTTCTGCATGTTCTGCAAAACTCAGTAAAAAAACCTATTCTTAAACCAAAAGAAAAATCTGCCGTCAAACCTCAGTAACTTTATGATGTAAATCATTGTATATGAAAAAGAGTCAATTCTTCCCGATAGCAGTCCTTTTAGGATTTTTGGCAATTTCGATTGTTGCTTGCCAAAAAGAAAAAAGCACCACGCAAGATCCTGTTGAACAATACGAGATGAATGTTTCCAAACTATCCAGTGAATCTGATACAGAAGCTGAAATAATCTATGATGGCATTTTTGATGATGCCATGGGCGTTAATGATGAAGTGGGAATGGGAGGAATGGGAATTTTTGGAAGACTAAATGCCTGCCCTACCGTAACAGTAACCCGACCAAATGCACCCGCTCCATTTCCTGTACGCGTAGTACTTGATTTTGGAACAGGATGTGTTGCGAGAGACGGTCACTATAGAAAAGGAAAAATTATCCATGTATATACCAACCGGTTGATTATCCCCAACGCAGTTGCAGAAACTGCTTTTGACGGATTCTATTTTGACAGCACCAAAGTGGAGGGGACTATGCGTATTAAGAATACCACTGAACCGACTTCGGGTCCTCGTTATCAGATCAATGTTACAAATGGAAAACTGACTCGACCCAACGGTAATTTTATTTCCTGGAATAGTGAAAAAGTAAGAACTCAAATTGAAGGCGTTTTAACACCATTGATTCCCATGGATGATGCATTTAGAATTACAGGTGCAGCACGTGGACAAGTGAAAAGAGACACTACACTAGTGGGATGGAATGCTACAATAGTAGAACCATTGGTTCGTCGTAACAATTGTCGCTGGATTGTACAAGGTACTGTTAGAACAGTTCGTGAAAATGCAACTACCGGAACACGATTCGTAGGATTAATTAACTATGGAGCGGGAACTTGCGACAATGCAGCTACTGTAACTATTAATGGAGTTACCTATAACATTACCTTACCCTGATTGATTTGTTTTGTGAATGAAACCCGGATCAAAAGTCCGGGTTTTTTTATGGCAAAGACTTTAAAGAGTAGCCAGCTGATGCAGTCAAGGAAATTAATGCAGGCAATAATACAGATAAACGCTCCCAGGCTTTTTCACTGTCATGTAACACAATAATAGAACCGGGACGTATATGTTTGCGACAGTTTTCCAAACAAGTCTCGGCAGTCAGGTGATGATCAAAATCACCACTCAAAATATCCCACATAACAATTTGAGCAGGCTCTTTAATTACCGTAGGAATCTGCTTAGCCACTTGCCAAGATAATTTTCCGTAGGGAGGGCGAAACAAGTTTGAATCAATCAATTCTGCTGCAGCTGCCACATCCTTTAAATAATCAGCCTGATTGGTACGCCAAGCATGTAAATGCTGATGTGTATGATTACCCACTCGATGGCCCTGCTCAATTATTTGCTGATAAACTTGAGGGTAGGCAGCCACCCGGCTACCAATGCAAAAAAAGCTAGCTTTTGCATTTGCACGAGACAATTGCTCTAATACAAAAGGGGTGATTTCTGGATGAGGCCCGTCATCAAAAGTCAAATAAACACTTGGCTCTAACGGATTCATCCGCCACAACCGTTTTGGATAAAGTTGGCGTAGAAACGCTGGGGGTTGAATAAAGGGCTTATACATCAGAAACAAAGATACAGGCAGGGGTTATCTTTGCACCATGAGTAAAAAGGTGAGAGTTCGTTTTGCGCCTAGTCCTACCGGAGGCCTTCATTTAGGCGGGGTACGTACCGTGTTGTACAATTATTTATTTGCAAAAAAACACGGGGGTGAGTTTATAGTCAGGATTGAGGATACTGATCAGAGCAGATACGTCCCGGGGGCAGAGGAATACATTTTTGATTGCCTTCGCTGGTGTGGATTAGAACCAGACGAAAGTGTGCAACAGGGAGGTTCGTATGGACCCTACCGGCAAAGCGAGCGCAAACCACTTTATAGAAAGTATGCTGAACAATTGGTAGCAGCTGATCAAGCCTACTATGCATTTGATACAGGAGAAGAATTAGAGCAAATGCGTGAAAAATATAAATCAGCTGAGAATCCCTCCCCACAATACGATCATCATCTTCGAATGAAGATGCGTAACTCACTCACCCTGACTGCCGACGAAACAAAAAAATTACTGGAGGCGAACACGCCGCATGTAATTCGGATAAAAATGCCAGTTGGGAAAACAGTTAGTTTTCAGGATATGATCCGAGGGGAAGTAAGTTTTGATACTTCGCTGGTAGATGATAAAGTGCTGCTAAAAGCAGACGGAATGCCTACGTATCACTTAGCCGTAGTGGTTGATGATTATCTCATGAAAATCACACATGCTTTTAGAGGAGAAGAGTGGCTTCCCTCTGCTCCAGTCCATTTATTATTATGGCAGTATTTATTTGGGTGGGAGGCAATGCCACAATGGGCACATTTCCCACTAATACTGGGCCCCAGTGGCAAACTCAGCAAGAGAGATGGCGCTAAATACGGCTTTCCTGTTTTTGCGATGAACTGGCAAGATCCAAAAACTGGAGAAACTACAGAGGGGTTTCGGGAAAAAGGATTTTTACCTGCCGCCTTTATTAATTTATTGGCTCTTCTTGGTTGGAATGATGGTACAGAAAAAGAAGTTTTTAGTAAGGAAGAATTAATAGCCTCCTTCGATATGGCACGTGTGCATAGCAGTGGTGCTAAATTCGATTATGAAAAAGCAAAGTGGTTCAATCACGAATGGATTAAACGAACTAGTGTCAGCGAATTATTACCACTGGTCAGGGCAAGTTTTGAAAAAGCAAATTTGGCTGTGACCGATAGTACGCTACTGGAGCAAGTAATAGCCCTTGTAAAAGAACGCTGCACCTTACTGACTGACTTTGTAGAACAGGGCAGTTTCTTTTTTAAAAGACCTACACAAATTGATACAGCCTCTATCCTTCCAAAGTGGAATGCTGAAAAATCTGCTTTCTTTGACCAGCTTATACAGTATTATCAACAAGCAAATCCCTGGACTACAGGGGAACTGGAGAAAATTTGTAAAGACTTAGCACAAGAACAACAGCTAAAAACAGGGGAATTACTGTTGCCACTTCGCATTATGCTAGTAGGGGGAAAATTTGGTCCCGGCGTATTTGATATTGCTTACCTGCTGGGTAAAGAGGAAACCGTGGAGAGATTGACTCAGGCAAAGCGCTTAATTTTGCAAGGAGCTTAGTTATATGAAAAGACCCGTTCGCGTATTGGTAGCAAAAGTTGGTTTAGATGGCCATGATCGTGGCGCTAAAGTTATTGCCACGGCCCTGCGGGATGCGGGTATGGAAGTAATTTATACCGGACTTCGACAAACTCCCGAAATGGTAGTGAACACTGCTTTACAAGAAGATGTTGATGCGATTGGAATCTCCATTCTTTCAGGTGCACACAATACTGTTTTTCCGAAAGTGATCACCCTGATGCAAGAAAAAGGAATGAATGATGTACTGTTAACAGGAGGCGGTATCATTCCTGACGAGGATACGGCAGCGCTTTATAAAATGGGAGTTGGAAAATTATTTCATCCAGGCACTGATACCAGAGAAATTGCCGATTTTATCAAAGAATGGGTAGCCACCCATCGTTCCTAATATAATTTTATGAATCAACAAAACTGGGGATCGTTCCAAACCTTATTGGGCCACCTCGAAGAGGGCGTGCTCACGCTTATCATTAACAGACCTGACAAAATGAATGCACTCAATCAAACAGTGCTTTCAGAATTAGAGCAAGCAATCGAACAATTGGAGCAAGATCAAACTATTCAAGGAGTGATCCTTACAGGAGCGGGTGAAAAAGCGTTTGTAGCCGGCGCTGATATTAGCGAATTCAATGGGGCGGACAAAAAAACAGCAATGGAGATGGCTTCAAAAGGACAAGCCATTTTTGATAGACTGGAGAAAAATAAAAAACCGATTATCGCTGCGGTAAATGGTTTTGCATTAGGAGGAGGTTGTGAACTGGCCATGGCCTGCCACATAAGAATTGCCGCGGAGCAAGCTCGGTTTGGTCAACCTGAAGTAAATCTAGGGCTAATACCAGGATACGGTGGTACACAACGCTTAACGCAACTGGTTGGAAGAGGTAAAGCACTTGAAATAATGATGACTGGTAATATGATTGATGCTGCACATGCCTTACAAATTGGTCTGATCAATCAAGTAGTAGACGCCACTGCATTAATGGAAGAATCTAAAAAGATGATGCGTACCATTCTAACAAAAGGACCGCAAGCAGTAGCAAGAGTGATCCAAGCGGTTGAGGCCTGTTTTGATAAAAAAAAAGATGGATATCAAGAGGAAGTAACACTGTTTGGTCAATGCTTTGGCACTGCAGAAATGCAGGAGGGAGTCAGTGCATTTCTAGAAAAAAGAAAGCCAAAGTTCAGCTAACTTTGCAGGGCCATCAACCCCCATTCAAATGGAATACAGAATAGAGAAGGATACCATGGGCGAAGTCAAGGTTCCCCTGGACGCTTATTATGGTGCACAAACACAGCGTAGTATTGAGAATTTTAAAATTGCACAAGACATTAATCGAATGCCCAAAGAAATTATTCGGGCATTTGCACATTTGAAAAAAGCAGCCGCATTGACCAATATGGATGCTGGTGTTTTGCCAAAAAATAAGGCTAGTCTGATTGGTAAGGTTTGTGACGAAATCCTGCAAGGCAAATTGGATGCATATTTTCCCTTGGTAGTTTGGCAGACTGGAAGCGGTACCCAGAGCAACATGAATGTGAATGAGGTGATTGCCTATCGCGGTCATGTACTGAAGGGCGGAAAGCTTACCGATAAAGAAAAGTTTCTTCACCCGAATGACGATGTCAATAAATCGCAGTCTTCCAACGACACATTCCCAACGGCGATGCATATTGCTGCTTATTCGGTACTGGTTGAAAATACTATACCCGGTATAAAAAAATTGCGAGACACGCTTGCTAAAAAAAGTAAGCAATTCATGAACGTGGTCAAAATAGGTCGTACGCATTTCATGGATGCAACTCCCCTCACCGTTGGTCAAGAATTTAGCGGTTATGTGTCACAACTCGATCATGGTTTGAAAGCCATTAAAAATTCACTGGCTCATCTTCAGGAATTAGCCTTGGGAGGAACTGCAGTAGGCACTGGAATCAATACGCCAAAAGATTACGACAAAAATGTTGCTAAGCATATTGCAAAATTGACTGGTTACCCATTTGTAACAGCGGAGAATAAATTTGAAGCACTGGCTGCACATGATGCCATAGTGGAGGCACACGGTGCTTTAAAAACCGTAGCCGTTAGTTTGATGAAAATTGCCAATGATATTCGTATGCTCTCCTCCGGACCACGCAGTGGAATTGGCGAACTATTTATTCCAGATAACGAACCTGGATCCTCCATCATGCCAGGGAAAGTAAACCCCACACAATGCGAAGCACTCACCATGATTGCCGCACAAGTATTGGGCAATGACGTAGCTATAAACATTGGAGGGGCTACTGGTCATTTTGAATTGAATGTATTCAAACCGGTGATGATCTATAACTTTTTACATAGTGCACGTTTAATTGGAGAAGGATGTATCTCCTTTAATGATAAATGTGCAGTAGGGATTAAACCGATTGAAGCCAATATTAAAAAACACGTAGACAATTCACTGATGTTAGTCACCGCATTAAATACTAAAATTGGTTATTACAAGGCGGCGGAGATTGCACAAAAAGCACATAAACAGGGAACCACGCTAAAAGCGATGGCTATTCAGTTGGGATATGTTACTGCAGCGGAATTTGACGAATGGGTTCGTCCGGAGAACATGGTGGGAAAACTTAAATAAACATGTCAAAGAAAAACCAACTTATCCTGTTGATCATCTTGATACTGGCAGCAGACCAGTGTCTCAAACTTTGGGTTAAACTCAATCATCCAACTGGTGAAATTATTCGTGTATTCGGGATGGATTGGTTTCGTTTACATTTTATTGAAAATCCGGGGATGGCCTGGGGTTGGAAATTTGGAAACGAAACTGGAAAAGCCATTCTCACCTTATTTAGATTAGTAGCCGTTATAATTGGTACCTGGTATCTTGGAAAATTTATCAAAGAAAAATATGCATACGGATTTTTAGTATGCGCTGGATTGATCTATGCGGGTGCAGTAGGAAATTTAATTGATAGTCTTTTTTATGGGGTGGTTTTTGATAAAGGATTACACTTTAGCCCTGTCCTTAATGACTATATTGGCTACACCGGAATCGCAAAATTTTCGGAAGCGGGCTATTCCTCTCTCTTACATGGTAGCGTAGTGGACATGCTGTATTTCCCCATTTTACAGGGTCATTTTCCGGAGTGGTTCCCCTTTATCGGGGGAAACGCCTTTGAATTCTTTAGTCCCATTTTCAATATTGCAGACGCCTCTATCTCTATTGGAGTAATTACACTTTTTTTATTTCAGCAAAAATTGATCCGAAAAGAAACGCAAGAAGTTCCAGCAACAGGAACCACTAATTCAAATATTTCAGATAAAACAGAAATTCTGTAATCAATCCTGAAAATAAACACGTTTTACACGTTGAGAAATTCCAGTTAGAATTTCGTACGGAATCGTGGATGCCCAATCGGCTACTTGTTCAACAGATAGCTCCTTTCCAAACAAGATCACCTCATCGCCTACCTCTGCGCGAGGTATATCGGTAACATCAATCATAAACATATCCATACAAATGCTACCTAATAGCGGAGCTAATTTTTCCTGTACCAACACCTGCCCCTTTCGATTTCCTAAACTACGAGGATAACCGTCCGCATAACCCACTCGTACTGTAGCTAAACGGGTAGGTCGGTCAACTATTGTTTTGCGATTATAACTTACCCCACTACCCGAAGGAATTGTTTTGATTTGTGCAATGGTCGAACGCAAGGTAATAGCAGGAATTAAATTAAGTGTTGGTGACTTTTCAATTCCATAAAGCCCAATCCCTACCCTTACCATATCCAACTCCATGGCGGGATGTCGAATTGCCCCAGCAGAATTGACGATATGACGAATAAACCGAGTATCGACTGTTGTATTCAGTAATTGAACAAATGATTCAAACAGCTCAAATTGCTTGTACGTGTATGCATCAGCCGCTTGATCCTCACTCGCAGCTAGATGTGAAAAAACTGATTGAATCAAAAAACTTGAAGTTGAGGCCAGTCGCCTAACCACAAGAGACCAATCTTGCTCAGTAAGACCAAGCCGATTCATTCCTGTTTCAATTTCCAAATGAACGGGATAATTAGTAATTCCTTGCTGCTGAAGAAACTGATCAAATGCGTCCAGCAAGGCAACTGAAAACAAAGTAGGCTCCAATTGATAGTTAAGCAAGGTCTCAAAAGCAGCGGGCTCCGTGTTCATCACTAATATAGGGGTAGTTATACCCGCTTTACGCAGTTCCACTCCCTCGTCGGCATAGGCTACCCCAAAATAATCTATACCCGAAAACTGTAAAACATGTGCAATTTCAGTAGCGCCACTTCCGTAAGCAAAAGCCTTGACCATCCCCATGACCTTTGTGTTCTTCTTTAGTTGCTGTTTATATTGATTGTAATTATGAACCACCGCCTGTAAGTCAATTTCCAGTCTGGTTTCATGCACTTTTTCTTCCAACAATGTAACTACTTGCTCTAGTCCAAAGTTGCGCGCCCCCTTGATCAAAATAATTTCGTCTCGAAAGGAGCGCAGTTGTGCTTGAGCAAGAAAAGAAGTGGTATCCGGGTACTGTTCCAATTGCCACAAATTCCCGGTGGCTGAAAATGCAGTGCCCATAGCTGGACCAATAGTAATTAATCGCGCAAGGGGAACCTGTTCTAACAAGGCTTGTATACGAGCATAAAATTCACGAGGATTTTGTCCGGTCTGCATAAAATCAGAAAGGATTGCCGTCCGTTTTAGTGAACCTGCTTGTTGTTTCAAAAATGATAGGGCAATTTCCAATGAGCTTAGATCAGCACTATAGCTATCATTGATTAGCTGACAATGGTGTACCCCCCGCTTCAAACTAAGACGCATATCCACCGAAGTAAGTCCTCTCATCCGTTCTGCAATAGTTGACTGCGGAATCTTCAACAACAAGAGTAATTCCCAACAACGAATTGCATTTTGGATTGAAGCAGCGTCTGTAAATGGAATTTCAATACTACCTCCAGTCGGAAGCAGGGCTCCATTAGCCTTAATAATTGAGTATCCCACTGCAGTATCAACAGCAAGAAGTGTTAGCGGAGGCGGCATTGTTGCATGGGAAAAAAGCTTACGCTTCTCCTGCTCTTTTTGCTCCATAGAGAGAAATCCCTCCCGATGAGCATCACCAATATTGGTTAATATCCCAATGGTGGGTTGTATGATCTTTTCTAAGCGCTCCATTTCACCAGGCTGCGAAATACCAGCTTCAAAGATTGCTAAGTCATGATGAGATTTCAATTCCCAGACACTCAATGGAACACCCAACTGTGAATTAAAACTTTTGGGACTTCTCACAATTTTAAAATCAGGTTGCAATAATTGGAATAGCCACTCTTTCACTATTGTTTTTCCATTACTCCCGGTAATGCCAATAACAGGAATCGAAAATTGTGCGCGATGTGCAGCAGCTAGCTTTTGTAAAGCAGCCACTGCATCATCAACTTTAATAAAATTAGCGAAGGGGAAAGAAGCTATATCCACCTGTTGAGTGATTACAAAACTACGTACCCCTTTTTTGTAGAGGGTAGCAATATAATCGTGTCCGTTTCTGCGGGAAGTAGTGATGGCAAAAAATAATGAATGGGCGGGTGAAAATGCACTTCGGCTATCAATCAATAAATGCTCAACAAGGTGATCGGTTACCACAGGCGTATCAACACCCAATAGTTTAATCACTTGTTGTATAGGATACAAAACAATACGTTTATTAGTTTAAGACACTATCGTCCAGCTGGTCTGGCGGAAGTCCTTTTTTCTGCATAAAAAGAGAATAAAAAATGGACCCAGCAATACAAACCGCAATCACTCCCAATGAAATAGCCACTTGAATTTGCTTGGATAACCACTGGTTAAGCCAATGCTCTCCTAACATTTTTATACCAATAAAGACCAACACAATAGCTATTCCCTGCTGTAGGTAATCGAACTTACTTACCGCACCGCGTAATAAAAAGAAGAGCGAACGCAAACCCAGTACCGCAAAAATATTAGAGGTATAAATCACAAAGCGGTCCCGCGAAATTCCCATAACGGCAGGAATAGAATCTAGCGCAAAAATCAAATCAATGGAGGCTAACATGATGATCACAACAAATAAAGTAGTATAAACGGGCTTTCCGTTTTCACGGATCATAAACTTTCCACCTCCATCATGAGGTGCGAGTGGTAAAAAGCGTTTGAGAAATAAATAGACTTTACTTTCCTGCGGATTGAATTCCTCCTCTTCATTGGCGGTAAACATCTTAAAGCCTGTGTATACAAGAAAGAGACCAAACAAATAGAGTATCCAGTGAAATTTCTCTACTAACACTACTCCCACGGTGATAAATAAGATCCTAAAAACTATTGCCATGAGAATGCCAATCAATAATACCCGGCCATAATTTTTTTCTTTCACCGCAAAGGCAGAGAAAATCAGAATGAACACAAAAATGTTATCGATGCTCAAACTCCACTCCATTAAGTAGGCACTGAGATATTCCAGGGCTAGCTGTTGCCCTTTTTCAATCCAAACAAAAACAAAAAATGCAAGGGCAAGCCCAACCCAAAAAAAAGTTTGATTTAAAGCCTGACGAATCGTGACGGTCTGATTTTTTTTACTCATCAGCCCTAAATCAAAAAATAAAGCCAAGACTAATACAAGGGCAAATACGAGGTAGCTAATTTGATCTATATTCATGTTGCACGCAAAGTTAGGGTCTTAGCGCGCGAATTTTCTTTTCCGAATTGACTGGAATAATACCCCACCACCAACCAAGAGCAGGATTGGAAAAAGTATAAATAACAATTGAACCCACAGCCTATACTGATTTACTTTTTCACCATCCAGTAAACGCAGGGTGATTTCCTTGGCGCGTAATCCACTGATGGCAGGATTACTGATCAAATACTCCACACTATTGAGTAAGAACTCCTTGTTGGCAACGGGCATAAAATAACGGCCTGCTTCCCCACCGGTGAGATATTCAAAATGAGTATAAGGATTCCAACCCATCTCGGTAGGTACTAAAGGAGCTTGTGGATCATACGCTCCTTTTTCGTCTACTGCAGGGATGTAATCGTTCAAGACCAGATCACCATCTGCCACCAAAAGCACACCGCCCTGTGTTGCCTGTGGAATAAAGGGCTGTCCAGCGCGTGTCATGGAATCTGCCTTGGCACCAAAAATTCGATTTCGGTAAAGCGAGTTTAGTTGTCCCTCCAGGAGCATCGCAACTGAAATTTCACCACGGTTAAATAATTTATTCTCGGGAACCGTGCTGTTTTCGTTTAAAGAAATCAAAGCAGGGGTACTAATAATACGAGCCCGTTCAGAGCTGGCCAGTAAAGGCGTCTTCGTTACTCCTGGAGCCTCCACCGTATCAATTGAGTTGGCAAATCGCAAACCAACATAACCTGCCGTCTTTAATTTTTTATCAGCAGCGGGAGCCCCCACTAAAGGATAATAATTCCAGGGCAAAAACTCATTCTGCGGTTGCTGAGTGGTTCCTCCCACTTGAATATAACTAACCTCGCAGCGAAGATCCATCACCAGGTCTGGGTTGATGCGAGCCCCATACCGAAAGAACAGATCACCCAAATTAAGATCCCGATCAAAAGCAACAATAGAGGGTTTACGACCAAAGCTATCCATCTCAGCAACCAGGTTATCGATGAAGCATAGCAATTTGCCTCCTCGCATCACAAACTGATCGATCTTCAATTTTTCATTTTCACTAAAACGAAGTGTAGGTTTTACGAGCAATAATAGATCAACACCTGTCGGAACAGCTGGCTGACGTGTGAGATCGAGCGTACGAAGCTCATAATCTTTTTGCAAGGCTACCCGTAATTGATACGTCCGTTGATCCGTAGGTTCTCCATGACCAATTTCATAGGCAATACCGGGCTTTCGTGGATGTACCAGTTTATCGATCACGCTGGTAAATTGAAATTCCAATAATGCTTCAGCTCTATTTAATTCCGTTTGTGAAATAGCCCTGCTAGCACCGGGAAGCAGGGTAACCAGAGACTGCTGCCCCCTATATTCAACCAATGCTACCGGAAATAATATATTACTACTTTGTCCCGCTTCTTTTTGAACTGTTAAGTTAATATTCAGTGCCCCCATGGAAAGAAGGGAGTCTCCCCAAAGTTTGCCTTCACTTACTTCCTCCAAGGGAGACACAAAACGGTAATGAAAGCGAGAGGGATTTTGCTTTTGCAACAATGACAGAAACTGATCTGTACTAGTTGCTAATTTTTTGAAACCAGATGGAAATTCTCCTTTTAAAAATACAGTAACCTCAATGGGTTCATTCAACGCTTGCAGTTGTTGGCGGGTAGCCTCCTCAAGCGTATATCGCTTCTCCTCTGTTAGATCCAGTCGTCCATCAGATAGAGAGGCTAAAATATTCAATAGGAAAAATAAAAGAAGGGCTAGCGCAACACCCAGCCGATGAACTAATATCCAGTGAAGTAATTTTTTCATTTAACGAACTCGCAGATTTCGGAGAGTGAGTAAAAAAAATAAAAACAATAACGAAGAAAAATAAACCAAGTCGCCGAGGACCAATAAACCCCGACTCATACTTCGATAATGAAAATCGATTCCAATCCACTCCATCCAATAATCCACCCCAGCAGGAATACCCGGAATTAAACTGATCGCATGAAATCCATAATAGAAAACAGCCATACATAAAAGAGCAATCAAAAAAGCAACAATGGTGTTAGCAGATAAACTACTACACCAAATTCCAATGGCAGTAAAGACTGCTGCCAAAAAAAATAGCCCCATATAAGAACCCAGTGTGGCACCCCAATCCAATCCCGGGTCAGCAGCAAGCCCTTGCAAAAGAATTGCATAAAAAAATGTGGGTACCAGCGCAATAACCACTACAAATAAAGCCCCAAGGTATTTTCCCAACATCAATTGCCACAAGGTGATGGGTTGTGTTCGGAGTACTTCCCAGGTGCCGGTTCTGAACTCCTCAGCAAAACTCCGCATGGTAATAGCAGGAACTAATAAAAGAAGGATCCAAGGGGAGAGTTCAAAAAATCGATCCAGTGTGGCATAGCCAAAGTCAAGAAGATTGTCCTCAAATACAAACAACACTAATCCATTCACGATCAAAAAAACTGCAATGGCAATAATACCGCCAAGGCTACTGAAGTACTGCGATATTTCCTTTCTGTATAAAGCCCACATATACTGCTAAAGTACTAAGATCGTCACAACAAAAAGGCCGCTTTTTGCAAAGCGGCCTCACTTTAAAATGCTTTAACAGGTTTTAAACAGCAAAACTCTCACCACATCCACAGGTACGGCTTGCATTGGGATTACTAAAAAAGAAACCTTTTCCATTCAGCCCATCTGAAAAATCAAGTGTGGTATTTACTAGGTATAAAAAACTTTTTAAATCAGTTACTACACGTATACCGTTATCCTCAAACTCCTGATCCATGGATTTTTTTTCATTATCAAAATCTAACTTATAACTAAGACCAGAACAACCTCCTCCTACTACCCCTACGCGTAAAAAATAAGAAGGATCATCCGCTACCCCAGCGTCTGCTAAGAGCTGGATCACCTTTTCACGCGCCTTGTCACTCACGTAAATGGTGTTAGCCATTTCGGTGGGGGCCGTTGGGGATGTTAGTGTTTCAGCAGACATGATGTATCCAACAATTAGTGAACAGGACTTTCTTCAAATTGCAATTCTTCCAAACCATTTTTCTTACGGTAATCATTGATCGCTGCTTTGATAGCATCTTCTGCCAATACAGAGCAGTGAATTTTTACCGGAGGAAGATTCAATTCTTCCACGATGGTCATATTATCAATCTTCACCGCTTCATCTACAGACTTACCTTTTAGCCATTCTGTAGCCAGTGAGGAAGAGGCAATGGCAGAGCCACAGCCAAAGGTTTTAAACTTGGCATCACGGATAATACCGGTAGCTTCATCCACTTCAATTTGCAAACGCATCACGTCTCCACACTCCGGTGCACCCACTAGTCCGGTTCCAACGTTGTTTTTGCTTTTGTCCAGTGTTCCCACATTCTTGGGATTCTGGTAGTGATCAATTACTTTTTCTGAATATGCCATAATACTAAAATTTTAAAATTAATGATGCGCCCACTCAATGGTGTTGAGATCAATACCGTCTTTGAACATTTCCCACAGCGGACTCATTTCGCGCAATTTATTTACCGTATTGGTTACATGCTCAATGGTATAATCGATTTGTTCTTCCGTTGTAAAACGTCCTAATCCAAAACGAAGTGAACTATGCGCCAGGTCATCACCAAGACCCAGGGCCTTCAACACATAAGAAGGTTCCAAAGAAGCAGACGTACAAGCAGAACCTGAGGAAAGCGCAATATTTTTATTGAAGCCCATCATCAGCCCCTCCCCTTCTACATACTTGAAAGAAATATTGGTTACATGAGGAAGTCTACTTTCTTTATCACCATTCAGGTAGGATTCTTCCACCTTCAATAACGCATTTTCCAATTTATCACGCAGTTGACTAATACGCTTGGCATCAGATTCCATTTCTTGCAAGCAGATCTCACAGGCTTTACCAAATCCAACAATTCCAGGAACATTTAGTGTTCCACTTCGCATACCACGTTCATGTCCACCACCATCAATCTGAGCGGTAACTTTCACACGTGGATTTTTACGACGAACATATAACGCACCCACACCTTTGGGACCATACATCTTATGCGCAGTAAAGGCCATCAAATCAATTCCATCTTTATTGACATCCACTGGAATTTTCCCAACTGCCTGAACGCCGTCGGTAAATACCAGTACTCCATGCTTACGAGCGATGGCGCTGATCTCACGCATGGGCATTACAGTACCAATTTCATTATTGGCATACATGATGGCAATAAGTATCGTAGTAGGTTTGATGGCTGCTTCCAATTCTGCCAAATCAATCAAACCATTGGGCTTTACATCCAAGTAAGTTACCTCAGCACCTTCTTTCTCTAAATGACGGCAGGTATCTAACACCGCTTTGTGCTCAATATTGCAAGTGATAATATGGTTCCCCTTGCTGGCATACATTTCATAGACGCCTTTAATAGCCAAATTATCCCCCTCGGTTGCACCTGAAGTAAAGATGATTTCTTTTGGGTCAGCCCCGATCAATTTAGCCACCTGCTCACGGGCATAATCTACAGCCTCTTCCGCTTGCCATCCAAAGGGATGGTTACGGCTGGCCGCATTTCCAAACGCATTCGTAAAATAGGGCACCATGGCCTCTACAACCCGGGGGTCGCAGGGGGTGGTGGCATTGTGATCCAGATAGATAGGTAATTTTAGCATATACACTTTCAGTTTTCTCCTCTGTAGAACGCAAAATTATCCCAAAAGGTTCTAAGCGAATAGGTTAATTTCATGCTTAGAAAGAAATTACCGATTTCGTAAATGAAGCAAAGGGACCGAAAATGAACAAAATTGAACATATTGGCATCGCGGTAAAATCACTGGAGGAGGCCATTCCCCGTTATGAACTGCTATTAAAGACCCCCTGTTATAAAACAGAAAAGGTGGAGAGCGAACAGGTCAATACTGCCTTTTTTAGGGTGGGGGAATCAAAAATTGAATTGCTGGAAAGTGCTGATCCCACGGGGGTAATTGCAAAATTCATTGAAAAAAGAGGCGAAGGCCTGCACCATACCGCGTATGACGTTACCAATATTGAGGCCGAAATGAGCCGCCTCAAGGAAGCTGGATTTGTCCTATTAAACGAAACGCCAAAAAAAGGGGCCGATAATAAATTGGTTTGCTTTGTTCATCCTAAACACACAAACGGGGTACTGATTGAACTTTGTCAGGAAATCCGTTGATCAGCTCCCTCGCTTCCAGATAAACCCAATTTTTCTACGGCTGCCTGGGCAGCTAATTGAGAAGCGTCTTTTTTATTGAAGGCCTTACCCTCCGCAAGGGATTCGCCATTTAATAGCGCAGCCACTGTAAACAAGCGTCGACCGCCTTCCAGTTTTTCATCGATCGTTTCAAACTCAAGGGTGCCGCCATTACGACTAGCCCATCCATAGAGTTTGTTCTTGAAATTGTATTCTGTGTTTTCAAGTTCGTCCACAAACATATGTGGCAGAATAATATTTTTCATCACCCACTTTTCAGTTCGTTTATACCCAATATCCAGGTACACCGCACCGATCAATGCCTCGAGAGTATTACCGAAAATATGACTAATACGCAGGGATGAATCTGCCCGATTGAACCGAGTAATTTTTTTCAATCCCATTCTTAACGCAATATGATTGAGTTGCTGACGATTGACCATTTTACTACGCATCTCGGTGAGATATCCTTCGCCTTTGTACGGGTATCTTTTGAAAAGATAATCAGCCACCAATGCACTGAGTATGGCATCTCCCAAATACTCCAATCGTTCGTTATTTTGATCGGTGCTTTCTCCCTGAGAACGATGCGTCAATGCGGTTTCATATAAGTCCAGTGAATACGGATAGAACCCGAGCAAATGCGATAACTCGCGGGTAAAAGAATTTTTCTTTCGAAAACTAAACAAGGATTTAAACCAACGCACCAACACAAGCTACATAAAATTCACAAACACTAGGGCTGATACTTCTTTGCAATCATACAAGCATTGTGTCCACCAAAACCAAAGGTGTTACTCAACGCTGCACGCACCGTGCGCTTTTGTGCTTTGTTAAAAGTGAAATTTAGTTTGGAATCAATCTCAGGATCGTCCGTAAAGTGATTGATGGTGGGAGGTACAATGTCGTGCACTACGGCCATGATACTGGCAATCGATTCAATTACACCCGCCGCTCCCAAACAATGCCCCGTCATAGACTTGGTAGCACTAATGTTGAGGGAATATGCATGCTCCCCAAATACCTGAGTGATGGCTTTTACTTCTGCTCCATCTCCAATAGGTGTGGAAGTTCCATGTGTATTGATATAGTCAATTTCATCAGCCCGCATTCCGGCGTCATCCAACGCGGCCAACATTACATTCTTAGCACCTAAACCGTCAGGATGAGGAGCCGTAATATGATAGGCATCGGCAGTGGCTCCACAACCGGCTACTTCCGCATAAATTTTTGCACCACGTGCAATGGCATGATCCAGCGATTCAAGCACCAGCATACCGGCCGCTTCTCCCATTACAAATCCATCGCGGTCTTTATCATAAGGGCGGCTAGCGGTAGCAGGATCATCATTGCGTTCGCTCATCGCTTTCATAGCGTTGAATCCCCCTACTCCTGCTTCGCTAATAACAGATTCACTTCCCCCTGTTAAAATAATATCTGCTTTGCCTAATCGAATCAGATTAAAGGCATCCATAATTGCATTGGTACTACTAGCACAGGCACTTACAACGGCAAAATTGGGACCACGTAGGTTGTGGCGCATACTGATCTGACCGGCTGCAATATCCAAGATCATTTTAGGAATGAAAAAAGGATTGAAACGAGGCGTTCCATCGCCCTTTGCAAAATCGGTAACCTCGTGCTGAAAAGTAGTCAGCCCTCCTATTCCACTGGCAAAAACCACCCCGACTCGATCCGGGTTAATATTTTCTTTATTTAATCCGGCATCTTGCATGGCCTGATCACTCACTGCGAGCGCCAGTTGTGCAAAACGATCCAACTTACGCGCCTCTTTCTTATCCATGAATTGCGTAGGATCAAAGCCCTTGATTTCGCAGGCAAAACGGGTTTTGAATTTGGAAGCATCAAATTGTGTAATGGGACCGGCACCGGATACACCATTCAGCAAACCCTGCCAATAGGCTTCAAGGGTATTACCAATTGGAGTGATAGCTCCCATTCCTGTTACTACAACGCGCTTCAATTGCATGGCGGAAAGTTAAACGAGTTTTTTAAAAAAACCGCCTTCCTTAATACCAAATGGTAGAGGGGAAGGCGGTGCAATTTATTTCCTGGTCAGGAAAAAGAAAAGCTTTTGCAAGATTACTTGGCGTGCTCCTCGAGGTAAGTGATGGCCTGACCAACAGTGGTAATGGTCTCAGCTTGCTCATCAGGGATGGAGATGTTGAATTCCTTTTCAAACTCCATGATCAACTCGACGGTGTCCAATGAATCGGCTCCAAGATCATTGGTGAAAGAAGCTTCATTAGTTACTTCCGCTTCCTCTACACCCAGTTTGTCAACGATGATCTTTTTTACTCTTGATGCAATGTCTGACATGATTTTTTGGTTTGGTTTACAGGGTGCAAAAATATACTTTTTGATCAAATACCACCCGTCTTGAGCATTTTTTAAAAGTAAAAGTTAAACAATTGGGAACGAGGCTGTCAGGGGTCATTTGGCACTGAATTTGAGCAGTGTTGAGAGACGGGGGTTTGAGAGCTCCCGAAATTGTTGTATTTTGATTGACATGGCTCTTAAACTAATTGAACATGGAAGTCCCGAGTACCAGCAGATGCTGGACCTTCGGAATTCGGTTTTGAGAAAGCCGCTGGGATTGGAGTTTGACCCACTGGAGCTGGAGAAAGAAAGCCACGATATTTTAATAGGGGCCTTTGAAGAGGACGATATTTTAGGGTGTTGTATGTTGATCGAGGAAAATCCGACTACCCTACGCCTTCGCCAAATGGCTGTTTACAACCAAATACAAGGTAAAGGAATTGGAAGGGCCATGATGAATTTTGCCGAAAACCTGGCCAGAGATCGAGGTTATAAGACGCTGAATATGCACGCCCGCAAAAATGCGATTGGCTTTTATGAAAAGATGGGCTACCAGGTTGCCAGCGAGGAATTCACTGAAGTAACCATCCCTCATGTAGTGATGGAGAAAAAATTATAGCTACGCTTACTTTCTCGGAACTCTAAGATCCTTTTCCATTACCGACCAGCTGGTAATATTCTCCCCTTTGATACCCAGATAATCAACCGTTAATTTTCTATTACCACGGGGTCCAGTTATAGAGATGCGACCATAATTCTGCTTTTGATCTATTCCCACAACGCGATAGGGATTATCTTTTTCTTGTCGGTCAAAAGTATGTGTGCCCGAAGTGAGTGGAGAAACTGTAATGTCGTAGAGCGGATAAAGACCGGGGCGCTCTACTTTAATAATCTCGCTATGATGACGGTCTCCCGTTATGAACAATACACCACTTACGGGATTGGCCGCTAAAAAATGGATGAACTCCTGATACTCTGCCGGGAACCTGCCCCAACGGTCATAAGGAGAAACTGGGTTGAGCACTTGGCTTCCTACCGCAATAATTTTAAAGGTGGCATTACTTTCCAATAGAGCTCCTTTTAGCCAGTCCAATTGCTGACGGCCAATCATTGTTTTTTCAGGATTGGGTTTTCCCTGCACAGAATCCAATGCATCGTCTGCACTTCTCCACCAACGGTCATCGAGCATAAAAACATCCACATCCGCCCAACTGAGTTTAGTATAGATACCTTGACTATTTTCACCAGCTGAAGAATTAGGAAAGTAACTGGTAAAAACCTTTCGGCTTGCCTCTTTCAAATGATAGGCAGCCCCTGAATTATTAGGGCCAAAATCATGATCGTCCCAAATCCCAACCTGTGTCATGGATTTAAGTAATGGCTGAAGGATGGGTGTAGAGCGATCTTTACTGGCACGGTACCAAAGACCCCATTCACTGAAATAATCAACCTCACGAGTGTACCAGGCATCACCCAACCAAATCATAAAAGCCGCCTTTTCCTTGGACATGGATTCAAATATGGAAGAGTCCTTACCATAGGGAACACCCGGTCTGTCGTAGGCAGGTTCATTGAAGTACGAACAAGAACCCGTCAAAAAACTAAAATCAGGCGCGGGTTCACGCCACTGCCATAATTTTTTTGTAGTGAATTCCCCAACAGCTTTAGTGGGTTTATCATTGGCAAGAATCACATATTGGTAAGTAGTATTTGGCTCTAATCCACCCACCGTGAATGTGACGGGATTAAAATCATTTCCTAATTCGCCTTTATAACTAATTACTCGAGCAGCTGTTTCCCCTTTTTTATTAATGCGAATAGCAGCTTTTGAAACAGCAGGAGATAGTTCTGCCCAAATTTTTGCATCACGCAATTCAATTATCCCCAGCATAGGACCAGACACTACCTGGGCAGATAGCGTTGTAGCCGTACAAGAAATTAGAAAAACTAAAAAGGGGAAAAAACGTACCATGCGATGTATTTTTCGCAAAGGTAATCCTTGTTAAAACGTACTAAGAATCAATCTTTTTTAAAGGAATGCGTCAAGGACCAGTTTCCCTCAAACTTTCGCAGAATCAATCGATAACTTCCCTCGGCAAGTTGTGCCGTGTTGAATGAAAAGGTATTAGGACCCATAGCCAGTACTACTTTTTTCTTTTCCACCACCCAACCAATGCTATGCGTCAGTACAGCTTCTACGCTGTCCTTGTAGGGCGCATCCACTTTTACAACTAAAACAGTTTTGTTGGAATCTAACTTGGCAGATAAAAGCTTGATTTTAGAGTAATTATCTCCGCCCTCTGACTGTTGGGCATTTGTAGAATTAATTAATCCCAATACTAAAAAAAGGGATAAAATAGGGGTAATTACTTTACTCATATTGCTTCAGTGTGAAGCAAATATAAGGTAAAAGTTTAATTATTAACACTTACTTAAAATTAAGTAAGTGTTAAATCTTAACGATTCATCATTTGCTTAGCCTCAATGCTTAAAGTAGCATGAGGAACTGCGCGAAGACGGGCCTTGTCAATCAGCTTTCCGGTAACCCGGCAAATGCCGTAGGTTTTATTTTCAATACGCATTAGGGCCTTTTCCAGGTGGTCAATAAAGGTAATCTGACGGCTGGCCATCTGGCTTAATTGCTCTCTTTCCATGCTTACACTTCCGTCTTCCATAGTCATGTAACGAGCATCATCCATATCACCTCCCTCATCTTTGCGGGTAATCAACCCCTGCAAATAGTTCAATTCCTTTTTTGCAGCGTCAAGTTTGCGCATGATGATTTCTTTGAACTCTGCCAAATCAGAATCAGAATAACGTTGCGTTGGTCCAGTCTGTGCAGCTTCTGCTCTATTAGCGTCCAAAATAGATTTAGTAAAATCCGGTTCGTATTTAACAGCAGATTTAGTAGTTGTTTTAGGGATAACCACCTTAGTTGGTTTGGGAGGTTCCTTTTTTGTAACCGGCTTCACCTTTGCCTTGATAGAGACTAGAGAAAGTGGATCTCCCTTCTTTGGCATAGGGGGAGGTGGTGGAACAGGTGCAGGCTTAGCGGCAGGAGCAGGCGTAGGTTTAACAGGGGCTGCCTTAGCTACAATGGGTTTTGCAGCCACTTTGGAAGGAGCAGCAGGTTTAGCAGGAGCCGCTTTTTTTGCAACGGGCTTCGCAGGTGCCGCCTTTTTTACGGGCGCCTTTGCAGGTGCAGCTTTTTTAGGAGCAGGCTTTTTTGCAACGGGCTTCGCAGGTGCCGCCTTTTTTACGGGCGCCTTTGCAGGTGCAGCTTTTTTAGGAGCAGGTTTCTTAACCGCTGGTTTAGCGGCTTTTACTGGTGCTTTTTTTGCAACGGGCTTTTTAGAAGCTGCGGGCTTTGTGTTTTTCTTCGGAGTCGGTTTTTTCTTTACTGCCATGACTTAGCCTTTTTTGGTTACCTGAACCTGTATGGTTTCTTCGTTAATTTCTATGGTTGTGGCCTCCACCATTTCATTGGAAAATTCCAGTGAATCAGCGAGGATTTCGTCGCAAATATAGGTTTTAAAAGATGCCAGCGAATTTGTTAAACCGGCAGGGGCCTGAACCTTAACAAGCACCCGATCTGTCAATTCAAATCCAGCATCTTTTCTGATTTTCTGAATTCGATTGACAAACTCTCTTGCGTAACCCTCGGCTTCGAGTTCGGGTGTTACCGTAATATCAAGTGCCACCGTCAATTTACCTTTTCCAGCTACGGTCCAACCCGGAATATCCTCACTGCTGATTTCTGTTTCCGCAAGTTGCAATACTAGGGTTTCACCTTCGACTTGCAAACTAATTTGTCCTTCTTTTTCCAACAATGCAATTTGGTCCTGTGAAAAATCACTTAAGGCCGCTGAGACCGCTTTCATCTTGGGTCCTAATTTTTTTCCAAGGGCAATGAAGTTGGGCTTGATCTTCTTTTTGATAAAGGTGTTGTCGGCGTTCAAATACTCTATTGACTTGACATTCACCTCGGCTTTGATCAGGTCCTCAATACGCTGAAGCTGCTCTTGCATAGAAGGATCTAGCACGGGAATCAACACACGTTGCAAAGGCTGTCTAACTTTTATGTTGACTTTTTTGCGTAAGGATAAAACAAGCGAGGAGGCGTCCTGTGCCATTTGCATGCGCTCCTCTAATGCTTGATCGATAAAAGAACTATCTGCAATTGGGTAATTGACATGATGAATGGACTCAGCAGTATGACGGCCAGTTACAGCATTCAACTGTAAGAATAAGGCATCGCTGAAGAAGGGCGAAATAGGAGCCATTAAGCGTACGATCGTTTCTAAACATTCATAGAGCGTTTGATAGGCACTGATCTTATCGGTGCTGTATTCGCCTTTCCAAAAACGTCTGCGACAAAGACGAACGTACCAGTTACTCAATTGTTCGTCCACAAAATCCTCAATGAATCTGCCCGCCTGCGTAGGTTCGTAATCATCCATGGCAGCCGTTACCTTTTGCACCAACGTGTGTAAAGAGGAAAGAATCCAACGGTCAATTTCAGGACGCTGTGCCAACGCAATAGAAGACTCTTTATAGGAGAACCCATCTACGTTAGCATAGAGTGCAAAAAACTGATAGGTATTATAAAGGGTACCAAAGAATTTACGTTGTACTTCCTTGATACCTTCCAGGTCAAATTTTAAATTATCCCAGGGAGAAGCGTTGGTGATTAAATACCAGCGTGTGGCGTCTGCTCCAAAAGACTCAATAGTTTGGAAAGGATCCACCACATTTCCCAATCGCTTGCTCATCTTATTGCCATTCTTATCCAACACCAAACCATTACTTACCACAGTTTGGTAAGCAACAGAATCAAACAATAAACTGGCAATTGCATGTAAGGTATAAAACCAACCACGCGTTTGATCTACTCCTTCTGCAATAAAGCTGGCGGGAAAAGCCTGTGCACTTACTTTACCATTGAGTGCATGATATTGAAAGAAATTTTCTGGACTCAATGGGCCAAATTGATTGGAGGAGGTATCCGGCAGACCCCATTGTGCGTAGGGCATTGCACCTGAATCAAACCAAACATCAATCAGATCAGGCACCCGGTGCATCGGCTTACCAGATGGACTCACTAAAATAATTTCGTCAACAAATGGTTTATGTAAATCCGATA
>BJGL01000030.1 GCA_014190475.1 Bacteroidota bacterium
TTTATTGGCCTGGGTTCACTAGTCATCCCAATCATCTTGTTGCTAAAAAACAAATGAGTGGATATGGAGGAATGATCTCCTTTGAATTGGCTGGCGATTCAGTAGAGGAAACTAAAAGAGTATTATCAACAACGCGTCTGTTCTCTTTAGCAGAAAGTTTAGGAGGAGTTGAATCATTGATCAATCATCCCGCCACTATGACCCACGCTTCAATTCCCCGCGAGGAGCGTATTAAAAATGGTTTATCAGATACCTTGATTCGCTTATCAGTGGGGATTGAGGATGCCGATGATCTGATTGCGGATTTGGCGCAAGCGATTGGATAAATGCATAAGCAAGAACTTCAAGAATTATTGGAAGAAAAATTTCGGCTTTATAATAAGCCTGATTTTATTCCAAATGATCCTATTTCTATTCCACATCGATACACGCTACAACAAGACATTGAAATAGCAGGCTTCTTTGCTGCTCTTTTTGCCTGGGGAAATCGAACTACTATTCTTAAAAAGTGTGAAGACTTATTGAACCGAATGGATGCAGCACCGTTTGCATTTATTCAACAACACCAGGCAGTGGATCTTAAACGATTTTTAAACTTTAAACATCGAACCTTTCAACCAACCGATATTCTTTATTGTATTGAATTTTTGAAATACCATTATCAGCACCACTCAAGTTTGGAGGCTGCATTTTGTTTACAGCAGCAGGACATGGGAAATAGGTTAAATGCATTTCATGCATACTTTTTCTCTTTACCCGATGCTCCCGAGAGAACGCGTAAACACATTCCCGCTCCTGCAAAAGGCTCCACTTGCAAACGATTGAATATGTTTCTTCGTTGGATGGTTCGAAAAGATCAACGTGGTGTAGACTTTGGTATTTGGAAAAAAATAAAGCCCTCCACCTTAATTTGCCCGGTAGATGTGCATGTAGCAAGAGTAGCGCGTATGCTTGGGTTGATTGAAAGAAAGCAAACGGATTGGCAAACAGCGGTGGAACTCACGCATGCATTACGCAAGTTTGATGCCGCCGATCCTGTAAAATATGATCTAGCTTTATTTAGCCTCGGCGTGCATGAACAGGCTCGAATGCTCAAGACTTCTTTTCAAACATCAGGGACCTAACCTTTTCCTGATCCTCTTGTTCCTTATTCAAATCGAACATAGTTCCGAAAACATGATCCCAAAGCGTTGAACTCACACCAAAACCCTGATGCTCATTTTTGTAATGATGAAGGTGGTGATTTCTCCAAAGAGGTTTCATCCATTTGAAGGGAGGATTCCAAGCATGAATAGCATAGTGCATGGATCCATATAAAAGATATCCCAGTAAAAATCCAGGGAAAAACATAAACACATAAGGCCCCATACTGACACGCATCAATACAAATAAAGTGATTGCAATCAGTAAACTGGGAAGGGGGGGCATAAATAGACGTTGGCGATCCCGGGGATAATGATGGTGATTACCATGCAAGGTGTACACAAATTTTGTAGAGCGCGGCGTTTGGGGAATCCAATGGAAAAGAAAACGATGCGCCACATACTCAAATAATGACCAAAACAGCAATCCCGCTAAAAATACCAATGAAATAGTCAGTGGGGTAAATCCGAGCGTACTGCCTGAACGGTAGAGAAAATAGATAATAACTGGCAAATACATACCCCAGATAACCAGCGGGTGTGATTTGGTGAGCGCCTCCAAAAACGGATTTTCAAAAAGACGCGCTTGCCCTTTGTTATGTATTTTTTCAAATTTCATGGCGCAAAGATAATACGGTTTTCATTGGAAGAAATGAGCTTGGTCATCCCAACATCATTAACTTCGCCCTACGAATGTTTCACCTATGAAATTGTTGAGCTACTTTAAAGAGGATCGCGAGCAACTAGGCGTGCTCATCAACGGTACTGTCTACGATATGGAGCAGCTGCACCCAGATTTGCCAAACAGCATGAACCTGTTCCTCAATTTTTGGGATGATTATTTTCCCGTAGCACTGGCTGGCGAAACACTCATCAAGGAAGGGCAACGCACAGTAAGCGGCGGTCAGCCGATAGAAAGCTTACAACTAATGGCCCCTGTTCCTTTTCCTTCTTCCTGTAGGGATGGCTACGCTTTTCGGCAACACGTGGCAGCTGCCCGCCGAAATCGAAAAGTGGATATGATTCCCCAGTTTGACGAATACCCCATCTTCTATTTTACCAATCACCATAGCATCCAGGGACCTGGTCCTATTCGTTGCATGCCGGACCATTTTGAAAAATTGGACTTTGAATTGGAAGCTGCAATTGTAATTAGTAAACATGGGAGAAATATTCGGGCCGCTGAAGCTGATCAACATATTGCCGGGTTGATGATCATGAATGATATGAGCGCACGCACTTTGCAGATGGAAGAAATGCTGTTAAATCTGGGACCGGCAAAGGGTAAAGATTTTTCAACAGTCATTGGCCCCTGGTTGGTAACATTGGACGAACTGGAACCCTTTATCATTGCTCCAAAAACCAATCATCAGGGACTAAGCTGGAACCTCAATATGACCTGTAAGGTGAATGGCATCCAAGTTAGTGCAGGTAATTTGGGAGATATGGATTGGACTTTTGCTGAGATTATAGAAAGAGCGTCGTATGGAGTTGACCTATACCCTGGCGATGTGATTGGCAGTGGAACAGTGGGAACCGGCTGTTTTTTAGAATTAAATGGAACGGGTAAACTAAATGACCCTAACTATAAGGAACAATGGTTGCAGGCGGGAGATAAGGTGGAAATGGAAATTGATCAATTGGGCACATTAACCAACACCATTGTAAGAGAGGAAGAGGACTGGAGTATTTTGAAACAGAAAAAAACCGCACAGTCTTAAATGTTATTTGACTTTTCAAAACTGAGTCCGGCAGACCGACAGTATTATTTGCAAAATGCTGTAGCACCAAGACCCATCTGTTTTGCCTCTACGATTGATCAAGCAGGAAATGTTAACCTGAGTCCTTTTAGTTTCTTCAATGTATTTTCTGCTAATCCCCCCATTGTAATTTTTTCTCCAGCAAGACGAGTAAGAGATAATAGCACTAAACATACTTTAGAAAATGTTTGGGCGGTTCCCGAGGTAGCCATCAATATGGTTACGCTGGATATGGTACAGCAACAGTCGCTGGCTAGCTGTGAATTTCCAAAAGAGATAAATGAATTTGAAAAAGCCGGTTTTACACCTATACCTGCAACTCGAATCAAACCCCCATTGGTCAAAGAAAGTAAAATACAAATGGAATGTAAGGTGGTTGAAGTGAAACCACTCGGCAATGAAGGTGGTGCAGGCAATCTGGTGATCTGTGAAGTGCTTTGCATGCATATCAATGATGCCTTATTGGATTCCAATAAAAAAATGGACCCCCGTCATCTGCCGTTGATAGCCCGACTGGGTGGTGATTGGTATACAGTTGTAAACGAACAGAATTTATTCCAGGTCCCTAAACCGAACACCGCGCTAGGCATGGGAATTGACGCCTTACCGGTTGCCATTCGTACTAGTCAAATCCTAACCGGAAACGACTTGGGTCAACTAGCTAATTTTACCAGCATACCCCCGATTGATCCGGATTTTCAAGATCCTCATTTGAAACAGATTGTCCAGTACTTTTCAGTTAATCCGGACGAAATGGAAAAGGAAATACACCGTTATGCCAGCCAATTACTAGGCAAAGGGGAGGCGGTGGCTGCCTGGCAAGTCCTGCTTTACTCAGTAGTTTCCTGATTTACAATAAATTAATACCAAATTCGCCCTAAATATTATCGGGCCAGTTCTGCTAAAGTTTAGCGAAACTAAAATATCTTTGCGCGCAACAGCTTAAGTAGTAAATGCTTAACTTAGGTTGCCGTTTTAGCTGAACCAAAAAAACTGATATGAAAAAATTGTTTTTCCTGCTCGCCCTGCTAACCCCCTTTGCTTTATTTGCCCAAAAATCAATGGTGGGTGTAACTGGCGGTATCACCATGGCCAATCAATATGGAACCAAAGGTGGTGCGCTGATTAAGGACGACCAAAAAATCGGCTACACATTAGGATTAATCATGGAAACTCCAATTGCAAAAAGCAACTTTAGTTTTCAACCTGGTATATTCTACACACAAAAGGGAAGAATTGAAAATGTAAGCTTTAAAGAAAAGCGTCATTGGAGTCTTCGCTATGCAGAGTTGCAAGCCAATGTGCTCTATAATTTAAAGTGTGACAAGGGTGGTACTTTTTTTGCAGGGGGTGGTCCAACTCTATCTGCTGATCTTCCCTCATTTGTTGAAACTCGCTTATTGGATACCGATCCTACTTCACCTACCAGTAATGATTTTGTAGCTAGTGGAACACGCAGTGTTAACTACGGTACACAAGCTGCTTCTGATTTTAAAGGACCTGATTGGGGTGTGAATATGACTATTGGCTACCGCACCAAAGCAGGATGGTCCATTGGATACAACTACACCATTGGTCTACGCAACATTATGCCTGTAGTAACAGGTGATGATGGCGTGCGTAATCACTTTATGGGTCTTCGCATCAGCTACTGGGTGAAGAATAAATAATTTTTCCCGCTTTGCGGGATTCTCGAAAGCCTCCTGCATGGGAGGCTTTCGCATTGATACCCGAAACGAAACAAATACCTTTGCGCGCGAACAAGAAGAAATCATTTGAATATGAGTGCACCGCAACTTTCAGAACAGGAACAATTAAGACGCGAAAAACTCGCTGAACTGATTATGATGGGGATCGAACCCTATCCGGCTCCTTTATATCCTGTCAACATCTACTCTACGGATATCAAGGAAAAAGTTAATGATCAAAACATCGGTGAATACACAGACTGTTGTGTAGCGGGTCGCATCATGAGTGTACGCGATATGGGAAAAGCCAATTTTGCAGTACTACAAGATGGCAAGGGTAGAATTCAGGTTTATATTAAACGCGATGACATTTGCTCGGGTGAGGATAAATCCCTTTATGATATAGTTTGGAAAAAGCTACTGGATATTGGAGATTTAATTGGAGTGAAAGGATATGTATTTCGTACTAAAACTGGAGAACTTACTATTCATGTAAAAGAGTTCACGCTGCTTAGTAAAGCCTTACGCCCTCTTCCAATCGTAAAAGAGGCCGAGGGACAAACCTTTGATGCCGTTACTGATCCAGAATTTAAATATCGTCAGCGCTATGCGGATTTAATTATCAATCCCGCTGTCAAAGAAACCTTTATTAAGCGCACCAAACTGATTAATTCCATTCGCGCATTCCTAAATGAACACGGTGCGTTAGAAGTAGATACCCCGGTACTGCAATCCATACCGGGTGGTGCTGCAGCGCGTCCTTTTATTACGCATCATAATGCATTAGACATTCCACTTTATCTGCGTATTGCCAATGAACTGTATTTAAAACGTTTGATTGTAGGTGGTTTTGACTGGGTATATGAATTCAGTCGCAATTTTCGAAATGAGGGAATGGATCGCACACACAATCCTGAGTTTACTATTCTTGAATTTTATACCGCCTACAAAGATTATTTCTGGATGATGGAAACCACCGAGCAGTTGCTGGAAAAAGCAGCGCTCGATGTTTGTGACACTACAGAAGTTACCGTAGGGGATAAAGTAGTTTCTTTCAAAGCTCCTTTTAAACGTATCAGCATATTTGATGCAATTCAAGAACATACCAGCTTTGATGTAAGTAGAATGAACGAAGAACAATTACGTTCCGTATGTAAGCAATTGCATATCCAGGTAGATAACACCATGGGCAAAGGCAAGCTCATCGATGCCATCTTTGGTGAAAAATGTGAGAAGCATTATATCCAACCCACGTTTATTATTGACTACCCCGTAGAGATGAGTCCGCTCACTAAAAAGCATCGTGAGAAACAAGGCCTCGTAGAACGCTTTGAGTTAATGATCAATGGAAAAGAAATTGCAAACGCTTACAGTGAATTGAATGATCCAATTGATCAGCGCGAACGATTTGAGGAACAAGTGAAATTAGCAGCGCGAGGTGATGATGAAGCCATGTTTATTGATCAGGACTTCTTACGCGCGCTGGAGTATGGAATGCCACCTACTGCAGGTATTGGTTTTGGTATCGATCGACTGTGTATGCTGTTAACTAATAATCCTTCGATACAAGACGTATTACTGTTTCCACAAATGAGACCGGAAAAGAAATTTTCTGAAGGAGAAGAGTCTACTGAGCAGGAATAACTGCCCGATAGTAATAAGCTCATTCCACGAACAAGTCAGGATATAGTTCTGCACCAGGAACCACCGAATAAGTAGACAGGTCAGTAATGCCTTCGGCCGCTAGTACTTGTTCATCCAGGAAGAGATTTCCCGTACAAGTAGCCGAAGGTTTGCTAAGAATATAATATGCAGCGTCTGCAAGAATCTCCGGCTTACGACTCATGTTAGCCAGCATTTGTCCTCCTAATAAATTTCTTACAGCAGCCGTATCAATGGTAGTACGTGGCCAAAGTGCATTGGCGGCAATACCCTCTTCTTTGAATTCCCGCGCCCAGCCAATGGTCAGTAAACTCATATCATATTTACTAACGGTATATGCCACATGATGAGCAAACCATTTTGGATCAAGATTCAAGGGAGGAGACAGGGTAAGAATATGTGGATTTTTGCCTTTGCGTAAAAAAGGAATACAGGCTTTAGTAACTAAAAAAGTTCCTCGTACATTGATTGTATACATCAAATCAAACCGCTTCGACTCTGTTTGTTCCGTTGGTGTTAAAGAAATTGCCGAAGCATTATTGATCAATATATCGATAGCTCCAAATGTCTGAATTGCTTTGTCAACTGCATTTTGTATCTGATCCTCAAAGCGAATATCACAAGGAACTGCCAGGGCTTTACCACCCGCAGCTTCCATCTCTGCAGCAGCGGTATAAATAGTACCGCCGAGTTTTGGATTTTCTTCCACACTCTTGGCAGCAATCACAATATTAGCGCCTTCACGAGCCAAGCGAAGTCCCATCGCCTTACCAATGCCACGTGTAGCACCAGTGATCAATACTGTTTTGCCAGCAAAAGACATAATCAACTCAATTAATATTCTGGAAGAATTGGTTTAGTACCCGTAATTGTGTCAATGCGGTTCATCAGATCCGGCGTGAGTAAATCTAAAACTTCTAATGCTTTCAAATTCTCGAGCAACTGTTCTTTACGTGTTGCACCTAAGATTGCAGTTGTAACATTTGGATTTTTTACACACCAGGCAATACTCAAAGCCGGTAAACTAACACCTAGCTCTGTAGCCAGCTGACCCAAGGATTGTACTGCATTGAGTACTTTATCTTGCATCCAGCGATCCTTGAGCCATTCAAATCCTTTGATTCCAAATCGGCTATCATCAGGTACCCCCTTGTTGTATTTACCTGTAAGCATGCCAGATGCCAGCGGGCTCCAAATAGTAGTGCCGAGTCCAACTGTTTTATAGACCATCAAAAATTCGTTCTCAATTTTATTACGCTCAAACAAATTGTATTGCGGCTGCTCTACAGTTGGACCGATTAAATGATGTTGTTGTGCAATACGGTGTGCCTCCATAATTTCTACCCCACTCCACTCGCTGGTTCCCCAGTATAAAATTTTTCCTTGCATAATCAAGTTATGCATGGTCCATACCACTTCTTCAATAGGTACATTCTTATCAGGTCTGTGACAGAAATATAAATCGAGATAATCCGTTTGTAAACGCTGTAAAGCTTCATGACAAGCTTCTGTAATGTGCTTACGACTCAGACCATGCTGATTGGGCTTATTCTCTTTACCACGCCAACCCCAAAAAACTTTTGAGGAAACCGTGTAGGAAGTACGATCCCAGTTTTTCTTTTTGAGCACACGCCCCATCATTTTTTCACTTTCTCCCAACGCATACACTTCGGCATTGTCAAAAAAATTGACTCCATTATCATACGCAATCCCCATCAATTCATCCGCGATAGCATCATCGATTTGTTTATGAAAACTGACCCAGCTTCCAAAGGAAAGCACGCTTAATTGTAGACCGGTACGGCCCATGTTACGATATTGCATAGTAGTTTAATTGAGCGCTGTAAAGTTAGTTCTTATTGGCTCTTGGGAGCGTTCACGAGTCCGGTTGTAGATTTAAAAGTAATTCGTTTTAAATCCTGTGTAGCCTCTAAGCCTTGCCCGCCTAAAATTTGTTGGCCCGGACTACGATAGCTAGCATACTTATCTGTGTAAAAGAGTTTGGTGTTTTGGTCCCACCAAAGCTCAGGGGACAACAGCGTATCTCCTTTTACGGTGATCACCACTACACTATCTCTTAGATATACTTTATTGAGATTTTCATAATAGATTCCAAATTTTGCATCCAATCGAGTTTCGATTATGGCGCTATCATTATAAAAATCGCAATGAAGCATACGAGGGAATGTCATCTGGATGGTATCTCCCGCTTCCTTGACCATAAAGGGAGATTTAATTCGAGCCTTTAGTTTTCCTTCCTGACTAATTGTACTCAATACATCCGTGGCTTCCTCCTTAAGTCTTAGTTGCTTTGTCCAATTAGTCAAAACACGATCATCATTCTCACAGGCAGAGAATAGTATTACAATCAAAAAAGCCGAAAGGGCTGTCCAAAAGGACTTAATCATATTGACGCTTGATAAACCAGATATCACTCAGCGAGAATCCAAGTGTAAAACGGAATAAATTATCCTGTAGCAAATTTTGCTTGTTACCACGCTTGATATATTCCAAGGCCACATTGACAAATGTGATCTGATTAGGTGCTTGTCGGGAAATTGAAATCGGAAGACCGGCTCCAAAACTGGCACCGAATCGAGGTGTACTTTGATTTAAGCGGACATAGTCAGGCCCTACAAAAAATCCAAAACGATAATTAACATTCGTGAAATAATTGCGGCGAGGTACGGGAGTAATTTGTGCTCCTACACGAATCTCCCAGGTATCTTGAATGGAATCTGTCTTACCAAAAAAACGATAATCACTCCAGGATTGTTTGTTATAATCGGCACCAATCATCCAGCCGCCTTCCTTATTGGGAATAGCATACTTCTGCCAAACAAATCCAAATGTATAGGATGCGGGGAGTACTAATTTTCCTTTGCGTCCACGAATATCAGCAACGCTATCCAAACGAACTTCTCCCTGGCCTTGATCATAATAGAAGGTTTCACGAAGTATGTCCTGTTCAGCGTTGATTTCCTGTCCTAAATTTCCGTAAGCCCCCAGGGTAAGGGTCATACTTTTATTCAATGGAATCTGATATTGTAAACCGGCGCTTGCTTGTAATTTTCCAAACGTTGATTTTGTTTGAAAATTGGCTTGGTAATAAGAAATTGAGTCGTTGATGAGACTTCTGCGGCTACTGTAATCTTTTTTACCAAATAAGTATCCTGTGTTGAAACCGATACTAAATTTTTCTTCTAGCCCAAACTTCTCGCGGCTGAACAAAGACAGTCCAGTTCCCACAGCAGCCAAATAAGAACCTCCATCTCCACGATAACGAGTAACGGCACTATCAATAGCAACTCCTGTAATAGGATCGCTCAGCCGTTCGTTCTTATCAATACGATAACTAATTCTGGAAACAGGTCTTAAGCCAAAACTCATTCCCCAACCTTTACGAAGAGGCAAGCCTACTTGCATGTAGGAGAAAACTGCATTGCTAGCTTTGAAACTATTGACAACAGCTGGATCCCGTAAGGTGCGATTGTCTACATTCACCCCCATATCCAAAATGGCACGACCAGAACTTAATTTTTTTGATTTTTTTTCTTTCCAAGCTTGAAAAGAAGAAAAAGAAGCCGGGTTATTAAAATTAACTGATAGCTGATCGGTATAACCTGCCGTGATACCACCCATACCTCTGTTGTTGATATTAGTGGTAGCGGTCAGGTCTCCAATGCCGTACCGGGAATAGGGAGAATTGTCCTGAGCAAAAGCTGGAGCAAAATAAAGGGAAACAAATAGGGCGGCTAAGCCGAATGACTTGTATAACAAATTGATTCTGTTAGGAATTATTGACTTCGCTGATGGCATAGAGCCCCTTGTAAATTAAATCAGGGTCCGCAAATATCCTGTTTTTACAGTGGGTAGCCAAATAGGGCAGATCCCCCCCGGTTAATAGCACGTTAAAGTTCTCATAACGAGCGCTGTACGCATCAACAAATCCATCTATTTCAAAGGCCATCCCCTTGATTACCCCCGATAAAATGTTTGTATTGGTATCGTAGCCAATCAAGGGGACATCCGCATCTGGTTTAACTAAGGGTAGTAAAGCTGTATGCTGATGCATGGATTTTAACCGCATTTCCAGTCCCGGAGAAATACTACCGCCCAGAAAAGCATGTTGTGCACTGATAAAATTATACGTGATACAGGAGCCCAATGCTACAACCAACGTATGTTGATTGGGATAATAATGAACGGCGGCGGCGGCAATCGCTAACCGATCAGCTCCAATGGTTTCAGGTTTACCCACCGGCGTAGTAAAGGCCAGACGCGTTTGATGATTGAGTTTGTGGAAACGGGTGTTTTGTGACAGGATATCTTCTAATTCAGGATTATGATTTACCACCGAAGAAAGAATAGATTTAACTGGCTTAAACGCTTTGATTAGTTTTTCAATCGTGTCCTTGTTATCGTCTGAAAGGGTAAGCGCTTCACGTAAAGTAGCATTTTCAAAAACGGCTACTTTTCTACGAGTATTACCAAAATCAAAGCATAGAGTTACTGCCATGGCGCAAAGTTATCCTTTTTGTAAGGAGTCAAACCATTGAAGGGCAGTGGCTACACTTTGTTCCCAACTAAATTTTTCCAAAAGCTGTTCCCGGCTTTTTTCAGCTAGCTGAATACGCAGGGCTTGGTTATCAAATAATGTAGTAAGCGCTGTAATAATTGCAGCTGTATTTTCTGTGGGGATCAGCAAGGCGGTTTCGTTTTCCTTGGTATAATCAGCATGCCCACCAATATTGGTGCAAACTACCGCACATCCACAAGCCATCGCCTCGGCCGGGGGTAAAGCCCAACCCTCCCCCAGTGATGCAGAGAGAAAAATAGCATGCTGATTGTAAAGACTTTTCAGATCCTTTGGTTTTTGATAATACTGTACCCATTCAGGTAAAGAAGCAGGACGGGGATATACCCCAAAAAAGCTAAAGCATAATCCAGGGTATTGGGCCCGTAGTGGTTCGAGTGCAGCTAGTATATATCGAGTGCCTTTCCTGGGCTCCTCAGAATATAAGGCCAGTACCGATAAATGATCTCGTGTAGCGGGTGCAACAACTTGTGTAAAATTATTTGTGTCGATGGCATTGGGTAATAATTGCACCTTACGTCCTGATTCATTTTCCACGAGTACACGAAGCCAATTAGAAATTGCGGCATGTTCCAACGGTAACCGATAAGAAGATTTTACCAAGTCCTCTTGCCCGGTCCAATTTTCATAATCTTGTACCAGGTTCACCCGTATTCCTTTTCGTGGAGCGAGTTGAGCCAGCGCATAGGCAGTTTGCCACCAAGTAGAAAAGAGAATATCCCCATCAGGAACAAACATGTCACTGATTTCGTCTACAATTTTTGAATTGACTCGATTATCCAGCGGAAACCAAGCGGGACGTGCGGCACCTCTGCATGCAAATACCAATCGCTTCCACCATAATGGAGAACGCATTTTTTTAAAAGGACGACGTAAAGAGTGTAACACGGTTACCTGATGCCCTGCCGCAGCAAAACGGTTGGCATATTCATACATTACCCGTGCGCCACCGACAGGTTTTGTAACAGGAAAGGGAAGAAGAACGGTGATGCGCAATTTTTAAAATAGATTTGTAAACACAGCAATTTAGTAAACCTTTTATTAGTTGCTGAATTAATATGAAAGAACACCCACCCGTTGGCAATGCATCACCAGCCGTAACTGTGGTACTTTGCACCTACAACGGAGAAAAATATATTGAGCAGCAGCTGCACTCCATCCGAAATCAGTCTTATAAAAATTTATTGCTCCTTGTATCGGATGATGCCTCTACCGATGGTACCTGGGAGCTGTTGAAAATCCACGCTGCAATTGATCCTCGAATCCAACTACACCAAAATACAATCAATCAAGGCTATAATCAGAATTTTAGTCAAACCTGTGCACGTGTTACCACACCCCTACTTGCCTTTGCCGATCAAGATGATCTATGGCACGAAGAAAAAATAGAAAAACTGGTGAATGCTTTAGAAAATAACACCCCCTTGATCTATTGTGATTCGCGCTCATTTACGGGTGATACCCCTCTCACGACCCCTCCAAAATCACTTTATCAACGATTTGAAGGAAAGAATATTCTTAATCTCTGCTTATATAATACCGTAAATGGTCATGCTATCCTGGCCCGTACTGATTTTATCAAAAAGATACTTCCTTTCCCCGCACACTTATTTTATGACTGGTATATAGCGGGGAAAGCGGCCCTCGCCGGTGGTGTTCAATATTTACCGGAATTGCTGGTTTACCAACGTATGCATTCGTCTAATGCATCGGTTTTTGGAGAAAGGGCTGGACAAAAAAAGACAAAGCTTTTACATATGACAGCGGTAAGAGCGCACTGTAAATCCTTTGCAGAGAGTACGGAGATATCAAGCAGATCCCTCCAAGTCTTACAGCAATGGATTGCTTGTTTAGACCAATTGATTGAAAAGCGAAATGCTTGGCCCTCATTTATTTTTATGATGCGTTACAGGAAGGCACTGTTTTTTTATAAAAAAAGAAAAATCGGATGGCCCTCTCATTTTAAACACGCCATTGGATTGATAAAAACCCATCTACAACATAACTAAACTAGCGTTGTTGTAATTGTACGGGTTGCTGATTTATTTGTTGCTGAAGTTTCGCAAACAAAGTAGGCACCCCTTGCAATCGTTTACTACCTAATAATTTTCGCAACTCCCGTCGACTTTTTATTACTCCCTGGATCAACTTTAAAAAATCGATATAAGACAGGAGTGGTGTAAACCGAAGCGTAAGTAATCGGAATGCCAGTTCGAGTTTTAATTGTAAAAACCAACTGAGTAGATAGAAACCATCTAAATGAATAGCGTGTAGCAAATACTTGTTGCGATTATAAATTCGATTGACTTGTTTTTTTCTTTCGGGCGAACCTATAGTGGAGGAAGTGCGGTGAGCACAAATGGCTTTGTGTTCGTAATAATTACTATATCCTAAACGCCAGGCACGTAGGCAAAGCTCCGTGTCTTCTACATAAAAAGGAGAGAACAACTCATTAAAACCACCGAGCTCCAGGAATAATTTTCGATTGATCAGCGCATTGGCTCCTGAGCTATAGAAACAAGGAAAAGAAAAAATTGCTGGCGAAGTTTGTTCAGGAACAAAATCATAACTGGTTTTAATCTTTGCCCCCTGAAATACCGGATATTTTCCACCATCCTGGATTTGATCCGTTTCCCATCCTACTATTCGCCCACTTACACTGAATAAGTCCGATTGTTGACAGTAAGGAAGAAGGTATTCAAAATAAGTTGGCGTTAACTTGACATCACTATTCAATAGTAAGACCCAGTCAAACCGGGCCACTTGTATACCTGCATTAGCTGTTTTAGAAAATCCTCCGTTCGTAGGTAGCTGAATAAACTGTACTTGAGGAAAATCTCTTTGGAGCATTGCCACTGAGTCATCGGTGGAAGCATCATCCGCCACTATAATTTCATAAGGTATCCCGGTTGCAGATAATGCAAGGACAGCAGGAGGAAGAATTTGAGGTAAAAGTTGCTCCCCGTTATAATTTGGAATCACCACCGATATGCCATTGATAAGTTGCACGGGTTAAAATTAGTGTTATCCCGCTTACCTTTACAAAGAAGGATTATGCTCCATGCAGTGGGAATCACAATTAGAAAAAATTAAGGCGGGAGACCGAAAAACGCTGGCTCGTTTAATTTCCGTTATTGAGAACGAACAGGAAGGCTATATAGCCTTACTTGAAAAACTACCCATGGGGACCAAGCCTGTATTTGGTATTACAGGACCTCCCGGCGCAGGAAAAAGTACGTTAGTAGATAAATTGATTGGGATAGCCGTCGAAGATGGAAAGAAAGTAGCCGTATTATGCGTGGATCCTTCTTCACCTTTTCATCAAGGCGCTATTTTAGGTGATCGTATTCGGATGTCCTCCTGGTATATACATCCTGATGTGTATATCCGTTCACTTGCCTCGCGGGGATCCCTGGGAGGATTACATCCCAAGATTATTGAAATCTGTGAACTCTTACAACAAGGAGATTTTGACTGGATTATTATAGAAACAGTAGGCGTTGGACAGAGTGAGATTGAAATTGCAGGACTCGCGGATGTAACGGCAGTGGTGTTGGTTCCCGAAGGTGGTGACGAAATACAGACCATGAAAGCAGGTCTGATGGAAATTGCAGATCTGTTTGTAGTTAATAAAGCCGATCGTCCCGATGCAGCAAAATACCTGAATCACCTTAAGTTGATGCTTGCACCGGTATATGCAAGAGGCGAAAAAGAAATTCCCATCTTACAAACCACCGCTGTTACTAACGAAGGAATTGCTCAATTATATCAGACGCTGCAACAAGTAGCGTCTTCACAAAAGCAAGGCGATAAAAGAAACATTGTGCTGGCAGAAAAGGCCTATCGCCTGATTGAATCAAAAAGACTCCAAGATATTAGCAGGGCTAAACTGGCTGCAGCCATAAAAACAGAAAGAGAGCAGGGCGATTTTAATCTTTATCGCTTTGTAGCAAAATACTAATCAGCCTTGCTGATTGCTCTTCCACCACCTATAACCGATATAACCGACAATGGCAAAGGGAGCGAAGGCCAGATAAAGAATTCCCGTGTTCATTCCCTCGGCGGGTCCTTCTCCTAATTGTTGCGCTGTTTTAGTACAAATTGAACACTGCGCATACACAACCCCCTGTATCAATAAAAGGATGAATAAAAATAAACTTCTCATTTCACCACAAAATTAAAAAATGCTTAGGATGCTTCTGCTTCCATTCTTTTTTGAACTTTCTTACGCTCTTCCTCATTCAACACCAACTTACGCATACGAATAAAGTTGGGCGTTACTTCAATACACTCATCATGCTGAATATACTCCATACACTCTTCCAGCGTCATCAATGTTTTGGGGGCAATTCGCGTAGCATCGTCACTACCGCTGGCACGGTGGTTTGTCAACTTTTTAGCTTCGGTTACGTTCACCACCAAATCACCTGGCTTAATATGTTCTGCCACGATTTGCCCAGCATAAACATCCTCTCCGGGCTCAATAAAGAAGGTACCACGATCTTGTAATTTATCAATGGAGTACCCAGTGGAACGCTCTTGAAATTTAGAGATCAATACTCCATTATTTCTTCCGGGGATTGGACCTTTCCAAGGTTTGTATTCGCTAAAACGATGTGCCATTACTGCTTCACCAGTGGTGGCAGTTAACATTTGTGTACGTAAACCAATTAATCCTCGAGAAGGAATATCAAATTCCAAGTGCTGCATTTCGCCCTTGGTTTCCATAACCAACATCTCCCCTTTTCTACGGCTCACCAGGTCGATTACTTTAGAAGCAAACTCCTGTGGTACATCTACTACTAAAACCTCATAAGGTTCACACTTTCTTCCATCCACTTCTTTCACAATTACCTGGGGCTGTCCTACTGTTAATTCGTAGCCCTCACGACGCATGGTTTCAATGAGAATCCCTAGATGGAGAATCCCTCTTCCGTAAACCAGGAAGCTATCCCCCTCATCTGTATCGTGTACCCGTAATGCCAGATTTTTTTCAATCTCCTTCATCAATCGATCACGCAAGTGACGAGACGTCACAAACTTCCCATCCTTACCAAAGAAGGGAGAATTATTAATGGAGAACAACATGTTCATTGTAGGCTCGTCCACACTGATAACAGGTAGCGCCTCTGGATTTTCTGCATCAGCAATCGTATCTCCAATATTGAAATCTTCAATTCCAACCACTGCACACAAATCACCGGCTACTACCTCAGTCACTTTTTTCTTCCCCATTCCTTCAAACACATATAGCTCTTTTACACGAGTCTTGCGGATAGTTCCATCTCCTTGCACCAACGCAATAGGTTGATTTTCTTTAATACTACCGCGTCCAACTTTACCAATGGCAATACGGCCTAAAAAGGAAGAATAGTCGAGTGATGTAATCTGTAATTGCAAAGTACCCTCACTTACTTTAGGTGCCGGAACGTACTTTAAAATACCATCCATCAAAGGAAGAATGTTATCGGTTGCCTCGAGCGAGTCATTGAACCAACCATTTTTACCACTTCCGTAATAAGTAGGGAAATGCAACTGTTCTTCCGTTGCATCTAAATTGAAGAACAATTCAAATACGGCATCATGCACTTCATCTGGTCGGCAATTAGGCTTATCCACTTTGTTAATTACAACAATGGGATGCAGGTTCAACTGCAAGGCCTTCTGTAGTACAAAACGGGTTTGAGGCATCGGTCCTTCAAACGCGTCCACCAAAAGAATAACCCCATCCGCCATTTTTAATACACGCTCTACCTCACCTCCAAAGTCGGCGTGACCAGGGGTATCGATAACATTGATCTTTACGTCCTTATAGGTAACCGCTGCGTTCTTACTAAAAATGGTAATTCCACGTTCACGCTCCAGATCATTACTATCCATGATCAGCTCCCCTGTTTCCTGGTTATCCCGAAAAACCTTGGTTGCATGTAAAATTTTGTCCACCAGGGTAGTTTTTCCGTGGTCAACGTGGGCGATAATAGCAATGTTTCTAATATTCATGAGCGCTTGTTAAAGACGCGCAAAGGTAGCTCATTTCCTGGCAATAAAGGGTTAATTTTAAGTGTAAATCATAGGTATGAAGCCTTTAAAAATAGCAGCACTGATTCTCGGTATACTCACCATTATTTATTTAGCAGGCCCGCGTCCTGCCAAACCCATATATCAGTTAACACTTCCTGAAGTACCCACACAGGCTGATTCGCTGGAAAACTATATACAACAACAGGAAAGCAAACAACCAATCAAACCTGGTAATCAGGCTCATATCATTTGGAATAATGACTCGTTAAAAAATCAAACAGAATTTGCCATTGTATATCTACATGGATTTTCGGCCTCACAAATGGAGGGAGATCCGGTCCATCGGAATTTTGCAAAGAAGTTTGGATGTAATCTCTACCTCAGCAGATTAGATGATCATGGCGTAGACACCAGTGCTCCGCTGGGTAAATTCACAGCAGAGGGGTTATGGAATAGTGCGTTGGAAGCGTTGGCCATTGGAAAAAAATTAGGAAAGAAGGTTGTATTAATCTCTACTTCCACCGGTGGAACCTTGGCATTGAAGCTAGCAGCGGAATTTCCTGAAATTGCCGCATCGTTTCTTTTTTCACCTAACATTGAAATTAATGACAATAAAGCCTGGCTATTAAACAACCCCTGGGGTTATCAAATAGCAAAATCAATTGTTGGAGAAATGAGAACCGTGTCTGACACTACTGCAGCCTACGCCCGCTATTGGAACTATCAATATAAAACATCATCAGTTGTGCAATTGCAGGAATTGCTTGAATCGACAATGAAAGCATCGTTGTTTGAGCGTATTAAACAACCTACGCTGCTATTGTATTATTATAAGAACGAACAAGAGCAGGATCCTGTGGTCAAAGTATCGGCCATGAAAAGAATGTTCAGGCAATTGGGAACACCTGACTCACTCAAATCAGCAGTAGCACTTCCCAATACTGGTGATCATGTTTTAGCCTCGCCGATAAAATCAAAAGATATTGCCAGTGTAGAAAAAGCCTGTACAGAGTTTGCCATACAGGTTTTACATTGGCGTCCGCAAACACCTTGATACAATTTTACCTGGCTAAAGTTTTAGCTGCGAAGCCGATTCTGTACCTTTCCAATTCAACCGCTTGCTATGTTACGCGCCCGTATTGCAGGAATTGGGAAATACCTACCCGAACAAATTGTACGTAATCAAGATTTATTACGCTACATGGATACCAGCGACGAGTGGATCCAAGAAAGAACAGGTATACAAGAAAGAAGATATGCGCACCGAACGCAGGAAACTACCACCACCATGGGAGTAGCTGCTGCACAAATAGCCATAGAAAGAGCAGGAGTAACTGCATCAGATATTGATTTTATCATCTTTGCCACCTTATCCCCCGACTATTATTTTCCCGGCTGTGGAGTACTATTACAGCGCGCCATGAAGATGAAAGAAATTGGTGCATTGGACGTACGAAATCAATGTAGTGGATTTGTGTATGCACTCAGTATTGCCGATCAGTATATCCGAACCGGTACCTATAAAAATATTTTGGTAGTAGGCGCTGAAAAACATTCATTCGGTCTTGATTTTACTACACGCGGCCGAAACGTATCCGTAATTTTTGGAGATGGTGCTGGTGCAGTAGTAGTTCAACCCGCACAAGACAATCATGCAGGCATTTTATCTACTCACTTACATAGCGATGGAGAAAGTGCAGAGATACTTGCTATGTACAATCCAGGCACCCATGCAAATCATTGGAAAGCGGAAGAATATGCTTCATTTGATCAAGCAGAAATTGGACAACTATTTTTTAGTCATGCCATGATTGACAAAGGTCAAATTTATCCTTATATGGATGGACCCGCTGTATTCAAGAAAGCCATTGTAAAATTTCCAGAGGTCATATTAGAAGCATTGGGGAAAAATGGATTTACACCGGCTGATCTAAATTTGCTGATTCCCCATCAAGCCAATCTTCGTATTGCGCAGTTTGTACAGCAAAAACTAGGATTGCAGGATAATCAGGTGTATAACAATATTCAATATTACGGTAATACCACTGCCGCCTCGGTACCGATTGCCTTATGTGAGGCTTGGGAAAAAGGGAAAGTAAAGGAAGGAGACTTGGTTTGTCTGGCAGCCTTTGGAAGTGGTTTTACCTGGGGAAGTGTACTATTAAAATGGTAAGTCGAAAGTTTCTTTATATCATCAACCCAATTGCAGGAACAGGCATTGCCGCTGATCTTGAAAAATTTATTCATAAAGAACAGGCCAAGATAAAATTTTCCTATGCAATTGAATATTCAAATTCGGAAGGCAATTATCAAGCAGTAATACAAAAAATAAAAACCGAATTATTCACTGACATTATTATTGCAGGTGGAGATGGAACAGTCAATCAAGTGATAGGTGCACTTCGCGGATTACCCGTTCAGTTTGGTATCATTCCTGTTGGTTCAGGAAATGGATTAGCCAGGGCTGCCAAAATTCCAATTGATCCACAAAAAGCTATTCGGTTTTTATTTGAGACCAGCGCTTGTCCCACAGATGGAATGATGGTGAATGAAAAATTTTCTTGTATGCTAAGTGGCGTTGGATTTGATGGAGTCGTGGCGCACTCTTTTGCCAAACAATCCACGCGTGGCTTTTTTACGTATTGCAAAGAGGTAATTGGTCATTATAGCCATGCAAAAACTTATCGTTTCACCTTACAAACAGAAAAGAGTATACTTGAAACGGAGGCGTATCTAATCAGTATAGCCAATGCCAATCAATATGGAAACAATTTTACAATTGCGCCTGCAGCCAAGCTGAATGATGGACTACTGGATGTAGTGCTGGTAAGAAAGCAATCAAAGCTGCGATTAATAGCAACCACATTATTACAATTGATCGGAGCCAATGAAGTACAAAACATTGACTCCTTAGATAGACAGACCTCTATTATTTATTTCCAAACTGGATCGATTACTATTTTGAATCACCAACATGCAGCAGCGCATATCGATGGAGATCCTATTGCAAATACAGCCGCCTTACAAATTCAGGTTGTACCCAACGCTTTTCTTCTGATCAGGAATAATAATTGAACCAAGGATAACAATAGCAGCATAGCTACTAATTGATGAAGCTGTGCCATCCATTCAAAAATTCCCCAGTGGCCAGGAATAATTTTGGTACTGGTCAATACTGATAAAATTCCTAATCCAACCTGCAATAATACCAAAATCGCAGGCCACTTGCGTGCATGATAAAACCAAGGAGAACCCTGTTGTTTATATAATTGTACCGTATAAAATAGTATAGCTGCTAATAGTAAGTAGGCTAATCCTCTATGCATGAAGTGCACAAAAATTAAATTATCTACCCAATTAAGTGCGCCTTCGCTGCTCTTATACAACCCTGTGGGAATCCACTCCTGATTGATTGTAGGCCAGGTAGGTGCTGCGGTAGCTGCTTTATGCCCTGCCATAAATGCACCATAAATTAATTGCAATAGCAAAAGGATCATGATCCAACGCACTCCCTTTTGCAAGGATGGATTATACAATTTATCAGTGGCAGGAACCGTCAACTGGAGGGCAAACCAAAATGTGTAACAAAGCAATCCCAAGGCAAATACAAAATGCAGCGCAAGACGAGTAGGCTTAACATAAATAGCATCTCCCGTAAGTCCGCTGGCTACCATAATCCAACCAATTGCTCCTTGTAAGGCTCCCAAAAAGAATAAAACCAGCAACGGCTTCACCATATGAGACTTGAAATACCCCCGCCACCAAAAAAATAAAAATGGTATAGCAAAAACTACCCCAATCAAGCGGGCCCAGTTACGATGAAACCACTCCCAGAAATAAATAACCTTAAAATCTGTAATCGAAAAATCAAAATTCAAATAGCGGAACTGCGGCGTTGACTTATATTTTTCAAATTCCACTAACCATTGTGCATCTGAAAGCGGAGGAAGTGCCCCCGTTACTACATTCCACTCGGTAATGGATAAGCCAGACCCCGTTAATCGGGTAATGCCACCCAGTAAGATCTGAATAATAATCATCGCCATACCCGTGTATAGCCAGTACACAACAGCGCGGGAGGAGGTATTTTCCATGACACACAAAGGTAATCCTGGCTGTTTTGCCAGTAATTTTTTGTTGAGCAATATTTCGGAATTTGCAGGTATGCTGGCACCTTTTTTCCAGGATACCTATTTAGAGGCAGGTCTTGATGAAGCAGGCCGGGGCTGCTACGCGGGTCCTGTATTTGCAGCAGCGGTAATATTACCGAAGGGCTTTCATCATCCGCTACTCAATGACTCCAAACAACTAAAAGAAAAAGAACGAGACTTTTTAAGACCCTTAATTGAAAAAGAAGCGATCAGTTTTGCAGTCAGTCAAATCAGCCATGAAGAAATTGATCAAATCAATATCCTGAAAGCAAGTATCAAAGCCATGCATCAGGCCGTTTCCTTATTAAAGAAAAAACCAGGTCTTTTATTGGTAGACGGCAACCGATTTATCCCGTACAAAAAAATACCTCATCAATGTTTTGTAAAAGGCGATAGCCGTTTTGCGTCAATTGCCGCAGCCAGCGTGTTGGCTAAAACATATCGGGATGAATGGATGGAAAAACTACACGTAGAATTCCCTCACTATGGATGGGATCGTAATAAAGGATATGGTACCGCCCAACACAGAAAAGCCATTGAAAAATGGGGTTTATGTATCTACCACCGAAAAAGCTTTCGCTTACTCCCTAACCAACAGAACTTATTCTAGCTAATAGTCCAGACCTCGTTTCCTTTTAACAGTTTATCCAAATCTGCTGGTTTACGAGAGGCCGCTTCTTCCAACTGCGCAGCCATCACATCTTCGTAACAAGGACGGTCTGTTTGATAGAATACACCAAAAGGTCTTGGCAGGTGTCCCTCTATTTGGGGATCATCGAATATTCTTGTGAGAATTTGTGCTTTATAGATATCCTTTTCGTCATGAACCCAACAATCAGCTGCACTGA
>BJGL01000031.1 GCA_014190475.1 Bacteroidota bacterium
AAAACGAAGATGGTAAAACGGTAGCCGCCATGGATATATTGGCTCCTGGTATTGGAGAAATTGTAGGCGGATCACAACGTGAAGAGCGAATGGATCGCCTGACTACAAGAATGAAAGAGATGCATATTCCGGAAGAAGAGTTGTGGTGGTATTTAGACACCCGCCGTTTTGGAACCGTGCCACACGCGGGCTTTGGATTGGGATTTGAAAGAATGGTTCAATTTGTTACCGGAATGAATAATATCCGTGATGTGATTGCATTTCCGCGTACGCCGGGTAGTGCCGAGTTCTAATTACTCATGCATACAAAGGATGGGTACATTCCCATGGTAGATCAATTGCTTGGAGGAGGTTTCCTTAAAAATCCTTTCGATCAGGTTATGTTTTTTGGGAATGGTAATAACCAGGTCCAATTCATTCTTGATGGCAAACTCGTTAATTCCATCTTCAATATCCCGATGTTGTATAAAGTGAAAAGCAGGTTTTAGCTCACTCATCATAGTTTGCAGTAATAAAGACTGCTCCGGCATCTCCCCCTCTCGTTCTTCTCCATCTGGATTTATATTCAGTATATCTAAATGTGCACCAAATGTTTTTACAAGCTCTTTTATGGCTGGTGCTGGGGTGCTGTCCACCACTTTGTCAAAATCACAGGCGAATCCTATTTTTTTAATTCCCTTGCCATATGTTTTACCGGGTGGTACGCAAATAACGGGCCACGTAAGTCTCCGAATGGCAAGTAATGTGTTGCTCCCAAACAAAACGCGCTCTACCCCACTGGCTCCTTTTGTTCCCATGACTACTGCAAAGGGTTTTACTTTGTTACATAGATTTTCAAGTTCATCCACCACACTACCCATCACTATTTCAATATATACTTTTGTTTGTGGACCAGCCAGGTGTTCAACATCTGCTTTAAGTTGTTGCATTCTTGCTGTAGCGGATTTTCTTATTTCTTCAACGGATACAAGCACAATTGGCGCATCGGTATAACTGACTGGAATTTGATAAACGTGTGTGAGTATCAAATTGGCTTTTACCTGTGCAGCCATATGAATGGCATAGTGCATGGCATTAGTAGCCGTGGGTGAAAAATCGGTGGGAACAATGATAGCTTTCATGGAGAGGTGTTTCGGCTTAAAGATAATCTTCAAGCAACGCGACACTACTGATATTAATCAGCACTCCAATTGACCGTGCATACTATTTACTTTGTTGAAACGCGCGAATCCGGGTAGCGACATTATCACGAACATTGATGTAGTATAGGTTAATGTCTCCAATGTGATAATTACTGGTTTTATACAAAAAGCTCCAGGGAAAAGTTGGCTTTTTGGTAAACAGAACACCATTGCTAATTTGTGCATCAGCGGGTGTCGGAAAAATTTTATTGAATTTAGTAAGAACAGCCCCCTTGTTATTGGTTCGTTCTACAAATTTATTTTCGGTGGTCCAGCTAATAGGATTAGTGACCAACACGGAGTCTCCTCTTGCATTTTCCTTGGTAACACCCGGAGAAAGATATCCTGTTTTAAAAGTCCGCCAACTACACACACATCCCGTTTGTTCAGGTGTAGCACAAACTGGAATAGTGGTGAGTGTCTTCATCTGTAACGGCCAACCCACTGCGTAAGCAGCAACAAGTTGTTTGCGTAATGGCTTTTCTTCAAAAAATTCTTTAAGCAACCAGATAGTATGCAGCGCGCCCTGGCTGTGTGAAGCCAGGATAATGGGTCTTCCATTATTATAGTGCTCTAGATAATATATAAATGCATTTCGTACATCCTGATACGCCAAGGCCAGGGCTCTACTTGCAGAAACCGAATCCGCGCTGTAAAAATTTCCTATATGTGCCTGTCTATATCGTGGTGCAAAAACGCGTCCGTATTGATTGAATGCGCTGGCTTGTAGCAGAATGGTAGAGTAATCTGTTTTGGCATTTATATAAGGATCGTCAATAGCTGCATTAGACCGGGCAAAATCTTCTTTTTTGGTAAAGGTGGTAGGATGAATAAAAAAAACATCGGCGATGGTGTCTCTTTCCTCTGTTCGAAGGGGGGCCGGAATACTATCGGATGGGTCCTTTTTCCAGGGGTGGGCCGCCCAATGGTCCAAATTGCTGTAATCCGGAACTCCCGTATCACTCCTGAAAGTATATTTTGAAGAATAGGATTGGTATTGATCGGAACAGGCCTGAATTCCTAAAAATCCTACGAAAAGGATCAAAAATGGGTAAAATCGGGTCATAAGGGTGCAAATTTCGGTATAAAACGGTTCAAATAATATTAAATTTCAAAAATCAGAAAAAAATAGTACTATGTTTTGCATAGTACCAAACATTCTCCTTATCTTTGCATAAGCAACTACGAGTTTAAACTATGAATATTGATAACACACAAAGCCAGATGCGCAAGGGGATTTTGGAGTTTTGTATCCTCTCCGTGATTAAGCGCGGGGAATCCTACCCCGGCGACATCGTGGATGAAATGCGAGCATCCGGTCTTCAAATTCTGGAGGGCACGCTCTATCCCCTGCTAACCCGTCTTAAGAATGCAGAGATGCTTACTTATCGATGGGTCGAAAGTCCTTCCGGACCTCCTCGGAAATATTTTTCCCTGACTGAAAAAGGCCAGCTCTTTTACCAGGAACTAGGTCGAACCTGGGAGGAACTCTCCTTTGCTGTAAACAAAATAATTACCCCTAAACCCACCAATCTCTAATTATAATCAGTTGTACCATGAAAAAGATCATTACAATAAATCTGAGTGGACGAGTTCTTCAAATTGAAGAACCTGCTTATGAGCAACTGCAACAATACATTGCCAGCTTACGCACTTACTTTTCTAAAGAAGAAAGTCGCGAAGAAATCATCAACGATATCGAAGGCAGAATTGCGGAACAGTTCTACGGTTTAATACAACAGGGTGCTCCTTGTATTACCGAAGAACACCTTACCACAATCATTGCCGCCATGGGAAAACCCGAGGAGCTGGCAGATGCAGAAATTCTTGAATCCACCACTACACAAGAAGGAGATTCATCATTCAAACAAGCTGGATTCAAAACCACTTCGGCCAAGAGAGAATTTTTTAGAGACGCTAATAGTAAAGTGTTGGGGGGTGTAGCAGGAGGAATTGCCAACTTTATAGGAATTGATCCTGTTATCATCCGTATTTTATTTGTACTGCTTAGCTTTTCAAGTTTTGGAATAGTAGCATTGGGATATATTCTTCTTTGGATTTTTGTTCCTGCCAAAGAGTTGGAGGATTACAGAGGCCGTCGCTTTTATCGAAATCCCGATGATCGGGTATTGGCAGGAGTAGCCAGTGGGATTGCTGCGTATTTCAAAGTGAGTGCGCGCAATATTCGTCTCTTGTTTTTAGCACCCTTGTTATTACAAATTCTTTTTTCTATTCTAGATATATTCGATGATTCAGCGATAGCAGAAATTTTATTTAATGTAAGCTTTGGCTCTCTGCTTGGATTTTCTGTGATACTCTATATTATTCTCTGGGTTATTCTTCCAACCGCAGACACATCTTATCAAAAGATGGAAATGCGTGGAGAGACCATCAACCTCGAGCGAATTCGTCAATATGTGAGTGAAGAGGGGATTAACAAAAAGATGGAAGAATGGGGGAAGGATGTTGAGCTCACCGCAAAACAACTATCTGCAAAAGTGGAAGAGCTGGCAAAGGAAGCTAAGCAAAAGAGTAGGATTTCAAGACCCCTTCGCTTGATTGGATTGTTTTTTAAAATTCTCTTTGTATTGTTTTTTGGTGGGATTGCCATTGTGTTGCTCATAGCCTTGTTAGCGCTGCTTTTTGGCGGAATTGTTTCATGGCCCTTGCAACATTATATATGGAGTTCTGCCCAACAACAGGTATTAGCCTGGGCAACCTTTGCTTTGTTTTTGTTGGTTCCCGTAATTGGTTTTATCATTTGGTTGATCCGTCGTTTAATCAATACAAAAGCAGGCCACGCTTATTTAAGTTGGACGTTTGGTGGACTTTGGGCCTTGGGCTGGGTTTCATTGGTATTGTTTGCTTCTAGCATCTCAAAAGATTTTAGATATCAAGAAAAGAAACTGGAAAATATTACAATGCCAATCGCATCTGCCAATAAAATGGTGGTTACCGTAACTGAACCCGAATTGGAATACAGCGGTAGTTTTAGTTGGATTGATGGCGATCCTGCTGGTTGGGATCTTACTCCCGATACACTCAAGCTTTCTAATATTCTGATTAAAGTGGAGCCAAGTCGTGATTCCACTTACCAAGTACAAATGGTGCGTGTGGCAAATGGTAGGGACGAACAGGATGCAGGTGAGCGGGCAAGCGCTATTCGCTACAACATCCGTACAAGTACTGCCAATGGACAATATTCGGTGGTGGAAAAAAACAAAAAAGGTGATACCATCACCCACTTGATTAAAGACCTCTCTTATACCTTGGTAGATTTAGGAAATGGTTATTCAATACCCGCCTCCTCTAAATACAGAGCACAAGAAGTGCGGGTAATCCTACGAGTTCCCGTGGGTGGTCGTATTAGTTTTGATGAATCTGTTCGTTCTAAACTTTCTTCTTTCGAGGTAAAAATTCGTCAGCGCACCGATAGTAAATACGATCGATACGACTGGACCGAACATAATTTCAACTATCGTTCCAATATTGAATATATCATGGGTGCAGATGGGGAGCTAAAGCCTGCTGATGGCTTGGATTCGGCTACGGATAGGATGGATAAAGCATTAGAACCGCCTGCGCCTTCGGTCCCTGGCACCAACAGGGAAGCGATGCTTTTACCCCGTGGTAACAGTTATCCTCTTCGAGTTCACGGTCCTTCACCATTAAGGCTTCTTTTGGGATAATCAGACAACCGCTTTGACTTACATTTGTGTTCTTAATTAATGACGAATGTCAGTCAGGAACACACCCTTCTTTCAGAAACACCAGGAATTAGGTGCCAAGATGGCTCCTTTTGCTGGTTATAATATGCCCATTTCCTATTCTGGAATTAATGACGAACATCAGACAGTTAGAAAAAACGCGGGTGTATTTGATGTTAGCCACATGGGGGAGTTTATCCTAAAGGGGCCACATGCGCTTGATTTGATTCAGCGTGTTACCAGTAATGATGCATCAAAGTTGGTAAAGGGTAAAGTGCAGTATAGTTGTTTTCCTAATGATAAAGGAGGTATTGTTGATGATCTATTAGTCTATTGTCTGGAAGAAAACAGTGCGTATATGTTGGTGGTGAACGCTTCCAATATAGAGAAAGACTGGAACTGGATCCAGCAATTCAATACACAAGGAGTTGAGATGCACAATGTTTCAGAAAAAACTTGCTTATTGGCTGTACAGGGTCCGAATGCTACTCGCATTTTACAACCCTTAACGGAAATGGACTTGTTGAATCTTGCTTATTACACATTCGTAAAAGGAACCTTTGCAGGAGTGGAAAATGTGTTGATCAGTGCTACCGGATACACGGGAGCGGGCGGTGTAGAAATTTATTTTGAAGACAAAGATGGACAAGCTGAAAAAATTTGGAATGCCATTTTTGAAATAGGAACACCTCAAGGTCTTAAACCAATTGGGTTGGGGGCACGGGATACACTTCGGTTAGAAATGGGATTTTGTCTGTATGGTAACGACATTGACGACACTACTTCCCCATTGGAAGCCGGATTGGGTTGGATTACCAAGTTTTCAAAATCATTTACTAACTCAAGCGCACTGGCTGATCAAAAGGCGGCCGGACTGCCACGAAAGCTCGTAGGTTTTGAAATGATTGACAAGGGAATTCCACGTCATGGCTATGAAATTAAGAACGAGGGGGGTCAACTTATTGGCGTGGTTACTTCCGGCACACAGTCACCCAGTTTAGGTAAAGCGATTGGTCTGGGTTATCTCAATACCGCCTTTACACCCCTGGATTCTATTGTATATGTACAGGTTCGCGATAAGCAGTTAAAAGCAAAAGTTGTCAAAGTACCTTTTATTTGAGTATGCCTACCATTCACCTGACTACCTTTATTGCTGCACCGGCCAATATTGTATTTGACCTAAGCCGTCATGTGAGTGTGCACAAAGAAGCACACGCTCCTTACAAAACTGATGCGGTTGCGGGTACACGTTTTGGATTATTGGAAAAAGGAGAAACCATCACCTGGAAGTCTTATCATCTTTTTAAAGAGCGATTACAACGGATCAAAATTGTGGAAATGATCAAACCTGAAATGTATGTAGAAGTTCAATTACAGGGGGATTTGACCATGCTACGCCACGAACATCATTTTAAACCTATTGATAATGGAATGTTGATGATTGATCTGCTGACCTATGAATTCCCCTATGGTCAATTTGGCCGATTATTCAACGCGGTTTACTTCAACCAGTACATGGAAAAATATCTTCAGCAAAAGATAGCGCTGATAAAAAATTATGCTGAAACCGATCGCTGGAAAAAACTCTTAGTTCGATAGTTCTCTTAAATCAGAGGCAAGCATTGTAGAATTTATTCTAAATTTGCGCTCTCTTATTACCTATGTCTACAAAGCCCACGCTCTATACCTCACTCTCCCCCGCTCTCTTGCATCTTTATGATTTAAGCAACAGCGTAGTAGTGATTATTGATGTGTTTCGAGCCACTTCTACCATTGCCGCTGCTTTATCCAATGGTGCTCGTGCAGTTATTCCTGTCGATTCAGTGCCCAAAGCAATTGAAATGGGAAAGAATATTGATGGAATTGCCGCTGGAGAACGCGATGGTATGATTGCAGAGGGTTTACAGCACGGAAACTCTCCCTTGGAGTATACCCGAAGTTTTATTGAAAACCGAAATTTGGTTTTGACTACCACCAATGGTACTCGGTTACTGCAAATGGCTTTAGATAGAAATGCTTCCACCATTATTGCCGGCAGTTTTCCCAATCTCTCTTCCGTTTGTTCTTTTTTAATCAAGGAAGGAAAAGACGTGGTATTGGGATGTGCGGGTTGGAAAGACCGATTTAACCTTGAGGATACACTTTTTGCCGGGGCTGTAATTAATCAAGTACAGGATCATTTTACAATTCATTGTGATAGTTCTTTGATGGCCGTTACGCTCTACCAAAAACATGCCAATGATTTGCTGGATTTTGCCCCGCAGTTAACCCACTATCATCGCTTGGTGAAACGTTTTGGATTAATCAAGGATATTGAATTTTGCCTTACGCCCGATGTAGCCAACGTGTTGCCCGTCTATCAAGATGGAAAGCTGATTGTAAAAAAATAAATCTCGTAAGATACGAATTTTTTTGCTTGCGAAATCGGCTTGTAACTTATTTACTTCTTTATTTTTTCCCACAGGGAAATTCGCTTCTTATTCCTTTAGATTTGTAGGTTCTCCTTTATACAAGGGGTGCATCGATAACAGTGGCATTACCGCATCTTGTAAAATATATTTATACGCATGGCACGGACGAAGTAATTCGTCGTGGCAAAAAAATACATGCAATTGGTTTTGTAGAGTTAGTTGATTACGACGAGCTCTTTGGTACGGCTACTTTCCGAGTACGCGACGATAGCTATAATACCTTTTACAAAGTATACATTCATCATTTTAAAGAACCGGGTGCTACTTCCTTACGTTGTTCCTGTCCTTACAATTTAGGAGATATCTGCCGACACGAAACAGCTGCGTTGCTCCAATTGCAGGAATTATTGGATCGCGGCCAATTACAAACCGGACAGATTCAGTATGATCAGCGACATACGGTGGTAAAAATGAAAACCATCGATCTTAAGAATATACGGCTGCTTTGTGGTCCGCAAATTTTATCACAAGCCGAAACCTATTTACGTACAAAAAAAGCAGCCATCGCGTATGCGGAAAACGAAACAGTCAAAGCGCAGCTTACTTTAGAAGGGAAGGATTATGAAGTACTGATTCGAAAAAACGAAGAACGCAGTTTTGATACCAGCTGTGATTATGAGGATACGCAACACCCGCTCTGTTTACCCAAGGTGATTGTGCTGCTCCAATTATTGAATACATATGGCGCTAACTATTTTGACAGTATTCGCAATTGGGATAAGGAAAAAAACAAATTACTGGAAGCTTATGGCTATTCATTAAAAGATGATCTGACTGGTAAATTTGAATTTGCTTATAAAGATGGCAAGCCCTTTTTACGTGTGCTGGATGCGGGTATAAAGCGTGTTGCTTCTCCCGTGTCTGCAGCCAGACCAGTTTTATTTCCCACCAAGCCAGTGATGAAGGAAGAGGAAGTAATAACACGCCCCTCCCAAGTGCCATCCAAACGGATTGGAGTGGTGATCAATTTTAATAAAAAAGAGTTTCCGCGTTTTGCAATAGATGCCGTTATTGGGGAGCCTTCTGACGCGAATGATGGTTTTGCGGGCAGGGTCGAAAAATTAGATATTACTCGGTTTGTAGACGCGGACGATTTAAATGAGTTCGACCGTGAAATACTCCAAGCAGTTCGAAAACTGCAGGATACGGAAGTAAAAAAATATGTAAGCCGCAATTCTCCTTTTTCGGGTATTTGGGATAACATCATTCATCAGGAAGGAGATGATTTACCCGATGAGACCAAGGATTTGATTACCGAATACTTATTACCCAAATTACATCGCTTATTTCGCGAGCTATCTTCCTCTTCCTTTGTATTTCAGCTCAAATCTGGAAAATCTTTTAAAACAGCACACCTGGAGCCACTGGAGTTGAGTGCAGAAAATGTAGCCCCGCAATTTTTAATTAAAAAGAATTCGCACTATACCGTGCAGGCGCAGGTAAAAGTTGGTGCGCTCGAATTGGGCTTAAAGGATAATGAATGCTCCTCCCCACTCTTGTTTGAACAAAATGGTGTTTGCTATTGTTGGAAAACAAAAGAAATAGTTCAGCTGAATGAAACTTTCTTGCCCGATGGTAAAATTAATTATCCGGTAGCTGGTTGGACACAGACGATGCAAAAATTTGTTTTGCCGTTGTCTCGTAATTATAGTGTTCGTTTTGATAAATCACTGACCAAGGAAATCCGTGGCGTGAATCCCGAAGCTCGAATTCAATTGACCGAAAGGGGAGACTATTTAGTTTTCAAGCCCAATTTTGTCTATGAAGGATTCGAAGCAGGACCCACTGATGGAGACCGCGTTTTAATTCCACAGGCCGAGGGGGTGATGGTGGTACATAGAAATCGGGAGAAGGAAGATCAATTTTTACAAAGACTGGCTTCTTTACACTCGGGATTTGTACATAATGCCGAAGACGGAACCTATGCACTAAAAGGAACAGAGGTGTTACGCAATAACTGGTTCTTCCTTTTCATTGATGCTATGAAAGAATCAAAAACGCCCGTTTTTGGTTTTGAAAATCTGCAACACTATCGCTTCAATACGGCCAAGCCTAAAACACAAATTTTTATCAGCAGCCATACGGATTGGTTTGATGCAAAAGTGAATATTGCTTTTGGTAATCAGCAGATCACTGTAGCCGATGTAAAAAAGGCGTTGGCGAATAACCAGCAGTTTGTGCAATTGAGTGATGGCACACTGGGAATTCTCCCCGAGGATTGGTTAAAAAAGTATGCTTTATTATTTCGGGTAGGTGAAGGAAAAACTGATACGCTAAAACTCTCCCGTTATCATTTGGGTGTAGTTGATGAGTTGTATGCGAATCGTAATCAGGATGAACTCGAGTTACAGCTGGAGGAAAAATACCAACAGCTTCGGCAGTTCGATCAAATAAAAGAAATTGAAGCACCTGCATCACTGCAACCTGTTTTACGACCTTACCAGCTTTCAGGCTATCAGTGGTTGAACTATCTTAAAGAAGTAAGCTGGGGTGGTATTCTGGCAGATGATATGGGTCTTGGAAAAACAGTGCAGGCACTTTCGTATTTAGAGTATTTCAAAAATCATGAAGGGAAACTTCGTGCCATTGTAATTTGCCCCACTACGTTGATTTATAATTGGGAGAATGAAATAAAAAAGTTTACTCCTTCCTTGCGTCACCGTATTCATCATGGGCCACAGCGCGTAAGAAAAAAAGAAGAACTTGAGCAATTCGATGTATTGATTACAACCTATGGCACACTACGAAGTGATATTAAAGTGTTGAGTACAATTCAGTTCGATTATATTATTCTGGACGAATCCCAGGCCATCAAAAATCCAACCAGTAAAGTAACAAAGGCTGCACAGTTATTACAGGCGCAACATCGCCTGTGTATGAGTGGAACTCCTTTGCAGAATAACACATTTGATATCTATGCACAAATGAACTTCCTGAATCCTGGTATGCTGGGTTCAGTGGAGTTTTTCCGTCAGGAGTTTGCTATACCCATCGATAAACTTGGTGAGCCTGATCGTAAAGAGCATCTTCGAAAATTATTATATCCGTTTATTCTCAGAAGAACCAAGGAGCAAGTAGCCAAGGATTTACCAGAAAAGCAAGAAATGGTGGTGTTCTGTGAGATGGAACAGGAGCAAAGAGATATTTACGATGCGTATCGTAACGACTATAGAAATCAGATATTAGGATCAATAGAAACACAAGGGATTCAAAAAGCGCAGCTAGCTATCCTACAGGGATTGATGAAGCTTCGCCAAATCTGTGATTCTCCTGCCATTTTAAATGAAAAAGAAAAATATCCGAACCATTCTATCAAACTCGACGAATTAGCCCGTCAATTAAAAGAAGATATTAGCAACCATAAGGCATTAGTATTTTCCCAGTTCCTGGGGATGCTAGCCTTGATTCGCACTAAGTTGGAGGAATTGGAAATTCCCTATGTGTATTTCGATGGAAGCACTACCGCGCCAGAGAGAGAAAAGGCAATACAACAGTTTCAACAACAGGATAAGATTCGTGTATTTCTGATTTCTCTCAAAGCAGGAGGTGTGGGTTTAAACCTCACCGCAGCTGATTATGTCTATATCATGGATCCTTGGTGGAATCCTGCTGTAGAACAGCAGGCTATTGATAGAACGCATCGAATCGGACAGACTAAAAATATTTTTGCATACCGAATGATCTGTAAGGATAGTATCGAGGATAAGATTCTCCAATTACAAGATCGAAAGAAGGCGCTTGCAAAAGATATTATTACGGATGATTCTGGTTTTGTGAAGAGCCTTTCCCGCGAAGACGTGGAATATCTATTCAGTTAAGTTTTAACAAGTTTCCACAAGTTGCCCTGCAACTTTACGTCTATCTTTGCGGACTTCAAATACGTTTATGAGAAAATATGTCAGTTTGCTCCTGTTTGTCTTGTGTGTTGGAAATGGAGCCATGGCCCAACGGGCCGAAGGGGTAGTCAAGGGTCAGCTTACTGATTCTAGTGCCAAACAACCCATTGCTGATGCAACCGTATCAGTTGTAAATAGCAAAGATTCTTCACTTGCCAGCTTTGTACTATCTAGTAAACAAGGTGGTTTTGAAATCAAGAATTTACTCCCCGGCGATTACAAACTTATCGTAAGCAGTAAAGGACTCGAGGAAATTCGTCGCAATTTCAGTGTAACGGCTGAAAAAAAAGTGATTGATTTTGGTACGTTGGTGATGAACAAGGACTACAAGATGATGGAGGGTGTTGTTATTACAACTGAATCTCCCATTGTAGTTAAAAACGATACCGTTCAATTCAATGCCAGTGGTTTTAAAACAATTCCAAATGCCACTGTAGAGGATTTACTTAAGAAGATTCCAGGAATGGAGGTAGATAAGGAGGGAAATGTAAAAGCACAGGGCGAACAGGTGCAGCGAATTATTGTAGACGGAAAAGAGTTTTTTGGAAACGATCCTAAACTAGCTACCAAGAATCTGACAGCCGATATGGTGGAAAGCGTTCAGGTGTTTGATGACATGAGCGAGCAGTCCAAGTTTACAAAAATTGATGATGGAAGCAGAAGCAAAACCATTAATATCAAACTAAAGAAAGATCGAAACAAAGGGTTTTTCACCCGTGCATTAGCTGGGGCAGGTAGTAACGATCGCTTTGAGGGGAACCTAAGCTTCAACAACTTTAATGGTAATAAACGCTTCTCCGTACTCTTTAATACTAATAATATTAATAAGCAGGGCTTTTCATTCAATGATATTATCAGCACCATGGGCGGATTCAGTGGTTTTGGCGGTGGTGGCGGCGGCTTTGGTGGTGGAGGAGGTGGTTTTGGAGGAGGGGGTGGAGGCTTTGGTGGTGGTGGTGGCGGCGGCGGTATGCAGATTGTCACCATGGGTAGAGGCGGCGGCGGTGGCGGATTTGGTGGCGGTGGACAAAACACCGGTATCATTCGCTCTCTTTCATCCGGGCTCAATTTTAATAATGAGTGGGCTGGTAAAGCAAAATTTACCGGCAGCTATTTTTTCTCTGATTCAAGACCTGTACAAGAGCAAACTACGTTGCGGCAAACCTTTTTTGTTAACGACTCTACCGCTTTTCAAAACAGGACTTCACGTTCTGATAATCTGAATCAGAATCATCGCTTTAATGTTCGTTTTGAGTATCAATTTGATTCGCTCACCTCAATTTTATATACACCTCAGTTAACGCTGCAACATTCGGATAATCTTAGTTATGATTCCAGCTTAACTACTTCGCAGACCCCTACGCGTTCTTATACCGCCATTCGTACTAATTCTCAAAATTCAAATGTGCGCGATGGCATGAATTTTAATAATAATATTTTGTTCCGTCGGAAGTTCAAAAAAATTGGAAGAACAATTACCATTGGAATAAACAGTACAATGGGTATGAGTGAGGCAGATGGCAAAACTATTTCCAGCAACCAGTTTTTCCGCCCAGACGGAAATCCATTTTTTAATTTCTCTCAAAATCAGCAATACACGCAAAACACCAAAACACGTAACAACGTAATAAGTACTTCTTATACAGAGCCACTTGGTAATAATAAGTTGTTAGAGGTCAACTACGCCTATACCAACAATTTTAGCCGCTCTGAAAAAGAAACATTTAATTACAACGCGGGTAATGGTAAATACGATAATCCAAATCTGCTTCAAACCAATCGGTTTAAAAATTTATTTGAGGCACATCGTGCAGGTTTGAATTTCCGTGTGCAAGAGAAAAAATATAATTACCAATTAGGTGTAGGCTTGCAGCAATCTTTATTGGAAAATCATACCTACCAGGCAGCAACCGGAAAGGACTCTTTGATTAAGCAAAACTTCACCAATTTATTTCCTACTGCTAATTTCAACTTTACCCCTTCACGTAGTAAGAATCTTCGTTTTTCTTATAATGGACGAACGAATCAACCTACTGTTACGCAGTTGCAAAATGTTCCAGATGTAACTGATACGCTAAATGTGCGTATCGGTAATCCAAACTTGAAACAAGAATTTACACACAGTGTAAACTTGGGATATAACACGTTTAATCTGGCCACTTTCCGGTTTGTAGCGGCTAATGTGAATATTAGTACTACCAGCAATCGAATTGTAAATAGCATTACCACTCGAGGTCCTGTGCAAACTACCACCTATGCTAACGTAAACGGGTATTTACGCGGTTTTTCATACTTCACACTCGGGCTTCCTTTCAAAAATCCTAAGTTGAAGGGGTCGAATGTAAGTATTACTAACACGATGCTCTACCTGCGTGATATCAGCTTGATCAACACACGAGAAAATATCACACAAACCTTTACTGTTACACAGGGATTGGGGATAAATATCAACAAGGATAAATTTGATATTGGTTTACGCGCCAATTTGGGATATAATAAATTGGCATACTCAATTAACACCCAGTTGAATGAAGACTACTGGACACAAACTTATAACGCAGACCTTACCTATAAACTTCCCGGCAACTTTATTGTATCAACCAATTTTGATTACCTGATTAATACAGGACGTGCTGCCGGTTTCAACCAAAGTATTCCGCTGTTAGGCGCGAGTATTAGCAAGTTGATGTTTAAAAACAAAAACGGGGAGTTGAAATTGTCTGCAAATGACTTACTTAATCAGAATCAAAGTATAACACGTACGGCCGGTGATAACTATTTACAGGATACGCGAAGCATGGTATTGCGTCGTTACTTCCTGGTCAGCTTTTTGTTTAACCTAAATAGAATGGGAGGCAAAACGCAACAACAGCCACAAACGATGCCGGGCATGCCACGCTTTATGATGCGTGAAATGCGTGATGTACGGATGAACTAATTGCAATTAAATGTTAGCTAAGTGAATATTGGCACGTACCAGATCTTCTGGTGTGTCAATGGCTATACTGCTGTAATCGGTCTTGACCATTCGGATTTTAATGCCATGCGCTAAGTACCGAAGCTGTTCTAACTTTTCTGTTGCTTCCAGTGTTGAGAGGGGCCATTTAGTAAAGTCCAACAATGCTTTTTTACGGAAGGCGTAAACACCAATATGCTCATAATAAGTAGTAGGGGCGCTTTTGTCTCTGTTGTAAGGGATTGGACTTCTGCTGAAATATAAGGCGTCATTGTTTAAATCCGTGACCACCTTGACCACGCTAGGCTGCTCAATCAACTTTGGATCTTGAATGGGCTGCATCAATGAAGCCACTTCTACTGTTGGATTTTCAAATTCTTTTATTAATGCAGCAAGCTGTTCTTTTTTTATGAAGGGCGTATCTCCCTGAACGTTGAGAATAAGGTCTACCTCCATGGAAGCGGCTATTTCTGCGATTCGATCAGTGCCACTCTCGTAGGGGCGTGTACTTCTTTTACAAATACCCCCAAAATTTTTGATCTCCGTTTCTATTTCATCACTGTCTGTTACCACAATTACCTGATCGAACAACATCGTGGATTGTGTTGCTTCCACCGTATGACGAATTACCGTTTTATTACCCAAAGGCTGCATCAGTTTGCCGGGAAACCGACTTGCTGCGTAGCGCGCAGGAATTAACGCAACAACTTTCATGCAAGAGAATTAATGGGTTTGTTTTTGAAAGGGACTTTTCAAAAGATTCAATAAGTCCTCGTCCTTTTCATTCGGATAATCTCTATCAATTCCATATTGAATGGACTGGGCATCTAAAAAACGAAATGTACCAAATAGTCGATCCCATACAGAGAATACAGCACCATAGTTGCTATCCGTATAGGGTTGTTTCCAGTGATGATGCACCTTATGCATGTTAGGCGAGATCAACACCCAACTCAGGAAGCGATCTACAGAAGCAGGCAGACTGATATTGGCATGCGTGAATGCAGTGGCTACTACTACCAATGTTTGATAGATCATAACGGTATACATCGGTGCACCTGAAATAAATATCAGCAGTAAAAAAAAGATCCCTCTTAGCAAACTATCTCCGGGATGATGTCGAAGCCCTGTAGTTACATCTACTTTTTGATCGCTATGATGAATGATATGAAACCGCCACAAAAATTTTTGTTGGTGCATCACCCAATGGACCAACCAGCTGCTGAAATCGAGCGCCAATACGCCGATTAGAATTGTTAATCCAATCCCAGCATTACTCCAATAGACCAGACCAAATGCTTGTTGATTACACCAATCGGATAAGGCTACAATTAAAATTGCAAGAAGGGTGTGAATGATCAGGTGGATAATAGTAAAAACAAAATTGATACTGGCATGCTTGAGTTTACCTCTTTGGTAGGGGAGTTTAAAAAGAGGAATCGCTCCTTCAAGTATCCAAAAGAATAAAAGCCCTCCCACTAAAAGGGCTAGTCTTTCGGCAGGCCGCTGCTCAAGGTCTTGAAAGTAGTTAATCCACTCCGGCCACATGATAAATAGTTTATTGATTCAGCATCAACGGCATCACTAACATCTGTAGTTCTTCGTTCTCTTCAATTTCAGAGGGTCTCAAAATGCCTGCTTTGTTGGGCGTAGATAATTCAATAATTACTTCTTCGCTTTCTGTTGCTCCGAGCATTTCAATTAAAAACTTTGCATTGAATGCAATCACCAGGTCTTCTCCGTTGTATTGACATTTCATGCGTTCGTTTCCTTCAAAGCTAAAATCAACATCCTGTGCCGCTAATTGTAATTCGCTGCCGGTTATACTCAATGCAACTTGATTAGTGCTTTTATTACTAAAAATACTGACGCGGCGAAGTGCACTTTGAAAAGCAGCTTTGTTCACCGTCAATGTGTAAGGATTGCCGGTGGGGATTACCACTTTGTAATCCGGGAAGCGTGCATCGATAAGACGGCAACTCATTTGAGTAGTGCCGTAGCGGATAAATAAATGATTGCTGTTATAATTAATAGTCACAGCTTGGTCTGTATCAGGAATAGCTGCCTTCACTAAATTCAATGGCTTCTTAGGAACAATAAAAGAGTCCGCTTTAGGACATTTGATATCCATGCGTTTGTAGCGAACCAAACGGTGCGCATCGGTAGCAACACACTGAAACCCTTTTTTATCCAATTCAAAAAATACACCCGTCATAGCAGGACGGAGATCGTCGTTGCTGGTGGCAAATAATGTTTTGTTGATGGCAGTAAGCAGGGCAGATGCACTCATCTCAAAAGAAGTAGTATCGTCTGCGCTGGGCTCTTTGGGGAAATTATCCGGGTTTTCGCCCATCACCTTATACTTTCCGTTATCGCTTGTTATTTCGATTGCAAAATTCTTGTCAATATTGAAGGTGAGTGGTTGATCGCCAATATTCTTTAAAGAGTCCATCAGGATGCGCGCCGGAATACAAACCTTACCTGTATCCTTAGCCTCGATATCCAATTGTACCCGCATCACCGTTTCCAGGTCGGTGGCCACTACCGTCAATTTGTTTTTTTCTACTTCAAACAAAAAGTCTTCCAAAATAGGTAAAACCGTGTTGGTGTTGATCACACCTGAAATGTGCTGCAGCTGTTTCAAAAGCACTGAGGAATTCGCAATGAATTTCATACCATTTCTATTGATAGGTTGATGGCGAAACTACTGATTTTATGGTAGATTTGGAGGGATGTATAAAAAGGCATTGACGCCCGAACAGGCACTTCAAAAATTGAGACATTACTGTGCTTATCAGGAGCGTTCTCACCAGGAAGTCCGGGAAAAACTCTTTCAACTGGGGTGTCCTTCGCGGATTCATGATGAATTGATTAGCGCATTGATTCAGGACGATTATTTGAATGAAGAGCGCTTTGCCAACGCCTATGCCGGCGGAAAATGGAGGGCCAAACATTGGGGACGAATTCGTATCAAACTGGAACTCCAGCAACGGAAGGTGAGCGCCTACTGCATTCGAAAGGCCTTGGAGCAGATCGACGAGGAGGACTACCAAAAAGTATTGGAGGCCCAGGCTGTTAAAAAGTATGAATCACTTAAACAGTATCAATATATAATTCGGAAGAAAAAAACAATTGATTATTTGGTCGGTCGTGGGTTTGAGCCCACATTGGTTCGTTCTATTGTTTCCAAACTTTAATCTTATGTCAACCATTACTATTTCGTTGGTACAAACCACCCTGCATTGGGAGAATAAAGGTGCTAATCGGCAGCATTTTGAAGAAAAAATTGCATCGCTTGTCGGAAAAACACAGGTGGTATTCTTGCCTGAAATGTTTACGACGGGATTTAGCATGAACCCTTCCCAGTTAGCAGAGAAAATGGACGGCGAATCGGTGACATGGATGAAAAAAATGGCAGCCCAATATCGTTTGATTTTGACCGGAAGTTTAATCATTGAAGAGGGCGGGCATTATTTTAATAGACTGATCTGGATGTTGCCCACCGGTGATTTCGGTTATTATGATAAGCGCCACTTATTTGCTTTTGCGGGAGAGGATCAGCATTATACTGCAGGCAATAAGCGGTTGATTACCGCTGTTAATGGCTGGCGTTTCAATCTGCAGGTCTGTTATGATTTACGTTTTCCGGTATGGGCTCGTCAACAAATTAGTAATGGCGAACCCGAATATGATGTGCTGGTTTATGTAGCTAATTGGCCAGAAAGAAGAAGACAAGCGTGGACTACATTATTACAGGCACGTGCCATTGAAAACCAATGTTATGTAATTGGTGTGAACAGAATCGGTGAAGATGGAAAAGGAATTTATCACAGTGGCGATAGTATGGTGATTGATCCGCTAGGAGAGATCTTGTTCGCCCAAAAAGATCAAGAAGCAATTCACACGCTTACACTCAATAAAGTAAGACTTACTGAGATCCGACAATCCCTGCCATTTCTAAAAGATGGAGATGGGTTTGGGTTGATGACTAGCTAGTATTTATTTTATTCTTTCATGTGATTCCATCCCTGTGCGGTGATGGGGTACTTGCTGCCGCCTTTAGTAAATAATTTGGCTCCTTGCTCAGCATCGGTCATATATCCGATTACACTAATTTGTTCATTGAGTACCAGCTTATCGTATTCGGATTGTGGGATTGTAAATAAGAGTTCGTAATCCTCTCCACCACTTAATGCACAAGCCGTAGGATCAAGTTCAAATTTAAATGCCGCTT
>BJGL01000032.1:0-14657 GCA_014190475.1 Bacteroidota bacterium
GCACCCTTTCCAAAAGGAAAAGAATGGCGACCATTGCTTTTATTGGCTCTTTTAAATTTTATACTAAGCAATGGGTTAAGTACCTGGGGTGTAAAATACATATCGGCCGGACTAGCTGCAATCATGGGAGCGATCTTCCCTATCTGGTTGGTGGTAATTGGATTGTTTACTTCCAAAGAAAGATTACCACGTAAAGCCATTACCGGTTTACTAATTGGATTTACCGGTGTCTGTATCATATTTTATGATCATCTGCACGATTTTCTGGATCCCTCCTTTCGGTTTGGTATTTTACTTTCTTTATTAGCTACCTGGAGCTGGGCATTTGCGACGCTGTATACCAAACAACAAGCGGCGCACTTCAATCCCTATTTCAGTATGGGTATTCAAATGCTACTTTCTGGAACTGTCTTGACAGCAGGCACACATTTTACAGGCTTTGCCATTCCGATTGCATCCATACCCTGGCAATCGTGGGCGGTGATTGGATACATGGTGTTGATGGGATCCGTTTTTTCTTTCTTATGTTATCTCTACGCGCTACAACATTTACCAACGGAACAGGTTTCCATTTATGCATATGTCAATCCGGTTGTAGCCCTGTTATTGGGAGTGTGGCTGTTTGACGAAAAAATTTCCTTCTTTATTTTAATAGGAGGAACCGTAGCACTGCTCGGAGTCTGGTTAGTGAATCAGGCATTCAGAAACACAACCAGTGTGGAGCAACCCGAAACTGAAGGGATATAAGAATTATTGGTCGCCGTATTTATCGCGCCACTGTTGATTGAATGTTCGATCCGGAAAAGTAAGTGGCCCCCGTTGTGCAGTCCAGGCTGTAAATACTTTGTTGACAAACCAATTTTTCATTTTTCCATTAGCCATATTCATAGCCGGACGGAATAACATGGCTTGTTTCCAGGCTTGCCAAGCCGCTTTCTCTTTCCAGTTATTCTTTTTTTCACGCACGGATTGATTTCTATTTTCAAGCAACAATTCGTGCAGATTTATTTTAACTGCGCATACGGCTGTGCAATTCCCGCAGAGGGAAGAAGCATAACTGAGGTGTTTATATTCGTCCAGCCCTTGCAGGTGTGGCGTAATCACAGAACCAATCGGACCGCTATACGTAACTCCGTAGGCATGTCCCCCAATATTTTTATAGATCGGACAGGCATTCAAACAAGCGCCACAACGAATACAGTATAAACTTTCACGCTGTCTTTCGTCAGCCAAAATATTAGTACGTCCATTATCCAACAAGATCACAATCATTTCTTGCGGCCCATCCGTTTCATGGGGCTGTCGAGGACCTGTCAATAATGAATTATATACGGTTACACGTTGACCCGTTCCATAGGTAGCCAGCAAGGGCCAGAATAATTGAAGATCACTCCAAGAAGCAATTACTTTTTCAATCCCCACCACTACAATATGCGTAGAAGGCCATGCACAACTCAATCGGGCATTGCCCTCATTTTCGGTAACAGCAATCCCTCCAACATCCGCTACAATAAAATTTCCCCCGGTCACACCTACTTCAGCCTCAACATATTTTTTACGAAGCACTTCGCGTGCTTTCAAGGTTAATTGCTCTGGAGTTGCCTTAGGATCTGTTCCGAGTTTTTCTGCAAAAAGTTTAGCTACGTCTTCCTTGCTTTTGTGCATGGCAGGTGTAACAATATGATAAGGAGCTTCACCATCCAATTGCTGGATATACTCGCCCAAATCCGTTTCTACACTTTCCACTCCGATAGAAGCCAGGTAGTCGTTGAGATGAATCTCCTCGGTTACCATGCTTTTGCTTTTTACCAGTGTCTTACAATTTTTTTCGCGGCAAATTTTTCCAATGGCTTCTTGCGCCTGTGTAACATCTTCGGCCCAAATTACTTTTGCACCACGTGCCGTGATAATCGATTCAAAAAGCTCCAACTGTTTGTCCAGTGTAGCAATCGCTTTCCATTTTGCATTCTTTGCTTTTTCACGAGCCAGCTCTACATTCATGAACTGCTGCTTACCCTTGGGGACCACCGCATTGTACTTCCCAATATTAAAATTGATTTTACGACGATGCTCACGATCCGCAGCCTTGACCGTGCTACTGGCTAAAAATTGTTCTTGAATTTCTTTCACCTGCATATATGTACTACACTTCTTTCAAAGATAAACTACTCTTTTTGTTTCCATTCACCTTTTGCCAGCGTATCCAGCGCTTCCCAAAAAGGCAGTCCCCATTTACGTACAATTGGCTCTTTTAAAAATTGATAAACGGGCACTTTTAATTTTTTTCCCAATTGACAGGCCGGGGCACAGACCTTTGGTCTTGGGTCGTAGTTGATCCGCTCGGTATTGGCATACTCACTCTGCTCGGCAATGATGGGATACAAATGACAACTGATCGGCTTTTTCCAGTCTATTTTTTTGTCGATATAGGCTTTCTCAAAAGCACAATGGATGGTTCCATCTTTTTCGCGTAAGCCGTACACACAAATTTCCTTATCACTCGGCAAAGTAGGCGTAACCCAACCAAATTCCTCATGCCATACATACTTTCCATTTTTTTCAATCTCTTTTACGGCTGCCTTGGTTAAATAGGGTCGAACAACTTCATACACTGCATCAATGATGGCTTTCTCCTCCTCCTCCAGAGGTGCTCCCGCATCGCCGTCCTCACAACAAGCTCCTTTGCATTTGGTCAGATCACACACAAATTGCTTCTCGAGCACATCGTCACTGATAATTTTATTGTCTACTACAATCATAGCTATTTTTTATTCTCCGCATTTCTCCACCGGAGTGTTTGAATCAAATGAAGTAAATCCTCTTTTAAAAAATTATTTACCACACCCAGCGAATCCGCATTGGGTGTGGCATCAAAATAGAGCGCTCCTCTTAAAAAATGTTGGGTGGAGTCAGTCACAAAAAATTGATTGGCGGTGGCGGTATTTCCCCCCAAATCAAAATAAATACCCTCGATTCCTGCCGGTGTACTAAACACGCTATCCTTGATTCCCGTAGCCATATTGACGTGTTGTCGGTAGGCCATTCTAAACCCATCTTCCACTAAGGAATCAAACTTATTCTTGTTGTCGATTGGCTTGTAGCTGATGTGTATACGTCCTGCAAACCGAGGAAACTCAATATTGATCCACCAATCCTCTGCACGATCCTGAAAAAAAGTGGAATCCTTTTTTATTTGCGCATACACGGGATATTCAAACGTGTAGGGATAACCGGGCTGATCAAAATTTTGATATTGTTTAGCAGGGAAATCAATCGCAAAATAACCCCGCTTTTTACCTACTGTATATGGACTGTTACAACCACTACTTATAGCAACTGTTACTAAAAAAAATCCTATGAAAGTTTTAACTCGCATTGCTTTTATCAGGAGGGATAATGTATGGATACTTGAACACGTTGGATACGATTTTGTTCTAGCTCCAATACTTTAAATTCAAAATCACCAACTACTATTATTTGATCCTTGACCGGTAGCGCCCCCACGCGCTCTAGTAATAAACCGGCCAGCGAATCACTTTCTCCCTTCACCTCATCAAAGGTATCGGTAGCAAGTGATAAGGCCCTACATAAATCAGTGAGCAAGGTCTTCCCCTCAAATATATACGTGTGGTCATCTACCTGCTGGCCTGTTGTTTCTTCCTCATCAAATTCATCGCGGATATCCCCAATTACTTCTTCCAAAATATCTTCCATGGTAACAATTCCGCTGGTTCCGCCAAATTCATCGACCACTACCGCAAAATGAATACGACGTTGTTGGAATGTTTTTAATAAATCCTCAATTAGCTTAGGCTCAGGAACAAAATAAGGGGCCCGTAATAATCGATGCCAATCAAAATTTGCTGGGGCTTCCAGATATGGCAATAAATCCTTGGTGTAAAGAATCCCTACCACCTCATCCAGGCTTCCCTTGTATACTGGTAACCGAGAATAATGTAATTCTTGTACCCGTTGTAAAAGATCAGGAAAAGAAAGTTGGTAGTCCACCCCAGATACATCCAATCTACTTCGCATGATTTGTTTTACTGCGATGTCTCCAAATTTAACCACGCCCTTCATGATGCTTTTCTCTGCTGGAGAAGCTTCTTCGTCGGACTTGAATTCAATAGCCTCGTCCAATTCCTGTTTAGTAATTTCCTGCAACCGATTGGCACCGGTAGTCTTTGTTATTTGATCGGCAAGTTTAACCAGCCAATTACTAAGCCCATATAACAAAGCGTTTAATCCCGCTGCCACAAAAGACCAATCATGTGCAAAACGATGATTATGCTGCGTTCCCCAAATCTTGGGAAGAATTCTAGTGATAAAAAAAACTAAAAAAACAAGTAGTAAAATACGAACGAGTACTGCCAACCCTCCCCCCGGAAATAAAGGAAGTAAAAGATAATTTGCTAGTAAAATGATGCAAATATTTACAAAAGTCCCCGCGATGAGCAGGGTGGCGTAGAGCTGTTTGGGCATAGCCAACAATTGCACGATACGTCGTGCAGATTCGTGTTGCTTGGTTTTTAATACATCAATATCTTTTTTGGAAAGGGAGAATAGGGCTGCTTCATTTCCCGCAATCACAAACGACAATAACAACAGTAGTATCAGCAGCACTGTTAAAAAAGTAATACCCTGTGGCGCTGCAGCCAGAACGTTGAATAACAAGTAGGGAACAATAATTAATCCGTTTGACGGAGGCTCCAAGCGAAATGTTTTTGATGAACGCGTTACAAATTTATTGAATTTAACGCGTTTACTTAGAAGAGAGTGGTTTGTGTAGCGGTTGCCTGCAAATATTGATTGATCAGCTGTGGGAAGGCTTGGGATTTTAATGCAGCTGTATCCTGCCATTTCCATTCTTTATCCAGGGAAGGTTTTTTCCGCAACCGAATTCGAATAAACTGCCCTGCAATGACCTGATGGGACAAAGTCTGTCGATAAAGCGGCGAAATAGATTCAACTACATAAGCATCGGCTGGAATCAGCTTATTTTTCTCCGCCAGCTTCAACAAAGCTTTTAATGAAGTTTCCTTTTCCGTTTCCAGCATCGGGAAAGTAGCTAACCCTTGCCAAATATCTTTTTCAGTACGAATTTTAACTGGGCATTGCCCCCTGTAGGAGGGCAATAAAAAATAAAACCAACGTTGCTTTAAGACAATCTTCTTATGCTTTACTGGTAATTGACTTATTTTATTCTCCTTAAAAGCGATACAAGTTTTTTTAAATGGACAGTTTTGGCAGAAGGGTGCAACAGGTTTACAAACTGTGGCACCAAAATCCATGATTGCCTGATTATAAACACCGGGTTGTTCGGGATCCAATAAAGAATTGGCTAAGTCTGTAAACTTCTTTTTTCCTTCTGTGGAGTCAATGGCAAGGTCAATACCAAAAATGCGGGCCAGTACGCGAAACACATTTCCATCGACCACGGCATGAGGCTGATTGAAAGCAAAAGAGGCAATAGCTGCCGCTGTATAGGACCCCACCCCTTTTAGGGACTTAAGCTCCTCAAAAGTATCCGGGAATACCCCCTTTCTCTTTTCAGTGATAAAGCGAGCCGTTTCCAGCAAATTGCGACACCTTGAATAATACCCCAAGCCTTCCCATAACTTAAAAACTTGATTATCATCAGCTTTTGCAAGTTTTTTAACCGTTGGATAGGCTTTCAGGATTCGCTGGTAGTATCCCAACCCCTGTTCCACCCGGGTTTGCTGTAAAATAATCTCACTTAACCAGATCCGATAGGGGTCTTTTTCCCCTTTCCAGGGCATTTTTCGGTGGTTTTTGGCCAAATTCCATGCAAAAAGCGTGGAAGAAAAGGAATTTTTGGGCTTTTTGGGGGGCATTACACCATAAAGCTAAAAAAAAATATGTCTATATATTTGATAATCACAATATTTTACCTTAGATTGGCAGAGTAAACCCAAAACACGCATCATGAGAAAGGCCGACCTTGTAAATCAGATCGCGGAAAAAACTGGTATACCCAAGGTGGATGTACTTGTGGCCCTTGAAACTATGTTCAAGGAAGTCAAAGACACACTTGCCGGTGGCGAAAACATTTACATAAGAGGATTTGGCAGTTTTATCACAAAAAAGCGGGCTGCAAAAATTGGTCGTAACATTAAGAAAAATGTAGCGGTTCACATCCCTGAGCACTACATTCCCGCCTTTAAGCCTGCAAAAGAATTTGTTGCAGAGGTGAAGAAACTGAAAGAGCCCAAACCTGACACTGGACCTGGAGAAGATGATTAAGCGATCAATCCGGTAACTTTGCCGAGAAATTCTAGATCGTGAAAAAACCCCAATTGATATTGGCGGGCATTGGCTTGTCCCTGGTATTCCTTCTTTTTGTTTTTGGTCGCTTTGTACCTGAAAAAGAAAAGCTTACAAAAACTGATTCTTCTGTTGCAGCGCCAGCAGTCAGCACCTTTTCCATTGACTCTGCCCGTTCTTCGGTAGAAAAAAGCTTGACGGGCGAACTTAATTTAGCATTGAAAAATCTAGAGCAAAAGCTTAAAGCTGCCTCCACTTCAGCTACGCAACTTGCTGCCTATCATGAACTTGCCCATTTTTGGTCGGAGGAGTTTCGGTATTTTGAACTGTACGCTTGGAACGAAGCCCTTGCTGCACGATTGGAAAATTCCGAAAAAAGCCTCACCTTCGCAGCCCGTTTGTTCCTGGATAACCTGCAAGAGGATCCGGATGGCCCACGACGCCAATGGAAAGCTTTGCAAGCCAAGGACCTATACGAGCGCTCTTTGAAGATCAATCCCAACAACGATTCCACCAAGGTGGGACTGGGTGCCTGCTACTTGTTTGGCAACATCAGTACCAACCCCATGGAAGGAATTGCACTAATCCGGGAAGTAGTACAGCGAGACAGTACCCATGTTTACGCTCAACTAACCCTGGTAAAAGCCTCCATCCTATCTGGACAGTTTGATAAAGGAATAACTCGTTTACAAACTGTAATCAAGGTAGAACCCCGAAACATAGAAGCTCATCTGCTACTGGCAGATCTTTATGAAAGAACGGGCGAAAAAAAGGAAGCGGTAAAGTGGTATGAAAAAAGCCTGCAACTGATTGAACAACCTGAAATCAGACAAGCAATAAAGGATCGGATCGGAGCACTCAAATAATAGTTCCAAAACAAATTGATAAACTAATTTTTAACAAATAAAAAAATTTCTGGTATGCCTTGTGGTAAAAAGAGGAAGCGTCATAAGATTGCGACGCACAAGCGTAAAAAAAGACTGAGAAAGAATCGTCATAAGAAGAGAAATAAATAAGCAGCCGGGCCATCATGGCCCGGTACTCGCTTTTTTTGTTTTCAGTCCCCGGTTGTTTCCGACTATCTATTCGAAACTGTTCTCGAACATTGTCGCCGTTTACGCAATTGCGTATTTTATCAGCCGGTGTTTTACCGTCTCCTGTCCAATTAATTGTTGGAACAGGTTCCATAGGTAATACAGTACCCAAGCTGTAATGAACAAAGAATTAATCATCAATGTCACCGCGCAGGGTGTAGAAATAGCACTGCTCGAAGACAAAAAACTCGTTGAGCTACATAACGAGAAAAGCGATGCCCGCTTTGCGGTGGGTGATCTCTACCTGGGAAAGGTTAAAAAACTAATCCCCGGATTAAATGCGGCCTTTGTAGAGGTAGGATTTGAAAAAGACGCATTTCTGCATTACACCGATTTAAGCCCCTACATCAAGTCACTTCTCAAGTTCACCCAGTTCTCTATGAACGATAAAAGTGAAAAGGGATTGGACTTTAGCAAATTCACCGTTGAACCTGAAATACTCAAAACAGGAAAGATCAGCGAAGTGATGAACGGAAAACCCTCCGTGTTAGTGCAGATTTTAAAAGAGCCTATTGCTGCAAAAGGACCACGATTAAGTTGTGAGATTTCACTACCAGGCCGTTTTGTGGTATTAACCCCATTTAATGATGTGGTGGCGGTATCCCGTAAAATACATTCGGGTGAAGAAAGAAAACGTTTACAAAAATTGATTGAGGCCATTAAGCCCAAGAATTTTGGCGTTATTGTTCGTACTGCAGCAGAAGGTAAAAAAACAGCGGAACTACACGAGGATCTGGCTACTCTTACGGCTACCTGGGCTACCATTCAACAGAATTTAAAAGGTGCCGTTGCGCCTGCAAAAATTCTGAGCGAACAAACTAAGACTACCAGCATTCTCCGCGATTTACTCAATGCAGATTTCAATCGCATTGTAATCAATGATAAAACGCTGTATAGTGATACCAAAAGTTATATCCAGCGTATTGCGCCTGAAAAAGAAGAAATTGTTTCTTACTACGGAAACGGTTCTACCATTTTTGATACTTATGGAATTACCAAACAGGTAAAATCTGCATTTGGTAAAACTGTAAATCTGGATAGTGGGGCTTACATCATTATTGAACACACCGAGGCGCTTCATGTAATTGATGTAAACAGTGGTTATAAAAGTGTGGGAAGTAACCAGGAGCAAAATGCACTGGAAACAAATCTGGAAGCTGCAGAGGAAATTGCCCGTCAGTTACGCCTGCGTGACTTGGGTGGTATTATTGTAGTAGACTTTATTGATATGAAGTTGCCAGAGAACAAACGTAAACTTCATGATAAAATGGAAGCGTGTTTATCCCAAGACCGGGCTAAGCATACCATACTTCCTATTTCCAAATTTGGCATCATGCAGATCACACGTCAACGCATGAAGCCAGAGTTGACCATCAACACACAAGAAGCATGTCCTACTTGTAATGGAACTGGGAAAATTACTTCAACCTTATTGCTAGAGGACGAGATTGAAAAGAACTTAAGCTATCTGATTACACATAAACATGAACAACTGAAGCTAGTAGTTCATCCTATCCTGTACGCCTACCTTACCAAAGGTTGGTTCTGGAAAACAAAGATGGCTATATGGAATAAAAAATTCGGCCAGAAAACAGCTGTAGTTGCAGACAGTTCCTATCATCTGACCGAATATCGTTTTTTTGACAAGAACGAAGAAGAGATCAAACTCTCCTAAGACTTTTGAATTATCGTTCGCGGCTGTTCAGATAAATCATGACATACTGAATCAGCGTTACCACTGCAGCGAGAGCAGCTACCACATAGGTAGTGGCGGCCCATTTCAATGCATCTTTTGCCAATGGATATTCCTCTGAGTTGGTAACATTGGTTTGCTCTAACCATGCCAAGGCACGCTTGCTGGCGTCAAACTCTACAGGCAACGTAACCAAACTGAATAATACTGTCAACGACATCATGATGATACCAATCAACAAAACGGTAGCGTTGTTACTTACAGCCAACATAATAATACCGGCCATTAATACCCAGTTAACGATGTTAGCGCTGAACTGAACTACTGGCACCATACGGCTTCTGAAAACCAAGGGACCGTAGGCGGTTGCATGTTGCACGGCGTGACCACATTCGTGGGCAGCCACGGCTGCAGCTGAAACTGACACCCCATGGTATACATCAGGGCTTAAGTTTACAGTTTTATTGAGTGGATTATAGTGATCAGAGAGAAATCCATCCACAGAAGTAACTGTTACGTCATAAATACCGTTTTCACGGAGCATTTTTTCAGCTATCTCCTTGCCAGACAGGCCTTTAGATAATTGAAGCTTACTGTAACGGCTAAATTTCCCCTTTAAAATTGAAGACACCAAAAAGCTGATTCCCAGAAACAAGAGGGACACGAGCATAATTTCGTTGGACATGTAGATTGATTGTTTTAGTACCCAATATTACTACAAATTTATCGCCACCGGCCCAGGCTGTTTTGAATCCGTCTTTTTGTCATTCCGGAGGGGGTAAAAAATATTTAAAGCTGAGGGTTACCTCGGGTTCGTCCGTAAGTAAAACCATTAATTAATACTGATTATCAATTAATTAGACATTCCATTCTCCCCCATTTAGCCCCCCTGTCAGGTAGGGGGAAAGTGCCAAAAGTTATGCACAACACTCAAATTTAATTTTAAAAATCACCCCTCCCTTGCTAATTTAGCAACAGAATTTAATGGGTTAGTAAGTAAAGGGTCAGTCGAAAGATTGGCCCTTTTCATTTTAAGTATGAGCAAAACTAAAACATCATTTTTCTGCCAACACTGCGGTCATCAAAGCGTAAAGTGGTTGGGTCAATGTCCTGGATGTGGCACGTGGAATAGTTATGTAGAAGAGATTGTACACAAAGACAACGCAAAAGAACATCAGGATTGGTCTGCTTACGGCGAAGAAAAAAGAAAAGGGAAAATTACCACGCTTGATCAGGTTAAAAGTAATCAGGAACGTCGCATTGTAACGGGCGATGCGGAATTGAATCGTGTGTTGGGTGGTGGTATTGTACAAGGAAGTTTAATATTGGTTGCCGGAGAACCGGGTATTGGAAAATCTACCTTGTTTTTACAAACAGGTCTTTGGCTAAAAAATGTTTCAGTACTCTATATCAGCGGCGAAGAAAGTGAGCAGCAGATTAAAATGAGAGCGGACCGATTACAATTACAAAATCCAGATTTTTATTTGCTGACTGAAACGAACACGTCTGTAATTTTTCAGGAGATCAAGAAATTAAAGCCGGGATTGATCATTGTTGATTCTATTCAAACACTACAAACTCCTTTTCTGGATGCATCAGCAGGATCTGTATCGCAAATCAGAGAATGTGCTGCAGAATTTCAGCGTTTTGCTAAAGAGACCAACACGCCGGTATTTCTGATTGGTCATATTACTAAAGAAGGACAGATAGCAGGACCGAAAGTACTGGAGCATATGGTAGATACCGTACTGCAATTTGAAGGGGATCGACACTATGCTTATCGGATCCTGCGTACACTCAAAAACCGTTTTGGGAGTGCCGCTGAATTAGGGATATACGAGATGAATGAAACGGGTATGCGTGGCGTTCTTAATCCCAGTGAAATATTACTTACACAAAAAGAAGAAGCATTAAGTGGCATTGCCATTGCAGCCACGCTCGAAGGAATGCGGCCCTTATTGATTGAAGTGCAAGCATTGGTTACGCAATCAGTTTATGGAACACCGCAACGAACGGTAAGTGGATTTGATCTGCGTCGCTTACAATTATTGTTGGCTGTTTTGGAAAAAAGAGGAGGCTTTCAATTTGGCAACAAAGATGTGTTTCTGAATATTGCCGGGGGGCTAAAGGTAGAAGATCCTTCTATTGATTTAGCTGTTTTATGTGCGTTGCTTTCCTCCTATGAAGATATACCACTTCCCTCCTCCATTTGTTTTGCGGGTGAGGTTGGTTTGAGTGGAGAAATTCGAGCTGTTAATCGCATTGAACAACGCATTGCAGAAGGTGCTAAACTGGGCTTTGAAAAAATTATTGTTTCCCGTTATAATTACAAAGAGAAAAAAAGTCGACCCGCTTCTAAGCAGAGCGGTATTGAAGTAGTGGCACTTGCCCGTGTCGAGGAACTATATCGTTATTTATTCGAAAGATAATTGAGCCGTGGGTGTACTTGCTAATTGGGCAGAGGCGGCCGCCTGCCTTTTTTTTCCGCATCATTGTGCCGGTTGTGGAACAGACCGCTTGGATAAGCAAACTGAAATTTGTTTGCGTTGCTTACATCGATTGCCCCTCACTCATTTTACAGCCCAACCCGACAATCCGGTAGAAAAAATATTTTGGGGACGAACTCATGTGCAAGCTGCCACCAGCCTCTTTTTTTATTCGCAGGACTCCACGATGCAATCACTATTACATGAATTAAAATACAGAGGTAATCAGGCGTTGGGGATTCAATTAGGAAGTTTATTGGGAACAGCCCTTAAAAACACTTCTCGCTTTCCAGCAGACGTGTTGGTTCCGGTTCCCCTTCATCCTTCCAAAGAAAAAAGCAGAGGGTTTAATCAGGCTACGCTTATTTGTCAGGGGATCGCTGCCGTTACCGGGCTGCCGGTTTGTACAACACTGCTTCGAAGGAATGCTGAACGCAGTACACAAACAAAAAAAGACCGGGCTGAACGTTGGGAAAATATGCGGGGCATTTTTGAAGCTACTCCATTTAATGAGGTCCCGTATAAAAATATATTACTCGTTGACGATGTAATCACTACCGGCGCAACCCTGGAGGCTTGTGGCCAGGCTTTACTGGAAGCCGAGGAACGGAAATTATGGATTGCCAGTGTTTGTTACAGTAATCGTTAACCTTTTTTGAAGTAATTTGTTATTACTCAAATTCACCTTTATGAAACTTATTCTATTATTGGTTTCTACTCTTTTTATGATCAACACCGAAAACTCAATTTATCAGTTCTCCGTACCCGGGTTAGAGGGAAACACCATCGACTTTGCCAGTTTCAAAGGCAAGAAAATATTGGTTGTAAACACGGCCTCAAAGTGTGGTCTGACTCCCCAATATGAAGGGCTCGAACAACTTTATAAGACCTACGGGAAAAAACTAGTGATAGTAGGTTTCCCTGCCAATAATTTCATGGGACAGGAGCCTGGTTCTAATGAAGAGATCAGTGCTTTTTGTAAACGCAACTATGGTGTTAGTTTTCCGATGGCTGCAAAGGTTTCTGTAAAAGGAGGTGACGTTCATCCGTTATATAAATACCTCAAAGAGCAGGCAAAGGCCAAAAAATTGGACGATCCTGTAACCTGGAACTTTGGAAAATTTTTGCTGGACGAAAAAGGAGAACTCATTGCAACATTTTCTCCCCGTACCACCCCAATGAGCGAGGAGATTACGCGCTGGTTACAATAAGTTGTAATAATTGAAGGGCATGGCCCTTTGATTTAGGGAAGGGATACCCTACATTCGCCTTCCATGAACTGGGATTCACTGATCGGTCAGGAGCCACTAAAAAAACAATTAACTGAGTTGGTATTACAAAACCGACTTAGTCATGCTCTTCTTTTTCTTGGAAAAGAAGGCGCGGGCGCCTTACCGCTTGCCATTTCTTTTGCCCAGTATCTGGTTTGTGAGAAAGCAACTGTTAGTCATCTTGCTGCACCTTGTGGAGTTTGTGCAGCCTGTAAAAAAGCCAGTGAACTAGTTCATCCTGATATTCATTTTTCTTACCCAACCGTTACAAAAAAACCTGGCGAAAAACCGATTGCCACTGATTTTATAAAAGAGTGGCGGGAGTTCATGACGCAACATCCCTATGGAAATCTTTTTGACTGGATTGAACTGATTAAAGAAAAAGATAATAGCCAAGGAAAAATTACCGCCGAAGAGTGTAATGATATTGTGCGGAAGCTGAGTTTAAAAAGTTTTGAGAGCCCCTGGAAAATTTTAATCCTGTGGCTACCTGAGTTGATGGGGAATGAAGGAAACAAACTACTCAAATTGATTGAAGAACCCCCACCGCAAACACTTTTAATACTGGTGAGTGAGAATGAGAGTGGGATACTCTCTACCATTGTGAGTCGTTGTCAACTCATCAAAGTACCCGCGCTGGAAACTGATGTAATTGAAAAGGCGCTGATCGAAAGAAATAAAACTGCTCCCGCAATTGCCGGACAAATAGCCGCATTGGCAGATGGAAATTACCGCGAAGCGTTGATGCTGGTACAACATGCCGAAGAAGATTGGCAAGAATTAGTTCGAAACTGGTTGAATTCTATTTTAAAGACAGGTCCGGTTGCCCAAACTAAATGGGTGGAAGAAGTTGCCAAACTGGGAAGGGAGAAACAAAAACAATTTTTACGATACTTCAATCATTTACTGGAACAAGCCGTTCATTATAGGATCCAGGGCGAAAATCTGCTGATCAGTGAAAAAGAAAAGGACTTTGCTGCACGCTTAAACCGAATTGCCGGTTTTGAACAACAAGAAGCCATGATGCGTGAAATTGATCAGGCTCATTACCATGTAGAAAGAAACGCAAACGCCAAGATCCTCTTTCATGCCTTGACAATCAAGCTCTACCACATCATTCAGGACAATACCGTACTTTTGTTGGAATGAGTTGTTCTGGATGTGGGACCGCAACTGGCGGAAAACCAAATGGATGTAAAAGTAACGGCGGATGTAGTTCAGGCGGATGCAACCGTATGAATGCGCATGATTGGTTACGCAATCTTCCTTTGGTAGACACAGACAGCCAATGCCGGGTAATTGAAGTAAGTTTTAGCCAAGGCACCCGTAAAGATTTTTTCCGCAACCCCTCTTTACAGCAATTTGAAAAAGGCGATCTGATAGCCGTTGAAGGCGTCGGTGGGTTTGATGTAGGGGAAGTGTCACTCACCGGTGAGATTGTTCGTTTGCAATTGAAAAAAAGAGGTGTTAAGGAAGATAACCCCGAAATGAAAAAGGTATTACGATTAGCCACTGATCGGGATATTGAATTACTCAAACAAAATAAAGCGCGGGAACCTGAAGCGGTTATTCGTAGTCGGGCCATTGCTAAGCAACTCCGACTGGATATGAAAATTAGCCAGGTAGAGATGCAAGCAGATGGTCGTAAAGCCACTTTCTTTTATATCGCTGATGGACGAGTAGATTTTCGTGAATTGATTAAAGTGTATGCATCGGAGTTCAAAGTAAAAGTAGAGATGCGTCAAATTGGAGCCAGACAGGAAGCTGGAAAAGTGGGGGGTATTGGAAGCTGTGGTCGTGAACTTTGTTGTAGCACCTGGTTAACTGA